>CABSFC010000118.1 GCA_902476875.1 uncultured Oscillibacter sp. | reverse complement strand
CCGCCCCTTTGGGCGGCCCCGCTTGTGCGATTCAAAAACTCAGCGCAGGTTGAAGAAAGCCTTCATGCCGGGATACTCGGCGATGTCGCCCAGCTCCTCTTCGATGCGCAGCAGCTGGTTGTACTTGGCCACGCGGTCGGTGCGGCTGGGGGCGCCGGTCTTGATCTGGCCGGCGTTCAGGGCCACGGCGATGTCGGCGATGGTGGCGTCCTCGGTCTCGCCGGAGCGGTGGGACACGATGGCGGTGTAGCCGGCGCGGTTGGCCATCTGGATGGCGTCCAGCGTCTCGGTCAGGGTGCCGATCTGGTTGACCTTGATCAGGATGGCGTTGGCCACCTTCTTCTGGATGCCGGTGGACAGGCGCTCCACGTTGGTGACGAACAGGTCGTCGCCCACCAGCTGGACGCGGTCGCCGATGGCCTCGGTCAGCATGGCCCAGCCCTCCCAGTCGGTCTCGGCCATGCCGTCCTCCAGGGAGATGATGGGATAGGTGTCGGCGAACTGCTTCCACATATCCACCAGCTCCTGCTGGGTCAGCTTGCGGCCAGACTTGGGCTGGATATAGCACTTCTGGTCCTCTTCCCACCACTCGGAGGAGGCGGCGTCGATGGCGATCTTGAAGTCCTCGCCGGGCTTGTAGCCGGCCTTCTCGATGGCCTGGACGATGACCTTCAGGGCGTCCTCATCCTTGGCCAGGTTGGGGGCGTAGCCGCCCTCGTCGCCCACGCCGGCGGCGGGGGTGCCGTTTTCCTTCAGGACGGTCTTCAGGGTGTGGAACACCTCGGCGCAGCGGCGCAGGGCCTCCCGGAAGGAGGGAGCGGAGACGGGCATGATCATGAACTCCTGGATCTCCACGTTGTTGGTGGCGTGAGCGCCGCCGTTGAGGATGTTCATCATGGGCACCGGCAGCTGCTTGGCGTTGACGCCGCCGATGTAGTTGTACAGGGAGACGCCCAGGCTCTCGGCGGCGGCCTTGGCGCAGGCCAGGGATGCGCCAAGGATGGCGTTGGCGCCCAGGCGGGACTTGTTGGGCGTGCCGTCCAGCTCGATCATGGCCTTGTCGATGGCCACCTGGTCCAGGGCGTTCATGCCGATCAGGCACTCGGCGATCTCGGTGTTGACGTTCTTCACGGCGTTCTCCACGCCCTTGCCCAGATAGCGGCTCTTGTCGCCGTCCCGCAGCTCGCAGGCCTCATAAATGCCGGTGGAGGCGCCGGAGGGCACGGCGGCACGGCCCATGGTGCCGTCTTCCAGATAGACTTCCACTTCCACGGTGGGGTTGCCGCGGCTGTCCAGGATCTCGCGGCCGATGACATCGACGATCTCAAGAATCTGCTTCATAGAACTATTTCTCCTTCATTAAAAATGTTGACACGTGTGACAGCGGCGGACGCTTTTCGAAAAAGGTGAGAATCCGCCAGGGATTTCCGGTGTTATTATATCGGTAAACGATTACCCTGTCAAGCAGAGAACATTCTGTTTTGCATATTCCTCCGTCGATTTTCGTGGATTTTTTGCGCCTGTCCGGCAAAACGGGCGTGAACAGCCTCCCCTCCACACAGTTCCTCCACATCGGGAGGCGCCCTTTCCGGTCAGCCGCGCATATGAAACGCCGCCCTCTGCCGGGAAACAGAGGGCGGCGAATCGCCGGGGCCCCGCAAGTTTTTCTGAACTTTCCAAATTCAGAAAAACTTCAATTGAAAACGAAAGGAACCCCTCCTGGGTTCCTTTCGAGCTATCCTCCTTCCCGGTCTCCGGCGTTTCATCTGCTCAACAGCGCGCGTGGAAAGCCGCCCTCTGCCGGGAAACAGAGGGCGGCTTTTCGTATGTGGTGTACGCTTCAGGCGGTGCTTACAGCAGCTTCAGCAGGTTGAAAGCCAGGATCAGGCCGGAGAACACGATGGAGACGGTGGAGCACAGCTTGATCAGGATATTCAGAGAGGGACCGGCGGTGTCCTTGAAGGGATCGCCCACGGTGTCTCCCACAACAGCGGCCTTGTGCTGCTCGGAGCCCTTGCCGCCGTGGTGGCCGCTCTCGATGTACTTCTTGGCGTTGTCCCAGGCGCCGCCGGCGTTGGACATGAACACGGCCATGGCGAAGCCGGTGACGGACACGCCGCCCAGCAGGCCGACCACGCCGGTGGGCCCGAGGATCAGGCCGGTGGCCAGGGGAACGATGATGGCCAGCAGCGCGGGAGCGACCATCTCATGCAGGGCGCCCTTGGTGCACAGCGCCACGCAGGAGGCATAGTCGGGGTCGGCCTTGTACTCCATGATACCCTTGATCTCCCGGAACTGGCGGCGGACCTCCACGACAATGGACTGGGCGGCCTTCTGCACCGCGCTCATGGTGAAAGCGGAGAAGACGAAGGTCAGCATGGCGCCGATGAACATACCGACCAGGACGGTGGGGCTGGTCAGGGTGAAGTTCAGCATCTCGTCGGTGTTCTCCTGGACGATGTTGACATAGGAGACCAGCAGAGCCAGGGCGGTCAGGGAGGCGGAGCCGATGGCGAAGCCCTTGCCGGTGGCGGCGGTGGTGTTGCCCAGGGAGTCCAGGGCGTCGGTGCGCTCACGGACGCTCTCGGGCAGGCCGCTCATCTCGGCGATGCCGCCGGCGTTGTCGGCCACGGGGCCGTACGCGTCGGTGGCCAGGGTGATGCCCAGGGTGGACAGCATACCGACGCCGGCGATACCGATGCCGTACAGGCCCTGGTTGAAGGCGGCGGTGAAAGCGCCGGAGCCGTCCACGATGACGGTGGAGCCGCCGGCGGCGAAGTAGCTGATCAGCACGGCCACGGCCACGATGATGATGGAGGTCAGGGTGGATTTCAGGCCCAGGGAGATACCGCCGATGATGATGGTGGCGGAGCCGGTCTCGGAAGCGGCGGCCAGCTCCTGGGTGGGCTTGTAGGTGTCGGAGGTGTAGTACTCGGTGAAGTAGCCGATGGCGCAGCCGCCGATCAAACCGCAGAGGATGGCCACATACACGCCCATGTTGCCGATGATGACATAAGTCAGGGGGGCGGCCAGGACGGCGGCCAGGACAGCGGCGGTATAGGTGCCGGTGCGCAGGCTCTTCAGCAGGGACTCCTGGGTGGCGTCCTCCTTGGTCTTGACCAGGAAGGAGCCGAGGATGGAGCAGACGATGCCGCACACGGCCAGCGCCACGGGCAGCAGCATACCGCCCCAGCCGTATCCGCCCACGGCGCCCAGCGCGAAGGTGGCCAGGATGGAGCCCACATAGGACTCGTACAGGTCGGCGCCCATGCCGGCCACGTCGCCCACGTTGTCGCCCACGTTGTCGGCGATGGTGGCGGGGTTGCGGGGGTCGTCCTCGGGGATGCCGGCCTCGACCTTGCCAACCAGGTCGGCGCCGACGTCGGCGGCCTTGGTGTAGATGCCGCCGCCCACGCGGGCGAACAGCGCCATGAAGGAGGCGCCCATGCCGTTCATGACCATGATGTTGCCCAGGGCAACGGGGTCGTTGACGCCGAAAGCGTAGCGCAGCAGGAAGAACCACATGGTGATGTCCAGCATACCCAGGCCCACCACGGTGAAGCCCATGACGGAGCCGGAGGAGAAGGCCACCCGCAGGCCCTTGTTCAGGCTCTCAGACGCGGCCTGGGCGGTACGGGCGTTGGAGTTGGTGGCGATCTTCATGCCGATGAAGCCGGCCAGCATGGAGAAGATGCCGCCGGTAACAAAGGCGAAGGGGGTATACTTGGAGAGCATCTTGCCGCCGGAGGCAAAGGCGATGACCAGCAGGACGATGAACACAACGACAAAGACCTTGAACACCGTCGTATACTGCTGCTTCAGGTAGGCGTTTGCGCCAGCACGAATGTTGGCCGCGATCTTCTGCATCTTTTGGTTGCCCTCGGAATAGGACATTACCTTTTTGGCCTGCGTCACAGCAAACAGGCCGGCAATGAGCGCGCCGATGAAGCCGATCCAGAACAGGTTTTCCATTTCTTCCACTCCTTATTGGTTTTTGGGTTGTTTTACAGTGCTCCATTATTTTAACATACGTGAACGTTTTTTCAAGTAATTAATCCACTTTTTATTACGCAAACGTTGTAATTTTTACGTTTTGAACAAAATGTGTCACATTTTTCCATGCAACTTCTCGATTTTTGCGTAATTTTTCCCGCAAATTTTCCATTTTTGTAGCGCAAATCCTGATAATTAATTAACAAAATTGCCCCCTGAGCTGGACCAGTTCAGGGGGTTCGCAACTTTTGCGTGGATTTTTGCTATTTTTTTGCGTGATTTTTGCGTGCTTCGGTCCTATCCGCCGTCAATACATCAGGCGGAAATCCGTGAACACCCAGCGGCCATTCTCAAAGGCGAAGGGGAAAGCCCAGCACTCCAGCCCGGACACGGTCACCCCGTCCGCGTCCAGCAGCTCCACCGCCACATTGACGGAGTAGACGGTCTCCTCCCGCTGCTCCACCTGGACGCTGACGCCGCCCTTTCCGGACGTCCGGCTCCGGCCCTGGCCGGTCACATACAGCGCGCCGTCAATCTCCCGGTAGCGGACCGCGGTGCCGCCGCCGGAGAGCATCCACTCCGTCACCTCCTCGGAAAACACGCTCCGCAGGCAGGTGCGCAGGTCGTCCAGGTCCTCCACACCGGGGTACTCCACCCGGCGGTAGACGGCGCCGTCCTCGGCCACGGTCTCGCCGCTGTCCTCCAGCGGGGACAGCTCGAACCACGCGTAAATGCTGACCGCCCTGTCGTAGGCCGTCAGAATCTCCTCCTCCGTCAGAGGACGCGCGGCCGCCTCCTCGCGGGCCGCGCTCATATCTCCGCCCCGCGTCTCCGCGGAGGCTGTTTCGGCGCCGGGGAGCGCCGTCTCCGCCGGGCTCCCATCCACGGCGGTCTCCCTGTTGGCGCAGCCGGTCAGCAGCAGCGCCAGACACAGGAGCAAACAGATCTTTTTACCCATCGTTTCTCTCTCCTCTTTTGGAACCAACGCCCGCATTTCAACGGAAATGTAGTTCATCTCTCCAAAAGGGTTTTTCTTTTTTTAGCGTATCATATCTGTCATAAAATTTCCACAGAATTTTTCATATTTTTCCGCTTTTTCTCACATTTCACGAGTCCGCGAAAACGCCGCCCGGTGCAACCGGGCGGCGCGCGTAAGCGGTATTCCGCAGTGTTGGTCTATCATCAACGGGCACATTGCGCCCAATCAAACATAACTCGCACCAAAAAAGAAAACCCACGCCGCTTCGGCGTGGTCAAACTCCTCTTCTTTACCGCTCACTGGATGTCCAAACGTCATCCGTAAAGATCAGGTCGTCCACGTCTTCCAATAGGATCTTCTTGATATCCATGATACATTACCTCCTTATCCACGAATTCTTAGTTAGTATAGCAGATTTTTTCAGGGATTGCAAGTCTTTTTATCAATATTTTACACAAAGGTACACCTTTTTTTAAAAAATTCCTGTGCTCTTTTCCCGCGTCACCGGGGAAATTGCCGGGAAGAGGCGGATTTTCCGCCGCGGGACCCGCTTTCTTTGTACATTTTTTCTCTCGCCACGCAAATACTCCTATGTTATAATAGAAATATTCTGTTCTCCGCGTGTTTCCACGCATTTTTCTCGCGGCAAGGGGGTCGCTTTCTGATGACAAATCATTCGCGAAAGCGCCGCCGGCCGCCGACAGCCCTGACGCTGCTGCTTCTGGCGGTCCTGGCCGCGCTCTTCGTCCGCTGGGACAACACCGCCCTGCAGGTCACGCGCTTCGATCCTGTGTTCGCCGGTCTGCCGGAGGGCTTCGACGGCTGCCGCGCCGTGGTGCTGGGGGACCTGCATACCGCCTGCTTCGGCGCGGACAACGGGGAGCTTTTTGACGCCGTCCGGGCGGAGGCGCCGGACTATATCTTTTTCATCGGCGACCTGCTGGACGCGCTCCACGATGTCCCGGCGGATTATGCCGCCTCGGTGGCCGACGGCCTCAGCGCCATCGCCCCCACCTACTACGTCACCGGCAACCACGAGTGGGCCATCGGCGATGTGCCGGAACTGAAGGAAACGCTGGCGGCGCACGGCGTCACCGTCCTGTCCAACCAGTTTTTGCAGCTGGAGCGAAACGGCAGCGCCATCGTGCTGGCGGGCATCGACGACCCCAACGGCTACGCCGACCAGAAGACGCCGGAGGAGGTGGCAATGGAGGTCCGCGCCGCCTATGGAGACCCCTTCTGGATCCTGCTGGCCCACCGGAACAACTACTTTCCCGAACATTACAGCCTGCTGGGGGCGGACCTGGTGGTCTCCGGCCACGGCCACGGCGGCCTGGTGCGCCTGCCCTTCACCGACGGACTGATCTCCACGGAGCGGACGCTGTTCCCCTCCTACACGGCGGGGCTTTACGAGGAAAACGGCTCCGTGCTGTTCGTCACCCGGGGCCTGGGCAACTCCGGCTCCACCTTTCGCCTGTTCAACCGGCCGGAGGTGGCGGTGGTAACGCTGCACCGGGGCTGATTTTATGATCACCGCAAAAAACACCGCGTCGAGGTTTTTATGATCGAATTTCACGCCGGACAATTTGATATCGCCGTCATCGGCGCGGGCCACGCCGGCATCGAGGCCGCCCTCGCCGCAGCCCGGCTGGGCTTGGAAACCATCGTGTTCACCATCAATCTGGACGCGGTGGGCAACATGCCCTGCAATCCCGCCATCGGCGGCACCGGCAAGGGCCACCTGGTCCGGGAGCTGGACGCCCTGGGTGGCGAGATGGCCCGGGCCGCCGATGAGTGCTGCATCCAGTACCGGCTGCTGAACCGGGGCAAGGGCCCCGCCGTCTGGAGCCTGCGGGCCCAGGCGGACCGCCGGAAGTACCAGGAGCGGATGAAGCACGCCCTGGAGCGCCAGGAGCATCTGACCGTCCGCCAGGGCGAGGTGGTGGAGGTCCGTACCGAAAACGGCGCGGTGTCCGCCGTCGTCCTCTCCACCGGCGCGGTGTTTGCCGCAAGGGCCGTCATCCTGGCCACCGGCACCTATCTGGCGGGCCGCACCATCGTGGGCGAATGTGTGGAGGAGTCCGGCCCCGACGGGATGCACGCCGCCAACCGTCTGACGGAGTCTCTGCTGAAGCTGGGCCTGCCCCTGCGGCGGTTCAAAACCGGCACGCCGCCCCGGGTCAACGCCCGCACCGTGGATTTTGACGAGATGGAGATCCAGCCCGGTGACGAGCTGCCCATTCCCTTCTCCTACTCCACGCCAAAACAGCCGGAGAACCGGGCCGTCTGCTGGCTGACCTGGACCACGGAGGAGACAAAGCGCATCGTCCAGGAGAATCTGGACCGGGCGCCCATGTACTCCGGCCTCATCGAGGGCGTCGGCCCCCGGTACTGCCCCTCTTTTGAGACGAAGATCGTCCGTTTCCCGGACAAGCTCCGCCACCAGCTGTTTGTGGAGCCCATGGGGCTGAACACCGAGGAGCTGTATATTCAGGGCTTCTCCTCCTCCATGCCGGAGGAGGTCCAATTGCGGATGCTCCACAGTGTGCCGGGCCTGCGCCGCGCCGTCATGACCCGGCCGGCCTACGCCATCGAGTACGACTGCGTCGACCCTCTGGCCC
>CABSFC010000117.1 GCA_902476875.1 uncultured Oscillibacter sp. | reverse complement strand
ATCGCGTGCCGCTTTTATGTATCAATCTCAGACGTGGATACCGCCCACAAAATATTGGTTGTAATAACCGCTGGTCAGGTCGCTGATGATGACGCCGCCGCTATTGGAGGATGAGGCGTGAATGTGCTGACCGTTGCCGATGTAGATGCCGGCGTGGGAGCAGGCCTTTCCGGCGTTGCGGCTGGGATCGTTGAAGAACACCAGATCGCCGGGCTGCAGCTCGGAGATGGAATAGACCTTGGTGCCGATGCCGCTCTGCCACTGGCTGGTGGCGGAGTGGGGCAGAGAGTAACCGATCTGTTGATAGACATACATGGTGAAGCCGGAGCAGTCAAAGCCGCTGGGGGAAGAGCCGCCGTAGGAATAGCGGGTGCCCAGATACTGCTTGGCGACATCCACGGCGCCGCCGGCGGAGGAGCCGGAGCTGGAAGTTGTCAGATCCAGGAAATCGCTGCGGATATAGCCCTCCGTGCCGTATTCACAGGTGATGGCGTACCAGCCGTCTTCAAAGGCGCTGACAGTGACGATATCGCCGATTCCCAGTACGGCGACGATGTCGCCGTCAGTGGAGGAGTCGGAGCGGACATTGACGCCGCTGGCGTTCACCCGGCCGTAGGACTCGAAGATGTTGTCCTGGTCGACGGCCATGAAGTCGGCGGAGACATAGCCGATCTTGCCGTTGAAGTTGATCTGGTACCAGCCGTCGATAGAGTCGTCCAGGATGGCGACGGCCACGCCCTTGTCCATCGTGGTGACGATGGAGGCGGAGGTGGAAGCTTCCGCCCGCAGTCTCAGGGAGGAGCCGGTGGTGGCGCCGACGCCGATCGCCAGATCACCCTCGGCGGCCATGGCGGAGGCGGTAAGCAGCAGTACGGTGGCGGCGGAGAGAAGGAAGCTCCTTACTGCCTTTCCTGCAAAGTGAGTCATGGGTGTACATCCTTTCTTGCATCTTTTGTGTCAGGGAAGGGGGCTCACTTGCCCGCCAGCGCACGGTTCAGCCAGATGGCGGCGATGTCCATGGCCGCGTACAGGCTGTCCTTTTCGCTTTTTTTGACCACGCGGTCTCTGGATTTCAGGTTGGGGTCGGTGAGCTGGAGCTGGATGGACACCTTGGTGGCCAGCTTCAGATCTTGCTCCTGCTTGCTGTCCAGCACCTGCATCATGATGATATATTTTTCAGCCATCGTTCCGTAATAGATCAGGTTGTCTACCCGACGGAGAGGGTGGCCCTTATAGATCAGGCCCTCCGCTTTCGCGGCTTTGGATTCTGCCATGGAAACACTCCTTTGAAAAATTGTAACCAAATTGTAACAGATTTTTTCCGGTTTGTCAACATTTGCCCCGCAACTCATGACAGGGAAAATCTTCCAATTCCCCAAAAAGGTTGCAATCACAAGAAAAAACCGCAGAAATTTTCCGCGGTTTTCCGGATACAAACGGGTGACAAAAGGATACAAACGGAAACGATCACTGGTCCAGATACTTGCGGACCAGCACCTGCAGCAGCTCGTCCCGGTCGATCTTGCGAATCAGGGTCCGGGCGTTGTTGTGGTTGGTGATATAAGTGGGGTCCTCGGACAAAATATAGCCCACGATCTGGTTGATTGGATTATACCCCTTTTCCTCCAACGCATGGTAAACGGCGGAGAGGATCTGGTGAATCTCTTCGTCCTTTTCCAGCGCAATGCTGAATTTCCGGGTAAAATCGTCCATACAGACACCACCTTTCTTTCTCTGTTGGCTGGTTCGCGCCAATATAAAATAGTATACTCGCTTTTTCGAAAACTGTAAAGCGTTTCGTCGGGAATTTTACGAAAGATTTTTACTGGAAGCCGGAACCCCGCCGTCAAAAGGCGGCGGGGTTCCGGGGATTATCAGCGCAGGACGGCGTTCAGCTCGGACTTCAGCAGCTCCAGGATGCTCTTGACGTCCGCGTCGGCCTCGTCGGCGGTCAGGTTGCGGTCGTCGGAGCGGAGGGTCAGGTTGAAGGCCACGCTCTTCTTGCCCTCCGGCACGCCGGCGCCGGTGTAGATGTCGAACAGAGCCACGCCCTTCAGCAGGCCCTTGGCGCCCCGGCGGATGCAGTCCTCCAGGTCCGCCACGGGGATCGCGGCGTCGCACACCACGGCGATGTCCCGGGTGACGGCGGGGAACTTGGGCAGGGGATGGTACACCGGCGTGCCGCCGACATTGGCGTACAGGGCGTCAAAGCGCAGCTCGGCGGCGTACAGCTCGGTATCCACGCCGTAGTTGGCGGCCACATGGGGATGGATCTGGCCCAGCACGCCCAGAAGCGTGTCGCCGCAGTACACCCTGGCGCAGCGGCCGGGGTGGTAGGAGGGGTTCTCCTTCTCCGCCACATACCGCACGCCGGTGACGCGCAGGCCGTTCAGCACGGTCTCCACCGCGCCCTTCAGGGTGAAGAAGTCCATGTCGGGACCGTAGGCTCCCAGGGACAGGATCTTGGGCTCGTCGGCCATGCCGGAGCCGTCGTTCTTGGCGAAGTAGGTGCGGCCCAGCTCGTAGAGCTTGGCGGACTTGTTGCGGAAGTTGTAGTTCCGGGTCAGAATCTCCAGCATGGAGGGCAGGGTGGTGGTGCGCATGATGGAGGTGTCCTCGCCCAGGGGATTCAGGATCTTCAGGGAGTCCCGCAGGGGGGAGTCGACGGGCAGGTCGATCTTGTCGTAATAGGTGGGGCTGATGAACGAATAGGTGATGATCTCGTTATAACCCGCGCCGCGGCACAGGGCGCCGATGCTGTTCTCCACCTTTTGAACAGGGGAGTAGCCCCGCCGCTGGTTCATGCCGGAGGACAGGGTGTCCGGGATGTTGTTGTAGCCGTAGAACCGGGCCACCTCCTCGGCGATATCGGAGTAGTGCTCCACGTCGGCGCGCCAGGAGGGGACATGGATGTCGTCACCCTCCAGCTCGAAGCCCAGGTCCGTCAGGATGCGGCGCATCTCGCTCTCCGGCACGTCGGTGCCCAGCAGACCGTTGACCTTCTCCGGCTCCAGCTTGACGGTGGTGGGATAGGCGTCCTTGGCGATGACGTCCATCACACCGTCCACCACCTCGCCGGCGCCCAGCAGCTCCACCAGCTCGCAGGCCCGCTGGACGGCCTTCAGGGTGTTCATGGGGTCCAGGCCCTTTTCGTACCGGGCGGAGGCCTCGGTGCGCATGTTCAGGGCCACGGCGGTGCGGCGGATGGAGGCGCCGTTGAAGTTGGCGGACTCAAACAGCACCATGCCGGTGTCGCCGATGATCTCGCTGTTGGCGCCGCCCATGACGCCGGCCACGCAGACGGGCTTGTGCTCGTCGCAGATGCAGAGCATATTGGTGGTCAGGGCGTGGTCCTTGCCGTCCAGGGTCTGGATGGACTCGCCCTCCCGGGCGGGACGGACGACGATCTTACCGCCGTCCACGCAGGAGAAGTCGAAGGCGTGCATGGGCTGGCCGTATTCCAGCATCACGTAGTTGGTGATGTCCACGATGTTGTTGATGGGCCGGACACCGGAGTTCCGCAGCCGCTCCCGCATCCAGGCGGGGGAGGGTTGGATCTTGACGTTCTTCACCAGTCGGGCGGTGTACCGGGGGCACAGGTCGCCATCCTCGATCTCAATGTCCAGCAAATCCGCGATGGAGCCGCCGCAGCCCTTGATCTCAGGAGTGTGGAGGGCCAGCGGCTTGCTGAAGGTGACGGCGGCCTCCCGGGCCAGGCCAATGACGCTCAGGCAGTCCGGGCGGTTGGGAGTGATCTCGAACTCCACCACGTGGTCGTCGGCGCCGATGACGGCGGCGATGTCGTCGCCGGGCTTGCAGTCCTCATGCATCACCCAGATGCCGTCGTCGATGCAGTGGGGAAACTCCGCCTGCTGGGCGTGGAGGTCGGCCAGGGTGCAGATGTGGTTCTTGCCGGTGTCATAGGCCACCATGTCGCCGGCGTGAATGTTGGCGCAGTCGGTGGAGGCGGCGGCCATACCGGAGCCGGTGTCCAGGGCGCAGGCCCAGACGAAGCCGTCCTCGGAGGAGACGCCGGTGACACGGGCGGCCACCACCTTGCCGTAGATCTTGTGGCCGGGCTGCACGTCCGCGGGGATGGAGGGCTTCTCCTTGTCCAGGGGCTTGTAGTCGTTCAGCAATGCGGCAGGCTTGATCACCGCGTAGGGATAGTCGTGCTCGGCGGTCAGGTCCAGCTCCTTCAGGGAGCACAGCATGCCGTTGGATACCACGCCCCGCAGCTTGCCCTTTTCGATCTTCTTGCCGCCGGGCAGCAAAGACTTGTGTTTAGCGACAGGCACCATGTCCCCCTCGTGGATATTCCACGCGCCGGTGACGATCTGGGTGGGCTCGGCTTCGCCCACGTCCAGCTGGCAGATCCACATGTGGTCGGAGTCGGGGTGCTTCTCCATCTTCACGATGCGGCCCGCCACCACGTTTTTCAGGGACTCGTTCAGAACCTCCGTGACCTCCACCTTGGAGCCGGAGAGGGTCATGGCCTCGGCGAACTCCCGATCGCTGACAGGCCCGATATCGACAAATTCATTCAGCCACTTTCTAGAAAGTTTCATCTATCATAAACTCCTTTTACAAAGATAGGAGATACTGAGATAGGAAATACCCCATATTCAAGAGCGATTTATCTACTATCTGCTATCTTCTATCTAAACTTAAAATTGTTCCAGGAACCGGATGTCGTTCTCAAAGATCAGCCGCAGGTCGCTGATCTTGAACTGGCCCATGGCCATGCGCTCCAGGCCGAAGCCAAAGGCGTAGCCGGAGTATTCATCCGGGTTCACGCCGCAGTTGCGCAGCACCTTGGGGTGCACCATGCCGGCGCCCAGCACCTCGATCCAGCCCTCGCCCTTGCAGGTGGGGCAGCCCTTGCCGCCGCACTTGTGGCACTGGATGTCCATCTCACAGGAGGGCTCGGTGAAGGGGAAGTGGTGGGGGCGGAAGCGGGTCTGGGTGGTGGGGCCGTAGATCTCCCGGACAACGGCGTTCAGGGTGCCCTTCAGGTCCGCCATGGTGATGCCCTTGTCCACCACCAGGCCCTCGATCTGATGGAACATGGGGGAGTGGGTGGCATCCACCTCGTCCTTGCGGTACACGCGACCGGGGGAGATCATGCGGATGGGGACGCCGTGCTCCTCAATGGCGCGGATTTGCATGGGGGAGGTCTGGGTCCGCAGCAGGATGCTGGAGTCCTCGGTCAGATAGAAGGTGTCGGACCACTCCCGGGCGGGGTGGTCGGCGGGGGTGTTCAGCTTGGTGAAGTTGTAGTCCTCCTGCTCGATCTCCGGGCCGTCGAAAATCTCGAAGCCCATGTCCAGGAAAATCTGTTTGAAGTCGTCCAGAGCCGTGTACATGGGGTGCTTGTGGCCGATCTCCACGGGCTTGCCGGGGATGGTCACGTCCACGGTCTCCAGCTTGAGCCTGGCCTCCATGGCCTTCTCAGCCAGGATGGCGGACTGCTCCTCGATGGCTTTTTCCACGTTGGCGCGGACCTCGTTGGCCATCTGGCCCATGACGGGCCGCAGCTCGGCGGACAGGCTGCCCATCTGCTTCAGCACGGCGGTCAGCTCGCCCTTTTTGCCAAGGTACTTGACCCGGAGGGCCTCCAGGTCGGCGGCGCCTCGGGTGCCGGCAATGGATTCCAGCGCACTCTTGCGAATGGCTTCCAGTTGTTCTTTCATATGATTTACTCCTTTACTTGGATGTGGATGACGAGACAGATAAGAGATAAGAATTGTGGAATGAATTTTCATCCATCCGGCTCCGCCGGAGACCAGACCTTTTATCTCTTCTAAATCTAAATAAAAAAGCCCTTCGTCCCAACTGTTGGGACGAAAGGCAAATCCTTCCGCGGTACCACCCAAATTCGCACTCTCAGAGTACGCGCTTGAATCCCCTGTAACGGTGGGCGTCCGACCGTGTCTCCACGGTGGCTCCCGGGCGAACCAAACGAAGCAACCGCGGACTGGCTCTCAGCCGGTGGCCTGTCCTCTCTTGGCGGCGCGGACTCGTTATTTTCCCGTTCATCGCTGATATCAAATAACACTTATAACACAGAAAAACGGGAAATGCAAGAGAAAAATCCCCATCCCGCCGGAATTTGGCGGGATGGGGGACCGATCAGTCGTCGCCCTTGTAGGGATTCAGCGCAACGCTTGCCGCGCCGCACAGAATGCCGCCTACCGCGAACACCCACCAGGCGGTGTCCCACAGGCCCCGGGCCAGTCCCGCGCCCACGTAGATCGCGGTGGCGATCAGCATGATGACGGCGCAGCTGGCGCCGATGAGGTTCAGCCGGCGCCTGGCCTCCGGGGTGGGGGTGTTGTCCCGGTTGTATTTCCAAATTTTGTATTTCTCCTCCTGCATCCCGCCGTAGACGAAGGAGAACACCGCCCCGGCGACGATCAGTAAAAACGCGCCGCCCAGCACAGATTCATAGAGCTCCCACTCCAGCAGCATCGTTCCCAGCAGCACCAGCAGCACCACGCCGAAGAGAATGGCTCCCACGCCGCCGGCGATGTACCAGACGAATTTGGCATGGAACGCGTCCTTTTGCTCCTGCGTGTAAAAGTCGGCGATGACGGGATGGCGCTTGCGGAAGTTTTCGTGCTGGATGCCGCTGGCCACGATGACCACCACCGACAGCGTGACGACCAGGAGGAACAGCGCCGCCGCCAGGGCCTCCGGCACACCAACGGCCCGCAGCAGGGCCATGGCGCCCACGCCCGCGATGATGGCGGCGATGGCCAGGGACATCCGCAGGGAGAAGCGGCTCATGAACGCGTCATATTGGGCGGTGTCGCTGACCCGACTCTCCTCCACGCTGCCCCGCAGCAGGGTGTCCAGATTTACGTCATACAGGTCGCAGATGCGCAGCAGGGTGTCCATCTCGGGAAAGCTCTGGCTGCCCTCCCACTTGCTGACGGACTGGCGGGAGACCTCCAGCTGCTCCGCCAGCTGTTCCTGGGTGATGCCCGCCTGGGCGCGGATAAATTGCAGATTTTCGGAAAATGCCATGGGGAAACCTCCTCAACTTTGATGGGATCATCGTACCAGGGCACGGGGCGCAACGCCAGCGATTTCGTGTTGCGTTTGGAGAAACGGGTGTAAATTTTCGGTTGCGCGGCCTGATTATACCATAAATTTGAGGAATTTAAAGGGCATGCGGCGCAGACCTGGCGGCTGGGAAATTCAGATTGCATTGCGGCGGCGTTCCCTTTATAATAAAGAAAAACGGCACGGGAGGCGCGGACGATGAAACTGGCGACGGCATCGCAGATGAAGGAACTGGACCGGCAGGCCATTGAGGAGCGGCACATCCCCTCCATCGACCTGATGGAGCGGGCGGCGGAGGGCGTGGCCCAGGCGGCGCTGGACCTGCTGCCGGACAGGCCGGGAAAGTGCCGTGTGGCGGCATTCTGCGGCGCGGGCAACAACGGCGGGGACGGTATCGCCGCCGCGCGACTTTTGTTTCTGTCGGGTGTAAAGGTAAGGACCTTTTTGGTTGGAAAGTATGAGAAGTTGACGCCTGACGCGCTGGAAGAGACGGCCCGTTTGTCCGAGTGCGGCGTGGAGCTGGAACCCTTCGACCCGGCGGACCCG
>CABSFC010000116.1 GCA_902476875.1 uncultured Oscillibacter sp. | reverse complement strand
GGGCGTCCCGCCGCAGGGCGTTGACGGCGCTGGCGGGGAGGGACAGCCCATCGTCCACCGCGGCCTCCGCCCGCTCGCAGCGAAAAGCGGTGCCGCCGGTCTTTTTCAGGCGGCTTTCGATCTCCCCGGCGGTGACGCCGCGGTTCCGGGCGGCCTCCGGCACGGGGCCGGCCACCGTGACGGTGTGCCCGTCCGGGTCCGTGGCCGTCAGGGCGCAGGGCACGCCGCCCCTGATCTCACAGGCAAAGCGAACCGGGACGGTGCGCAGATCGTCTCTTTCATAGGCGGCTCTGGCCGCGTCAAACAGCTCCTTGGGGTCCGGCGCGTTTTCCGGCCGGGTGCCGAACATCCCGGCGCCGTGTCTGCCCTGCCAGTACCAGTCGGTAAAGCCGGAGCGGGAAAACGCCTGTTCAAGCTCCGCCTCCTCGGCGGGCGTGGGCGCGCGGCCCTCCTCCAGCAATCGGGCGTAAACGCGTGTGACGACCGCCACGTACTCGGGCCGCTTCATCCGCCCCTCCAGCTTCAGGCAGGCCACGCCCATATCGGCCATGTCCCGCAGCTCCCGGGCCAGGGAGCTGTCCTTCAGGCTCAGGGGGTAGTCCTTCTTCGCGGGGGTGGTGAAACCGTAGGGCGGGCGGCAGGGTTGGGCGCGGCGGCCCCGGTTGCCGGAGCGGCCGTCCCGCCCGGCGGGAGCCGGACGGGAACCCTTTGATTTGAAATCCTCGGCGGAAGTGAATTCCGCCTGCGGCAAGGTTTTGACGCTGTCAACACGCTTGGACGCCGCAAACGCGGCGCCGGAACGCTGTTCCGGATCGGCGGCCTCCCAGGAACTGGCGGAGACTACCTCGTAGGGCAGGCGGCAGGGTTGGGCGCAGCGGCCCCGGTTGCCGGAACGGCCGCCGATCAGGGCGCTCATGGCGCACTGGCCGGAGTAGCACATGCACAGCGCGCCGTGGACAAAGACCTCCACCTCGGCGGGGCAGTTTTCACAGATGGCGGCGGTGTCCGCCCGGGAGCACTCCCGGGCGATGACCACCCGCTGGCAGCCGTCGTGGGCCATCTCGACGGCGCCGCCGGAGGTGAACACGCTCATCTGGGTGCTGGCGTGGAGGGGCAGGTCCGGCAGGGAGCGGCGCAGCAGGTCGAACAGGCCCCAGTCCTGGACCAGCACGGCGTCCACCCCCAGGCGGCAGGCGGAGGCGGCGGTCTCCAGGGCCCTTGGCAGCTCCCGGTCCGTCACCAGGGTGTTCAGGGTCAGGAAGACCCGCGCGCCCCGGACATGACAATAGGCCAGCGCGTCCGCGAATTCCTCGTCCGAGAAATTCCTGGCGCCCCGGCGGGCGTTGAAATCGCCCCAGCCCAGGTACACCGCGTCGGCCCCGTTCTGCACGGCGGCCCGCAGGGACTCCGGCGACCCGGCGGGGGCGAGGAGCTCCGGTCTCATCCGCGGTTCCGGCCGTCCAGCTTCTGCTGCAGGCGGAAGACCTCCCGCTTCAGCTCGCTGACCTCGGCCTGGGCCTTGCCGGCCTCGTCCAGATAGCCCTTGATCTGGCCGCGGAGCTGCTCCGCGGCGGCCTGGGCCTTGAACAGCTCGTCCGCGATGTTGGCGGCGGTCAGGACGGCGGCGTCGGTGCGGCCCACCTTGGCGCCCACCAGGACCTCCTGCATTTTGTCGCCGACGTAAGCGCCGACCTTCTGCATGTAGGACGCGGATTCCTCCGCCACAAAGGTGTATTCCTCGCCGCAGATCGTGACGACGACGCGGTTTGCCATGAAAAATTCCCCCTTAGTTTTGATAAAAGGGCGGATGCCACCCATTTTCACAGCCTACAGTATACCATACAGCGGGCCGCCACGCCAGAAAAAATCAGGACGTTTCCAAAAAATTCACAAAAAAATGTCCTGCCGCCGAGGGACCCCGGGGCCACGGAGGGCCGGGACGGGGACAATTTCGGTTGGGGCTTGTCCTTCGGGCAAAATTCGTGTAGAATGGGGGATACAAAAAAGGAAGGAGGGCCTTACGTGGCGAATGTGCTGGTACATACGGCGGACGAGAGCGTCACGCTGACCGCCCAGGCGGCAAAGCGGCTGCTGGAAAAGGGCGACGGCGACGCGGCGCTTTTATATCTGGCCCTCCTGCGGCACCACGGCAGCGTGCCGCCCCGCTCTCTGGCGGGGGAGCTGCGGTGGGACCGCCCCCGCATCGAGGCGGCGGAGGAGACCCTGCGGACGCTGGGGCTGATCGCCCCGGCGGAGGACCTGCCCCTGGAGCCCGCCGACGAAAAGCCCGCCTATCAGCGGGCCGACATCGTGGAGCGGCTGGAGAGCAGCGCGGAGTTCCGGAGCCTGACCGCCGAGGTGGAGAAGAAGCTGGGCAAGAAGCTGACCACGCCGGACGTGGGCGTCCTGCTGGGACTGAACGACTACCTGGGCCTGCCCACCGACGTGATCTTTCTTCTGGTCAGCCACTGCATCGAGCGGGTGCGCCGCCGCTACGGCGAGGGCCGCCGCCCCACCCTGCGGCAGATCGAGAAGGAGGGCTACGCCTGGGCCCGGATGGGCATCGACACCCAGCACGCGGCGGTGGAGTACCTGAAAAAGTACACGGAGCGCCAGGGCGCCCTGCCCCAATACATGCGGGCCCTGGGGCTGGGGGACCGGCCGCCGGTGGCCTCGGAGGAGAAGTACCTGACCGCCTGGCAGGAGATGGGCTTCCCGCCGGAGACCGTGGCCCTGGCCTACGACAAGACGGTCCTGAAGTGCCACGAACTGAAGTGGCCCTACTGCAACGGCATTTTGAAGCGCTGGCACGAGGCCGGGCTCCACACCCTGGAGGAGGTGGAGCGGGGCGACCGTCCGGCGGCCAAGGCCGCGCCGGGGCAGCCCCAGGCGCCCACCGGCGAGCTGCGGCAGTATGTGCAGAGCCTGCACAGAAACAGGGGGTGACGACGTATGGCGTACGACGGAAAGATCATGCACCTGGCGCTCCAGCGGTTTGAGGCGGACAGGCAGCTCCGGGAGGCGCGGTTTGAGGAGCGGCGGGAGAGCGTTTTCCGCCGCCAGCCCCGCCTGCGGGAGATCGACGCCGAGCTGCGCTCCACCATGAGCCGCATCATCTCCAGCGCCCTGCGCCACGGCACGGACCCCGGCCCGGCGGTGGAGGTGCTGCGGGAGGAGAATCTGCGCCTCCAGGAGGAGAAGCGGCAGCTGCTCTCCCGCATGGGCCTGTCGGCGGACTGCCTGGAGGAACGGCCCGCCTGCGGCCTCTGCGGCGACACCGGCTACCGCAATGGCCAGGTGTGCCGCTGCCTGCGGAATTACTACGCCCAGGAGCAGCAGAAGGAACTCAGCCGGATGCTGGATCTGGGCGGGCAGAGCTTTGACACCTTTTCCATGGACTGGTACTCCGACCGCTTTGACACGGAGAACGGCATGTCGCCCCGGGAGAATATGGAGAAGGTCTATGAGGTCTGCGCGGAGTACGCTCACGGCTTTGGCAAGCGGCCGGGGAACCTTCTGCTGTTCGGCGCGCCGGGGCTGGGGAAGACTTTCCTCTCCGCCGCCATCGCCCGGGAGGTCAGCGGGAAGGGCTTTTCCGTGGTGTACGACACCGCCTCCCACGTGTTCCAGCGGTTTGAGAGCCGGAAGTTCGGCAGGGGGGAGGAGGGGGACACCTCCGCCGACGTGGAGCGGGTGCTGAGCTGCGACCTGCTGATTCTGGACGACCTGGGGACGGAGATGACCACCGCCTTTGTCCAGAGCGCCCTGTATCAGATCGTCAACACCCGGCTGATGGAAAAGCGGTCCACCATCCTGAACACGAATCTGACGCCCCGGGAGCTGAGCCGCCGCTACTCGCCGCAGATCGCCTCCCGCATCGAGGGGGAGTACGAGCTGTTGCCCTTCTTCGGCGAGGATATCCGGAAGCTGAAAAAAGAGCGGAAATAAGCAAAAAACCGGCCCTTTGGGCCGGTTTTTCACATAATCAGGACCTTACCGCTCGGCTGCCGCCGCCTCCCGCACCTGGAGGATATCCTCTCCAAGCTGCTCGTCCAGCTCCCGACCGGTGGTATCGGGGTTGAAGCAGAACACCTCCGCCTGGTCCCGGCCTTCCGTGAAGCCGCAGGCGTACAGCAGCCGGAAACAGCCGTCCCGGTAGACCTCCGCCCGGCTATAGGCGGCGCTGGGCAGCCAGATGGTCCCGGCGGTCGCCAGCCGCGCATCTCCCGGCGCCGCCTCCAGGCTGGAGCAGTTGAACAGCTCCAGGTCGTACATGCACGCCGCCTGGTCCTCCACGGCCTGTACAAAGGCGTCGATCAGGTCCTTGTCCTCCTGGTAGAGCAATTCCGCCTTTTGGGTCTCCGCCAAATGGCGCAGCTCCGTCTCCCACGCCTCGGCGTAGGTCCCGGCCACGATGCGCATGCAGACCGTGGTGCCGCAGTCCCAGTACAGCCCCTCGTCAAAAAAATCGTCGATGGGGTTACTCTCCTCCCAGGACACATAGCCGTCCCCGTTCGTGTCCGCCGCTGTCTGTTCCAGCCGGGACACCTGCTCCTCCAGCGCCGCTTGCGCCTCGGCGAGCCGCTGATTCTCCGCTTGCAGCGCCTGATTTTCCGCCGCCAGCGCCGCGTTTTCCGTCTGCAGGGCGTCGTCCGGCTCCGCTGTGCCGGCGCAGGCGGCCAGGGACAGCGCCAGCAGCGCCGCCGCGCCCGCTGCCAAGATTCGATGTCTCATCTCCGCGCCTCCAGCTTCCGCAGCTGCTCCTGAAACTCCAGTGGCAGATCGCAGCGCAGCTCCACGGCCGCCCCCGTCCGGGGGTGGAGAAACCGCAGCCCCACGGCGTGGAGACACTGGCCCTGGAGCCCGGGGACGGGCTTTTTATTGCCGTACACCGTGTCCCCCAGGATGGGGTGGCCGATGTGGGCCATATGGACGCGGATCTGGTGGGTCCGCCCGGTCTCCAGGCGGCATTGCGTGTAGGTGAAGCCGGGATACCGGGCCAGCACGGTCCAGTGGGTGACGGCGGGGCGGCCGTTTGCGACCACCGCCATCTTCTTCCGGTCCGTGGGATGCCGCCCGATGGGGGCGTCCACGGTGCCGGTGTCCTCCTTCAGATTGCCCACGGCGATGCACTCGTAGACCCGGGCCAGGGTGTGGTCCTGCAATTGGGCGGCCAATTTCTGGTGGGCGAAGTCGTTCTTCGCCGCGATGATGAGCCCGGAGGTGTCCCGGTCGATGCGGTGGACGATGCCGGGCCGCAGCTCCCCGCCGATGCCGGAGAGGCTGTCGCCGCAGTGGTACAGCAGGGCGTTGACCAGCGTGCCGTCAGGGTGGCCGGGGGCGGGGTGGACCACCAGCCCCTTGGGCTTGTTCACCACGATGACGTCGCCGTCCTCGTACACCACGTCCAGCGGGATGTCCTGGGGCCGCACGGCCACCGGCTCCGGCTCCGGGAGGGAGACCTCCACCGTCTCGCCGCCGGTGAGGCGGTAGTTTTTGGCAAGCGCCCGCCCGGACACCGTGACCCGGCCCTCCTCCAGCAGCCGCGCCGCGGCGGAGCGGGTCATGTCCTCCAGCTGGGCCGCCAGCCACGCGTCGACGCGCTGTCCGGCGTCCCGTTCATTCGGTTGGAGCGTCAGATTCTCCATGTGTCTTGTCCTTTTTGTCGTATTTTTCGTAGAGAAACAGGTAGTAGACCGCTCCCAGCGCACAGCCGCAGACCACGCAGATGTCCGCCACGTTGAACACGGGGTAGTCCATGAACAAAAAGTTGAACATGTCCACCACATAGCCCAGGCGCACCCGGTCGATGATGTTGCCCAGCCCCCCGGAGACGATCAGAAAGCAGGCGGCCACGCCCGCCGGATGGCGGACGGTCCGGCGGACCAGGAGGGACAGCACCGCCAGCACGATGCAGCTTGTGACGATGACCAGCAGCCACCGCATCCCGGAAAAGCTGGACCAGGCGGCGCCGTAGTTGTGAACGGCGCGCAGCTCCACCAGGCCGGGCAGAAAGTCCATGCCCTCGCCCAGGGGCAGGTTGACGGTGATCCAGTGCTTGACCCACTGGTCCAGGGCCAGCAGCGCCAGGGCCAGGGCGGTGAAAACGGCATATAACATGGGCAGGTCTCCTCAAATTGGGATTTCCTGACCAGTTTACACGCTTTGGGCGGGAATTGCAACAGAAGAAAAGCCCGGAAGCGTCGGCTTCCGGGCTTTTCCCGTTTTCCAAAAGGAATCAGAATTCCGGCAGCGTCGCCACCACGGCGGCGCAGCGGGGGCACAGATCGTCCTTACCGGACTGGGTGGAGTGCTTCCAGCAGCGGGGGCACTTGGCCCCGGCGGCGTTCTCCACGGAGGCGGCCAGCTCGCCGCCCACGGTGACGCGCGCCTGAGAGACGATCAGCAGGTCCGCCAGCAGCTCGCCGTCCATCTCGGCCAGGAAGGCGTCCTCGGCGGGGACCGTCAGATCCACGCTGGCCTCCAGGGACTTGCCGATCTTCTTCTCGGCCCGGGCGGTCTCCAGCACGCCGTTCACCACGCCCCGGACCGCGATGATCTTGTCCCACCTGGCCATGGCGGCCTCGTTCAGGGCGTAGGCGGTGAAGGGCTTGTTCATCTCGTTGAACACCACGTTGCGGCCGTCGTCCTCGGCGCGGTGAGGCATGGCCTGCCAGATCTCGTCGCTGGTGAAGACCAGGATGGGGGCCATGATCTTGGTCATGGTGTCCAGGATCAGGAACAGGGCGGTCTGGGCGCTGCGGCGCTTGGCGCCGTCCTTCTCCTCGCAGTACAGCCGGTCCTTGATGATGTCCAGATAGAAGTTGGACATGTCCACCACGCAGAAATCGTTGACGGCGTGGGTGACGGCGTTGAACTCATAGTCGTAATAGGCCCGCTCGCACTTTTCGATGAGGGCGTTCAGGCGGGTGACGGCCCAGCGGTCCAGCTCCTCCATCTGCTCGGCGGGCACCAGGCGGTCGGCGTCAAAGCCGTCCAGGTTGCCCAGGCAGTACCGGGCGGTGTTGCGGAATTTCAGGTAGTTCTGGCTCAGCTGCTTGAAGATGGCGTCGGAGCAGCGCATGTCGGCGTGGTAATCGGCGCTGGCGGCCCACAGACGCAGCAGATCCGCGCCGTACTTGTTGAAGACGTCGGCGGGGTCCACGCCGTTGCCCAGGGATTTGTGCATGGCCTTGCCCTCGCCGTCCACGGTCCAGCCGTGGGTGACGCACTCCCTGAAGGGCGCGCCCTTGCCGAAGGCGCCCACGGCGGTCAGCAGGGCGGACTGGAACCAGCCGCGGTACTGGTCCAGACCCTCCATATACACGGTGGCGGGCCAGAAGCCCTGGTCCCGCTTCATGGCGGCCACGTGGGAGGAGCCGGAGTCGAACCAGCCGTCCAGGGTGTCCTCCTCCTTGTCGAAGCCGGAACTCTTGCCGCAGTGGGGGCAGGTGAAGCCGGCGGGCAGGATGTCGGCGGCGTCCTTGGCGAACCAGGCGTTGGAGCCCTCGGCCTCGAACAGCTTGGAGATGATGTTGATGGTCTCGTCGGTGACGATGGGCTTGCCGCAGTCCCTGCAGTAGAACACGGGGATGGGCAGGCCCCACTTGCGCTGGCGGCTGATGCACCAGTCGGTGCGCTCCCGGATCATGGACTTCATGCGGTCGATGCCCCAGCCGGGGACCCAGCGCACGTCGTCGCAGGCGGCGCAGGCCTCGTCCTTGAAGGAGTCCACGGAGCAGAACCACTGGGGGGTGGCCCGGAAGATGATGGGGCCCTTGCAGCGCCAGCAGTGGGGGTAGCTGTGGACGATGTCCTCGGAGGCGAAGAGCATACCGCTCTCTTTCATGTCCGCCAGGATGACGGGGTTGGACTCGTCGGTCTTCATGCCGGCGTATTTGCCGGCGTAGTCGGTGTGGCGGCCCTGGTCGTCCACGGGCACCACCATGTCCATGCCGTAGCGCTTGCAGGTCTGGTAGTCGTCCGCGCCGAAGCCGGGGGCGGTGTGGACGCAGCCGGTGCCG
>CABSFC010000115.1 GCA_902476875.1 uncultured Oscillibacter sp. | reverse complement strand
GACCTGTCGGTCCCGCCCTTTTCTGTTTTTCTATTTGGGAAATCACGCCTCGAAGACGTAGGCCGCCTCGAAGCCCTGGCGGATGGCCGTGGCGATGCGGCCGCCCTGGCGGGCGTCGCCCACCGCGGTCAGCTTGGGGAACGCGTCCCGGAAGGCGTTGACCACGCCGGCGCGGGGCCGCACGCCCAGCGCCAGCACCACGCTGTCCGCCTCCACGCTCACGCGGCTGCCGTCGGCGACCTTCTCCAGCGTGACGCCGCGCTCCTCAATGGAGACCAGCTTGTGGCCGGTGTAGATAGCGGGGTCGTGGGGGGTGATGCGGCTCAGCTCATCGTTCAAAATCGCGCCGAAGATGCCGGGGCCCAGGGTGTCGGCCATCTCGATGATGGAGAGGGCGTAGCCCCGGCTCAGCAGCAGCTCGCTGGTCTCCAGGCCGGTCAGGCCGGAGCCGATGACCGCCACCTTGCCGGAGGGCACGGATTGGCCCAGCAGCACGGATTCCGCGGTGCAGACATGGGGCAGATCGATACCGGGCAGCGGCGGCACCACCGGCTCCGCGCCGCAGGCGACGATAACGCCGGCGGGGTCCAGCGCCCGCACCAGCTCCGGAGTCGCCTCCACGCCCAGGCGGACCTCCACGTCCAGCTTCTTCAGCTGCGTCTGCATGGTCTTGTTCAGGCGGGTCAGCTTGTCCTTCAGCGCGGGCTTGTCGGCCACGTTCAGTGTGCCGCCCAGCTCCCCGGCCTTTTCAAACAGCACCACACGGAATTTCCGCAGGGCCAGCACCCGGGCGGCCTCCATGCCGGCGGGGCCGCCGCCCACAACGGCCACCGTCCGCCCCGCGCCGTCAGCGCGGAGGTGGGGGAAGACGTCCTCCCGGGCGGTGCGGGCGTTGATGGCGCAGCGGATGGGCATGCCGTTTCCGATCACCCGCTCCCGGCAGTACAGGCAGCCGATGCACTGGCGGATCTCGTCCGCGCGGCCCTCCCGGGCCTTCTTCATGAATTCGGGGTCGGCCAGCTGGGAGCGGCCCAGGCCCACGAAGTCGCAGACCCCCTCCTCCAGCAGCTGCTCGGCAAAGTCGGGGTTCTTGATGGTGTTGGTGGCGATGACCGGGATGTGAAGCGCTTCCTTATACGCCTTAGCGACATGCTTTTTCCAGCCGGACTGATAGGAGAAGGGCTCGCAGTTGGCGTCGCCGTTGCGGGCGCTGCCGTTGCTGATGTTGATGGCGTCGATGCCGCAGCTCTCCAGGTACTTCGCGATCTCGATACCCTCCTCCAGCGTCAAAAAGCCCTCCACCGGGGTCATCTCGTCGCCGCACATGCGGACGAGGATCGGGAACCTGCCGAGCTTTGCGCGGATGCCCGCGATGATCTCGGCGATGAAGCGGCAGCGGTTCTCCACACTGCCGCCGTAGGCGTCCGTGCGGCGGTTGTAATACTTGCTGAAGAACTGGGCGATCAAATAGCCGTGGGCGCCGTGGAGCTCCACCGCGTCGTAGCCCGCCTTCTTGCAGCGGACGGCCGCGTCCACAAATTTCCGCTGGACCCGGGCGATGTCCTCCAGGGTCATCTCCCGGGGCACCGGGCGGCCAGGGGCGATGGGCACGGCGCTGGGGGCCAGATTCTCCCGCCCGGTGAAGACCGGGTTGGAGGTGGCGCCGCCGTGGTGCAGCTGCGCCACGATCTTGCAGTCGTACAGGTGCACCGCGTCGGTCAGCTTTTCCAGCTCCGAGATGTGGTAATCCCGCGCCGCCCGCAGGTTGTGAACGGAGGGAATACTGTCCACATCGTCCACGCCGGTGTACTCATTGATGATCATGGCGACGCCGCCCTTGGCCCGCTCCTGGTAGTAGCGGATCTGGCGCGGGGTGACGATGCCGTCCCTGTCGGCCATGTCGGTGGCCATGGGCATCATGACGCCCCGGTTTTTCAGGACCATCGGGCCGATGCGGCCCTCCTGAAACAGTTTTTCATAACGCATATCATTTTTCCTCCTGTATGTATGTCAGCAGCTTCCGCGCAGGACATCCTCCGGGATGCCCTTGAGCATATCGCGGTTGATCGTTTTCAGCGCGGCCACCAGCGCGTCCAGCTCCTCCGTCGTGGTGAAGACGCTGAGACTGACGCGGACGGTGCCGTCATAGGGCTTGTCCCGCAAATGGCGGTGGATCAGCGCGGCGCAGTGGTGTCCGGCCCGCACCGCGATGCCGTGTCGGCTGTCCAGGATCGCGGCCACCTCGTTGGCCCGGAAGCCCTCGATGTTCAGGGAGACCACGCCCGCCTGCCGCTCCGGTCCTCCCGGCGCGCGGTAGAGGATCAGGCCGGGGATCTCCTCCAGCCTGGGCAGCAAATACTCCATCAGGGCCCGCTCGGTCCGCAGCGGGCGGACGGTCTTCAGCCACTCCAGCGAGGCCTGCAGTCCCGCGACGGCCACCGTGTTGGTGCTGGCGCTCTCCAGCTTGTCGGGCATGTAGCGGGGCATCTCCAGGCTCAGGGACTGGTGCCCGTTGCCGCCGGTGATAAACTCCTCCAGGTCCACGCCGTTTCGGATAAGCGCTCCGGCGATGCCAAAGGGCGCGTACAGAGTCTTGTGTCCGGCAAAGGCCACGGCATCCGCGTGGAGCTGGCCAAAGCGCAGCTTCAAAAGGCCCATGGCCTGGGCGGCGTCCAGCAGGGTGAACGCGCCGTACTCCTTGGCCAGCAGGAAAATCTCCCGGGCGGGCAGCACATAGCCGGTCACGTTGCTGACCGCCGAGACGCTGACGAAAGCGGGGGGCGTCTGGGCAAACATCCGGGCCGTCGCCTCCAGGTCGATGGACAGGTCGTCCGCCAGGGGAAGCTCCAGCACCCGGATTCCGACCCGGCGGCGCAGCAGGTCTAGCGGCCGGAGCACGGCGTTGTGCTCATACGGCGAAACGTAAGCCACCGCGCCCGCCGTCCACCGCTGACCGCAGATGATCTGATTGAGGGCGACGGTCACAGAGGGGGCCAGGAACACCTCGGCCTGGTCCTTCGCGTCGCACAGGCTGATCAGCTGCGCCTTCACATGGCGGATCATGGCGGTGGCCTCCCGGGCGGCCTGGTACGCCCCTCTTCCGGCGTTGACCGCGCCCGTCCGGCCAAACGTGTCCACCGCCGCATAGACGCATGCGGGCTTCGGGAAGGTGGTCGCGCCGTTGTCCAAATAGATCAAGTACCTCATCTCCTTGTGCGGCAAAGCGCTGCCGAACAGCGCCCCGCCTTTTCCATGATTCTAGCACAAAACTATATGGATGAAAAGGGCGCTTTGGCACAAGTTTACCGGCAAATTTCCCGATGGCTTCGTTGCCAGCAAATGCCGGAGGAGTACGGGCAGCGGGGCACCCCGACAGGCGATATGGCGGAAAATGGCGCGGAACCGGAATCCAGTGAAGTAAATCCGGTTTGGAAGCTCAGAAAAAGCACGTCCGGCGCATGAAAAAAGCCCCAAGGCTTTTCTCATCGCCTTAGGGCTTTTTCTGGGCTGTACCAATGCGATAAAAATACTATCTAAAATGCGGCCCCGTCACTCGGACGCGAGCCCAGCGGAGCGGGTCGCGGCCGAAAGCGAAGAAAAAGTCCGTCCGGCGTATGAGAAAAGCCCTAAGGCTTTTCTCATCGCCTCAGGGCTTTTTCTGAGCTGGTGGAGGTGGGGGGAGTTGAACCCCCGTCCGAAAGCACTTTAACGGGACTTTCTCCGGGCGCAGACGATTATTGCGGGAGCCTTTCTCCCTGTTCCCCTCCCAGACGGCAAACCGTCACGCCGTCAGGTCAGGTCAGCTTCATGATGTGTGGTGCAGGCAAAGCTTACTGCGCTCACATTTACCGCTAAACGACGCCCTTCCCGGCTCGCGGTCCTTCCGGGTCGGACGGCTGCCTTTAATTAGGCAGCAACAGCAACAGTGTTGTTGTTATTTAATTTATAAATTGCCCGTTTTATGGCGGTCAGGCGCCGCCGCCCGCTGGTCCCGCCTCCATACCCCCGTCGAAACCGGTACACCCCCGTCGTCGGGGCAAACCGCGCTCGCTCCGTTTCTGCGGAAAGCCTACGGCTTTTCGCGAAAACTGCGTATCGCTTCGTTGCCCCTCCTCTCCAAATCAAACCCGCTTCGCTGGGCTTTGATTTGGTTTTGAGGACTTGGGGAATCCGCTTTTTGGATGATCTGCGGGATTTACCGTCTGGAATCATAACACATTTCGCGGTCGAAATGTGTTACGATTCCGTGACATTTTTATTGTTTCAGGTTTTCGTGAGTTTAACCATCAGCTTCACCGGCGTGACCTTCGCCAGGGCGCGGTAGAATTTGTAGAACAGCCGGGGCGTGTAGATCGTCCGGCCCGCCCGGGCGGCCCGCAGGGCGCCGCCCGCCACGCGCACCTGGTCGCAGTAGGGCAGCGCCTCGAACATCCTGGAGTTGCCGGTGATGCCGCCCAGGTCCAGGAACTCGGTCTTCATAGGCCCGGGACAGACCGCCGTGGCGGTGACGCCCCTGGCGCGCAGCTCCTCCGCCAGCCCCACCGTGAAGGAGGACACGTACGCCTTGGTGGAGGAGTACACCGTCATCCGGGGATTGGGGCAGAAGGACGCGATGGAGGAGACATTCAGGATGCGGCCGCCGGGGGCCATGTAGGACACGGTCATGTTGGTGACCGCCGTCAGGGCCCGCACGTTCAGGTCCACCATCCGGGTCTGGGTGGCGGTGTCCATCTCCCCGATGCGGCCCAGATACCCGCAGCCGGCGTTGTTCACCAGGAGGACCACCTCCGGCTGCTCCGCCGCCAGCTTCTGCTGGAAGGCCATGAAGCTCATGGTGTCGCACAGGTCCAGAGACAGGCAGACGACGCTCCTGCCCTCCAGAGACGATGCCAGCTCCTCCAGCCGGTCCGCCCGGCGGGCGATGAGCCAATAGCACTCCACCTCCGGGAACACATCCGCGATCTGCCGGACGAACTCCCGCCCCAGGCCGGAGGACGCGCCGGTGATGATGGCGGTTTTCATGGAAACGCCTCCTTTACAGCAGCTTTAATGGGTCTCGGGCTCCGGATACGCCTCGCCCTGGGTGTCCACCCGGATGGAGGCGATGACCTGATCCTTCTTGGGCTTGTCGTTCATCATGTTGCGGGGCACCCGGGAGATGTCCACGGCAATGTCCGCGCCCTCCGTCACCAGGCCGAAGGCGGCGTACTGGCCGTCCAGATGGGGCGCGGGGGCCACCATGATGAAGAACTGGCTGCCGGCGGAGTTGGGGGCCATGGTGCGGGCCATGGACAGCACGCCCAGGGTGTGCTTCAAATCGTTCTGCCGGAAGCCGTTGCCGGAGAACTCGCCGTTGATCTCATAGCCGGGGCCGCCCATGCCGTTGCCGTTGGGGCAGCCGCCCTGGATCATGAAGCCGGGAATGACCCGGTGGAAAATCAGGCCGTCGTAAAAGCCCTTGTTGGCAAGAGAAATGAAATTGTTGACGGTATTGGGGGCCTTGTCGGGGTACAGCTCGCCCTTCATGACCCTGCCGTCCGCCATGGTGATGGTGAAAATGGGATTGGACATAATCAGTCATTCCTTTCTGTTATCTTCTGATTGAAACATTGTGATCCGTTAAAAACCAGATGAAGTATGGTGCGTTTTTCATATTGCTCTCCCAGCGGAGCAGGAGGCGCTCCTCCCTGTCATACGGTTTATGGATGTCCGCGGTGAGCTTCACGCTGCCGATCTCCGCCGCCGTGAAAGTACGTTTGCGGCCCAGGGAACTTGTATAACAGATTCTCTCGCCATCCACGTGGATCCGCCGGACATAGGCATCTGCCATCAGCCACAGCGCCCCCAGCAAAAACATTCCGCCCAGCAAGAGGCCGCTGACGCCGATATTCCCTTCCCGAATCTCCCAAACGGCAAGCGCCGCTGCCAATGCCAGGGAAAGGGTCAGAAACACGCCTGCCAGCACTTTGACAAAGCCCTGCTCCTGCACCTCAAACCGCGTTGGAAGCTGCATCCCCTGGGGCACCATGCTGCCATCTGCAAAGACTGTACACCGGACAGATTGTTGGGACGCCTCTGGATATTTCCAGAACAGTCCCATCAGCGGTTCCTCTCTTTCATGGTGCGGTCCATCTCCCGTTTGGCGTCCCGCTGGGCGGTGGCGGCCCGCTTGTCGTAGTTCTTCTTGCCCTTGCACAGACCCACCTCCAGCTTCACCCGGGCGTCCTTGAAGTACACCGACAGGGGCACCAGGGTGTAGCCGTCCTGCTTGATCAGGGCGTGGAGCTTGCGGATCTCCCGCTTGTGCATCAGCAGGCGGCGGGTGCGGACCGGGTCCTTGTTGAAAATGTTGCCCTTCTCGTAGGGCGAGATGTGCAGGCCGTGGACGAACAGCTCCCCGTCCTTCACCGTGCAGTACGAGTCCTTCAGGTTCAGCGTTCCGGCCCGGATGGACTTGACCTCCGTGCCCGCCAGCTCGACGCCGGCCTCGTATTTGTCCTCCACGAAGTAGTCGTGGTAGGCCTTGCGGTTCTGCGCCGCGATCTTGATCCCCCGTTTCTCCGTGGGGCTCACCTCATTTCACTGGAAAGTTTTTATAGTATACCATACTCTGTACGAATCTTCAAGAAAAAGAAGAGCCTTGGCATTTCCACAATACAGTGCTATAATAGTATAGACTATTTTTATCCAACTAAAAACAAGAGGTGTCAAAACCATGCGTGAACTGACGGACCTGACGGAGAAGACCCTCCGCCGGGAGGAAAAATTCCAGGGCCGCATCCTCAGCGTCCATGTGGACGAGGTGCTGCTGCCCAACGGCAATACCTCCACCCGGGAGGTGGTGGAGCATGTGGACGGCGTGACCGTGCTGCCGCTGGACGAGCGCAACAACGTGCTGGCCGTGACCCAATACCGCTATGTCTTCGGTAAGACCCTGCTGGAGCTCCCGGCGGGCAAGCTGGACCCCGGCGAGGACCCGGTGACCGGCGCCCTGCGGGAATTGAAGGAGGAGACCGGCGCCGTGCCGGACACCTTCCTGCCCCTGGGCCGCATCCTGCCCTCTCCGGGCTGCTTCAGCGAGACGCTGTACCTGTTTCTGGCCCGAGGCCTGCACATGGAGAGCCAGCAGCTGGACCCGGACGAGTTTTTGAACGTGGAGCGCATCCCCTTCGACGAGATGGTCCACCGCTGCCTCAACGGCGAGATCGAGGACGCCAAGACCGTGGCGGCCGTCCTGAAGGCCAAGGTGCTGCTGAATCTTTGACCCCACACTTTCGATTTGGAGGTTCTCTATGGACAACCAGAAAACCGTTTTGATCGTCGAGGACGAGAAGAACATCGTGGACATCCTGCGGTTCAATCTCCAGCGGGAGCACTACCGGACCTGCGAGGCCTACGACGGCGAGGACGGGCTGAACAAGGCCCGGTCCGAAAACCCGGACCTGATCCTGCTGGACGTCATGCTGCCGAAGATGAACGGCTTCGACGTGTGCCGCGCCCTCCGGCAGGAGGGGATCAGCGTGCCCGTCATCATCCTCACCGCCCGGGAGGAGGAGACCGACAAGGTCTTCGGCTTGGAGATCGGCGCGGACGACTACATCACCAAGCCTTTTTCCATGCGGGAGCTGATCGCCCGGGTGGGCACCAACATCCGCCGCACCGCCATGGCGGCCCCCGCCGCCGCGACGGCCGCCGCCAGCGCCATGCCCGTGGCCGGGGACTTGGCCATCAACACCGACAGCCACCAGGTGTTCCGGGCGGGGAAGGCCATCGACCTGACCCAGCGGGAGTACGAGCTGCTGACCTTCCTGGCCAGCCATCCCAACAAGGTGTACTCCCGGGTGGACCTGATGGAGCAGGTGTGGAACTACGGCTATGTGGGCGACGACGTGCGGACCGTGGACGTGACCGTCCGCCGTCTGCGGGAGAAGATCGAGGCGGACCCGGCCAATCCGGTGTATATCCTGACCCGGCGCGGGGCGGGGTATTATTTCGCGGTCTGACGAGAGCGGAGCGGGGAAGCGGCCGCCCTTACGGGCGGGAATGGGGTTTGCACCCCCCATTTTCTTTGGTCTTGCCAAAGAAAACGGGCCGTGCACGGTCCAAAAGAAAAACGCC
>CABSFC010000114.1 GCA_902476875.1 uncultured Oscillibacter sp. | reverse complement strand
TCATGCTCTTTCCGCTTCTGGTGATGAAGATTTCACCGGAGGCGATTTTGTTTTTTCGGGCGTATTTCAGCAGCTTGCGGCACAGCTTACCCGGCAGAAGTATGGTGCGTATCTTGCCCTTTAGGGAGATGTCCGCCCTGCCTGCCCGCGCCGCCTCCACGGTGAGGTAGCGCACCTCGCTCACCCGTACCCCGGTGGCGCATATGGCCTCCATCAGCAGGGCAAGGCGCTCCTTTCCGCTGGCCCTGGCCGTGGATACCAGCAGGTCGTATTCCTCCCGCGTCAGCTCCCTGGACTGGTCACGGAACATCCGGCGCTGGATTTTCAGAAATTTCACCCGGATATTCCAGCCCAAAAACCGGAACAGGCCGTTGATGGCGGCCAGCATGGAGTTGACGGTTCCGGGGCTGTGGCCGGTGGCAAGCAGATGTTCCTTCCATGCCGCTGCCAGCTCCTGTGTGACAGGCCGGTTTTCTGTCCAGGCGGCAAAGGCCCGTACATCCCGCAGGTACTTTTCGATGGTGCCGGGGGCGTGTTCCTCACGGCGGAGATAGAGGCCATAGGCCGTAATCTGCTCCGGGGTCAATCTGTGGTCGTTCATGGTAAAACCTCCGATTTTCAAAGTATGAGATTATTTTACCTTGACGGAGGTTTGCTATGCGGACAAAGAGAAAAGGCCCCTGTGCCCGGCAAGAGAGCGGGTACGGAGGGAAAGGCAGAAATGCGTCTCACGGTGAGACGCATTTCCCGACAGGGAACGCGCCGCGCCGTGAGATGTTCATTTATTCAGAATAATACAGTGGCCTGCCTATGGTGGCAAAGCCCTCCTGTTTTGTGATGACCACGTTGTTGTAGCCGCTGGCACAGTGGATGATCAGGATATTGCCGTCTGCGTCCCAGCCGCCCACAATGCCAACGTGGGTGTCCTCCGGGTAGAATACCAGGTCGCCCGGTTGGGCCTCGGCCCATGTGATCGCTGTGCAGTAGGTATGCTGGGCGTGTGCGCCCCCGCCGTGGCCTATGATGTAGCTGCCGCCAGTGGCATTGTAAAATACCCAGTCCACGAAGCCGGAGCAGTCAAGGCCGTAGGGCAGATAAGTTCCGCTGGTGGAGCTGCCCTCCGCCCATACCTTTTGGAGCGTCCCCCATCGGCTGTCCCAGCCCATCACCAGGGATTTTCCGCCCCAAAAGTAGCTGACCTTCCCCACAAGCTGGCAGGCTGTTTCCACAGCGGCGCGGCGTTCCGGGGAGAGGTCGGCTGGAAGGCTCCGCAGCAGGTCACGGGCCTGTTCCTGGGAGACAGATAGATCGGTCAGCAGTATATCCATTGTGGCAAGTTCAGCTGCCAGCTCCGTCAACGCCTGATTCTGATATTCCGTAAAGGCGTACTCCGTGCGCATATCCTCCGCTGTTTTTGCCGTGATGGTGATGTGCAGGATCGTCTCTGTCCATGCCTCGGTGGTGTCGGTGGCCGGGTGATCTATGCTTTCCGCTTCTGAGGAAATGACGCACATATCCCAAAACACAGCCCGCAGGAGTTCTACCCGGTCAGGGGTCAGCGCGGCAACATCTGTGCCGTCATCGGCCCCTGCCGTCTTTGCGGCAAAAACGGCCACAACCTCCCGCCAGTCAGGGCCGTGGCCTTGCACGTCAATGCTGCTGTAATCACCGGCCTGCAGCGTTTCCAGCGTATTGGACAGCTCCATGTTGAGCTGGCCCACAGCCACATTGAGGGGCATGGCCCCCGGCGTTGGCTCGTTGGAAAAGAGGATGCCAAAGGGCGAGGCGATAATCGCCCCCGCCAAAACAATCAGGCAGATCATGGGAATCAGGAACGCGCTGCCCAAAAGTCCGGCGAGGGCGCTGATCAGGGCGGATACGGCCTTGGCCGTCACAACAGCGGCTTTCCGGGACAATTCCAACGCTGTCTTTGCCGTGGCCTTGGACTGTTGGAGCAGCTTGCGCTGGGCGCTGCGCTGGACGCGCCGTTTTGCCTGTGCCAAAGGCCGCGCCGCCTTTTTCCCCTTTGCCGCTGTGGATGCGGACTTTGCGGCGGACTTGGATGCCGCTGCAGCCTGCCGGGTCTTGGGAATGAACGAGCCGCCAGCGGGCTTCTCTTTTGGTGCAAAAGAGCGCCGGGGGCGCTCTTTGATGGGATTGATAGATTGATTGTCAAGAGAGGCTGGAGTCATTCCCGCGCTGTGCATAGGGGCCGGTGGGCGCTCCGGGCGCGGCGGGGAGAGAATACGCCCATCCCCTGTGTGCCGGGTCTGCATCTCCGTCCTGGCTTTTTGCCTCATACGCTCCTGCGGCTTCGGCTGGGGTGCCGGGTCCCGTACCTGTGCGGAAGTCTGCCCCAGTCCCTGTGGATCGGCGGGCCTCTGCCGGGGGTCTGTGTGCCGATCTTGCTTTTCCTTGATGGCAGTCTGTCTCATGCGCTCGTCCGGGGAAGTTGCTGCCGGTGGACGCTCCGGGCCGGAACGGGGCGCGGCTGACCGCTCATGGATTATATCAGGTGATCGGTCACTTTCCGCAGGGCGCATCCGCATATCGCCAGCGTGTCGTTCCTTTATGGGCTGCTGTACCGGAGTCGGCGCGGTTCCTGCATCTGTTGGCGGGGTGCTGCCGGTAGCCGGCTCTGCACGCTGCTTTTTCTTCTGCTGCTTTCGCCTGTGGCGGGCGATAGATTTTGAAATGGCATCGCCAGTACGCTCCCGGAGGCTGTCAGCGGTGGTATAGATTTTTTCCTCCACCTGCTCCGCCGCTTGTACCTCCGGGGGCTGGTCTGTGCCGCCGGTGCCTCGGTTCCGCTGCCGCTCCGTCAGTTCCTTTTGGAGCTTGGCCGTCATCCGGCGGCGCACATCCTTTTTTGCGGGGCTGCTGGGTTTCCTGTCCTTCCCTTTGATTTTATCGCTTTTCTTTCGTTCCCGTGCTTCGGGCAAACTGTTCGCCTCCTGTCACAATGAAATAGGGATACTATCGGATAAGCCGGGAAATGCGTCTCACCGTGAGACGCATTTCCCGGCATGGTATCAGCTTTCGCCCGGCGTGGTGGACATGAGCCGGTAGAGGCCGGAGTCCCGCGGGATGGTGTTGGAAAAGGGCACCAGCGCCCCGCCAAACCGCAGAAGGCCGTGCCCAGGTTCCGCATTGGTGATGTAGCCCATCTGCGTGTCGGAAATGTGCAGGAGCTTGGACAGCTCGGCCCGGTCGGTGGCGGACTGATTGAACAGCAGCAGAAATTCGCTGTTGGCCAGCATGAGCCGCGCTGTTTCGGACTTCAGACATTCCTCCACGTTCTGCGTCGCCGCCGTCATAATCCCGGCGTACTTCCGAAAGCGTTTCCACGCCCGATAGAGAAATTCTCCGGAATAGTGGTATTTGAAGTACAAATAGCACTCGTCAATGAATACCCATGTAAACTTGCCCAGCTTGCGGTTCTCCATGACGCGATTCTGGACGGCCTCCAGCGTTACCACCAGGGCCGTAGGCCGAAGCTGCTCCCCCATCTCGTAGAGGTCAAGGACAACAAGTCGGTTGTCCATATTGACGTTGGTGGGATGGGCGAACACGTTCAAGCTGCCCTCAGTGATCAGCTCGGCGGCGAGGGCAATCTCCCGCGCCTCCGGGTCAACCTGCTTCAGCACTTCCTCCCGCCAATCGGTGAGCAGGGGCATCCGCACCTTGCCCTTCCCTTGGAAGTAGTTCTGATAGATATTGGTGGTACAGCGGTCAATGATGGATTTGTGGCTGGCGCTCATGCGGCCCGCGCCCATCTGCTGCTCCAAAATGCTGGTGATGATCTCCGACTTCATGGCAACGGGGTTTTCGTCGTCGGTATAGCCGCTGCCCAGGTCAAGGGGAGAAATATGGTGCTGGCTGTGAGGGGAGATTTCGATGATTTCGCCGCCCAGGGCCTTAGCCAGCGGGCCGTACTCGCGCTCGGCGTCGATGATAATTACATCGTCGCCGGTGCCCAGCACGACTTCGGTGATGGCGTCCTTCATACCCATGCTCTTGCCGGAGCCGGAGACGCCCAAATAAAAGCCGTGGGGGGAAATCAGCCGCTTGCGGTCACAGATCAAAAGGTTGCGGGATATGGCGTTGATACCATAGGACAGCCCGCCGGGGTCTTGTATCTCCTGCACCCGGTAGGGCATGAGGACAGCGGCGCTTTCGGTAGTCAGCGTCCGCAGGGCCTTGACGCGCCGGAGGCCGTAGGGCAGGACGGTGTTCAATCCGTCCTCCTGCTGATAGCGCAAAACAGAAAACTGGCAAAGATGCTCCCGCCCGATGGACAGCAGGGTTTCCGTATCAGCGTCCAACTGCTCCAGCGTGTCCGCGATATGTACCAGCGTCACCACGGCAAAGATCATGCGCTGGTCGCGTTCGGTGAGGTCTGACAAAAATTCCTTCGTCTCAGTGCGGAGCTGCTCCAGCTCATAGGGGATGGAGGCGGTGAAGTTGTTTTTATCGTTCTGCCGCTGCTGCCAGCGGGTGATGTCGCTCTCGACGCCTAAAATCCGGCTTTGTATTTCCTTCACCGCCTCGTCTGTGGGGACAGGCAGGATGTCAATGGACAGCATGAGGCTGCGGTCAAAGTCGGACAGGTCGGAGATCATATCGTCCTCGATGTAGGAAGCATAGTCTTTGAGGAACAGGACGCGCCCGTACTTACTGCCCATTTCAAAGTAGCCGGCCTTGAAGGAGATACCATCCGGGCAAACGAGGTCTTTGAAGTCAATGCCGTGTCGGATCGCCGCTGTCTGGTCAAAGGTAAAATACTGTTCCTCTCCGGGCCGGAAAAAGTCATGGAGGATACGCAGTCGGTCATGGTTGGCAACCTCCCGCGCCGTACTGTCCAGCCGTCCCAGGCTCTTGGTCAGGTTGCCGTCCACCCTCCGGAAGTAGGAACGAGTCTCCTCAATTTTCCGCTGGGGGATGGACAAGGTGATATACTTTTCCTGCACCAGATTGTTACTCTCAGCGGCGCGGCGCTTCAGAATGGCGTTGGCCGCCTGCCGGTACTCGTCCAGCCCGTCCCAGCGTTCCTCCATCAAAATACTGCGCTCAAAGTCCACAGGGTTCAGACGGCGGTTGATAATGGTGATCTTGGTGGCGGCGTCGGTGGGCAGGGAGTTGAGAACGCCGCCATAGGCCAGGAAGATGCCGCGCCGCTCCTCATCCGAGGCGGCGGCATAGTTCACGTCGGTCAGCCGCCAGCTCTTGCTGTGCTTATTTCCCACAAGCCAGATCCCGTCGGGGTACACACATTTGACGGGGATCGTCTCCTGGACGCTGCGGGGGATGGTAAACCGCTCACGTTCACTTTTGTTGGCCAGCATCAGGGATTTAATCAAAGTCCTGCGCCCCTTTCCGCTTGATCAGTTCATAGTGAAAGTTTTTCGAGATAAAACGGCGCTCCCCGGCACAAAGGATTTCAGACTTGATAAAGGCCCAGGCGAACTGTTCCAGCGTCATGCCGTTGTAGTTGAAAAAGCCCGCGAGGGCCACGGGCGCGGCGGCGAGGATACATACCCAGCTTGCTGTCTCCTTTCCAATCACGGGGCCGAGGCCGAGGTAAACGCCAACGGCCACCCCTACAGCGATAACGGCACAGAAGAACTGTCGGGCCGACAGGCCGAAAAAGATGGTTTCCTTGTGCTGCCGCACTTCTTTTGGGATTTTAATTTCCATGCGATGCTCCTTTCGCTGATAAAATAAAGGAACAGCGGACGTGCCGCCGTTCCCTATGTCACATCATGCCATTGGATATTGCTCTGTACTTCGTTTCCCCACACGTCCCAACCGGGGGCTGGCTGCCGGGCAAACAGCTCCACGCGGGGCAAATCGCCCATGAGGGCCACAATGCGCCGCCGGGCCTCGTCCGGCTTTTTGCTGTGTTCCTCCACATGGGAAATGATAACCTGATGCACGTTCCTTGCCCGCCGCCTGGGTTGGCCCTTGGTGGCCAGCAGACAGATCTCAGCGTTAGAGCGTGTCCAGTAGCCCATGCCCCAATAGATGGTGTCCGCTTTGGGTGCCAGCTTGATCCATGTGAAAGCAACTGTCTTAAAGATAAAGCCCCATGCCCGGATCACATCCAGCGCCTCCTGCAGCATGGGGTAGGTGGCCCAAAGGAATAAAACACAGTCCTTTCCGGCAAGTCCGGCGACGGGCAGGGCCTTGATGTTCTCCAGCGGCATGGTGGGGTAATGCCGCTCCGCCACGCCCTGCCCCTTCCATGTCTGATAGCGCCAGGGCGGATCGGCGTAAATGATGCTGTATTTCCCTATAAGCCGAACATCTCCTTTACGATCCGGCTGGCCCCGCGCACAAGGCCGGTGAGGATCAGCATATTGAAAATGAGTTGGCCGATGTACTCCCATGCCATTGTGACGGCGGGCAGGCTGCTGTCCACAGCGGGGGCGCTGCTGGACAGGAACGCGGAATAGATCAGACAGGCCAGCACGATCACCGCGCCCTCCATGCACACGCCGATATAGCTTTTGATAAACGCCCTGCCGCTGGAGGACGTGGTTTGCCCGGCAAAGGTGGCCAGCGGCAAGGGGGCCAGCGCGGTGAACATATAGAGCCGGAAAAAACGCCCGTAGACGGTGAGCAGGAGAATAAAGGACATTACGGTTATAAAGAGAGTGCCCAGCAGCGAAACAAGCCACAGGGGGATGCTCTCCAACAGGCCCACGCTCTCAATGGCGGTCACGATCTCGCTGGGCAGTGTCGCCGCCGTGGAGATCGAGCCGCCCAGCCCGCTCATCACAGTTTGGGTAATACCCCCGCAGACGCTGAAAATCGCGGTCATAATCTCCATGCAGTGGCCCACGGCTGTTTTGGCGAGGATAAAGCGGATCAGGTGGCGCAATACATATTCCGGCCTCTGAAAGTCCCGAAAGCTGACGGCGCTCTGGAAAATGGCCATCGCGAAAAACAGCACCAAAAGGCCATAGCCAATGCCAACAAGGGCATTGTGGACATTGAGGATCAGGCTCCATATGGTGCCGCCCTTGAACGTCTCCGGAGATTGGGTCAGCAGCGCCCACATCTCACCCAGCTTATCGTTCCACCCTGCCAGGGCGCTCTCCAAATTGCTGACGATCCAGTTGTCACTCAAAAAATCACCTCCGAGGGGGAAATGCGTTTCACGGTGAGACGCATTTCCCTAACTTGTATGTTACCCAGCTTACACCGCGCCGATGGCCGTCAAAATCTCCTTGGCAAAGGCAATCATAAGCCCGCCGAACAGACAGAGGAAGCCCTGTGTCCGCTGGCTGGCGTCGTGGGACTGGATAGACATACCCACCTGTACGATACCCCAGCCCAGGATAATCACGCCCAGGGCCTTGATGATGGAGAAAATGAAGTCGGACAGGTTATTGACAATGCCCAGCGGGTCGGAGCCTGCGGCAAAGGCCGGGACGGCCAGTGTCGCGCAAAGGGTCACGGCAAGAGCGGCGGAGAAGTAGAGACGGCGGGCACGGCGGTTGCGCCGGTGCTGCTCATGGGTAAGGGGGCTGCGGGGAGCGGAGCGGTTGAAAAACTTGTTCATACGAAAAAATTCCTCCTTATGATTCGATGATTTCCACATCGTCCAGCGACGTAAAGGAAAAGTCCAGATCGCCCACGTCGTATAGGCAAACTGGACTGTGTATATAAGCGGCTGCGCCACCGTCAGCCGTCAGCTTAATGCGGGGATGCTTCATCAGATCGTATTTGTCATCTATGACCGGCGCTTCGCCTCGAATAAGGACAATGGCCTTTTTGTTGTCCAGCATCCGCACTTCGTCAGGCGTTAAAAGTTCGCGTCCGGCCTGCTGGAAATTTTGACTGTACGATCCGCTGCGCCCCCTGCTCTGGCTGCTGGTCTGGGTCTGGATTGTCTCCTTGCCCAGCAGCTCCGAGACATATTTGTGCGTACTTTGTTCATTGCCGCCCAAATAGATAAAGGCGTCTGCGTTGCCTATGATGCCCTCCCAATCATCCTTAAAAAGTGCCTTTAACTGTGAGATATTTTGCAGTATGATCGTGGCCATCACATTACGGGAGCGCATAGTGGCTTGGAGGCGGGCATAGCCGTCCGGCAAGGAAAATAGCGATAGGTAATCCTTTGAAGTCATCGCCGGATTTTCCCCCGCTCCACACCG
>CABSFC010000113.1 GCA_902476875.1 uncultured Oscillibacter sp. | reverse complement strand
CGTCCACTGCGTGTGGACGGGCGGGCCGGCCTTTTGAAAAAATTTTCCCTGTCCGCACGGCTTGCCGGCTGCCCGCATATACAATACGGGCGGCCGGTTCCTCCGTCCGGATATTCCGGCCGGCGCGGGCGGTCAGATCACGTAGTTGTCCCCCGCGTCGGCGCTCTGCATCAGGTCCGCGATGGTGATGTTGTTCAGATAGTCGTTGATGACCTTGTCCAGCCCCCGCCACATGGGCAGCGTGCGGCACTCCGCCACCCTGGAGCACGGGGACGCGCCGGGCTCCAGACAGGAGACGGGCGCCAGGGACTCCTCCGTCAGCCGCAGGATCTCCCCCACCGTGTACTGGTCCGGGGACCGGGTCAGCTTATAGCCGCCGCCCTTGCCCCGCAGCCCGTCCAGAAGCCGCGCCTTCACCAGGAGCTTGATGATGCTCTCCAGATACTTCTCCGAGATCTCCTGCCGCTTCGCGATCTCCTTCAGGGGAATGTAGTCCTCCGCCTGGTGCTCCACAAGATCGACCATGACCCGCAGCGCATAGCGCCCTTTTGTTGAAATCAGCATACACAAATCCCTCCGTATCTATTAAACCTATTATACACTGAGGTTAATAGGTAATCAACCAATTTTTTGAACTTCCCTATTGACAAATCCTGGTGATGGGGTTATAATCCGTATTAACCTACTTGAAAGGTTGGTAATTTAATGAAGCGATACATGCGGTCGTTCCGATGTCGTCCCTGTTGCTGAGCGCCTTTTTCCCGGCAAACCAACACGGACTTCATTATGAATATCAGGAGGAACGAATCATGAGTAACATTTACACGTCCGCTGATCAGCTGATCGGCAAAACGCCCCTGCTGGAGCTGGTACACATCGAGCAGGGCCTGGGCCTGGAGGCCCGCGTCTTGGGCAAGCTGGAATACCTCAACCCCGCCGGCTCCGTCAAGGACCGCATCGCCAAGGCCATGATCGACGACGCCGAGGCAAAGGGCCAGCTGAAGCCCGGCTCCGTCATCATCGAGCCCACCTCCGGCAACACCGGCATCGGCCTGGCCTCCGTGGCCGCCGCCCGGGGCTACCGCATCATCATCGTCATGCCCGAGACCATGAGCGTGGAGCGCCGCCAGCTGATGAAAGCCTACGGCGCGGAGCTGGTGCTGACCGAGGGCGCCAAGGGCATGAAGGGTGCCATCGCCAAGGCCGACGAACTGGCCAAGGAGATCCCCGGCAGCTTCATCCCCGGCCAGTTCGTCAACCCCGCCAACCCCGCCGTCCACAAGATCACCACCGGCCCGGAGATCTGGCGGGACACCGACGGCAGTGTGGATATCTTCGTGGCCGGCGTCGGCACCGGCGGCACCATCACCGGCGTGGGCGCCTATCTGAAGGGCCGCAACCCCGACGTGAAGGTGGTGGCCGTGGAGCCCGCCAGCTCCCCGGTGCTGAGCAAGGGCACCGCCGGCAGCCACAAGATCCAGGGCATTGGCGCGGGCTTTGTCCCCGACGTGCTGGACACCAAGATCTATGACGAGGTCATCGCTGTGGAGAACGACGACGCCTTTGCCGCCGGCAAGCTGGTGGGCCGCCAGGAGGGCGTGCTGGTGGGCATCTCCTCCGGCGCCGCCGTGTGGGCCGCCATCCAGCTGGCCAAGCGGCCGGAGAACAAGGGCAAGACCATCGTGGCCCTGCTGCCCGACACCGGCGACCGCTACCTCTCCACCCCCCTCTTCGCTGACTGAGCCTCTCTTCAAACGCGGGACCGCCGCCCTGTGCGGCGGCCCCGCGTTTTCCCGTGGGCGGCCCCCGGCGTGTTTTTCAAAAAAAGGGATTGACAACCGCCCGCGGATATGGTATATTGCACCCATAGTTAGTTTTAACTAACCATCTGGAGCGGGACAGCCGGATATCCGGCTGTTCTCTCAATCCCGTAGTTAGTTTTAGCTAACCACCGAGTGCGAGGAGGAGGCCCATGGAGCGCAGCTTTGAGACGGTACTGGTGGCGCAGTGCGCTCCCACGCTGGCAGGCGTCAAGCCCGCCAGTCTCTTCCGCTGGCGGGACGCCCGCGGCGGCGAGACGGCCCGGGAGGCCGCCGCCCACTGGGGGCGGGAGCTGGCCCCCTTCGGCATCGCGGTCCGCATTTTGAAGACCTGCCCCCGGACGGGGGACAGTCTGATCTACCTCTACCGGGCGGGCTGGCTCCGCAAAATCCTGACGGAGCCGGCCAACCTGGGCTTCCTGGCCCGGATGGGCTACGCCCTGGACCAGGGCTGCAGCGGACTGCTGGAGCAGCTGTCCGCCAGGCTGTGCCTGGAGCGGGCGTTCCCCCACGAGATCGGCGTGTTTCTGGGCTATCCGCTGGAGGACGTGGTGGGCTTTATTGAAAACCAGGGCCGGAACTACACCTGCTGCGGCTACTGGAAAGCCTACGGCGACCCGGCGGAGGCGCGGCACCGCTTCGCCCAGTACCGCCGCTGCACGGAGGTCTGCCGGCGCCGCTTCCAGATGGGCGTCCCCGTCGTCCGGCTGGTGGCCGCCTGACGGTAAAAATCTGATACTTATCTCCTTTTTCCCCTCATAAAGGCTCCCGGCGGCCGCCATACCGCCGGGGGCCGACTCCTTTTCCGCTCCGTCCCCTCCGGACGGGGCGCTTTTTGTTGCCGCTGCCATTCTTTTTTTCTGAAATTGGTGGTATAATAGCCGCAATATCGGCATGCCGACATGGTATCGTAAAAAAATTTTCGCGGCCGTGCAATAAAACGCCCGGCTCGCCCGTTGATTGTATGAACAGGAGGAACGTCCAGATGTTTTGCATGACCGTGACGGAGCCGGCGCCCGGGGCCGGAGCCGCATTGGAGGATTGCATCGCCCGCATCGCCGACGGCGACCAGGAGGCGCTGGCACAGCTGTACGCCCAGACCCGCCCCGCCGTCTATGGCTTCGCCCTGTCGATTCTGAAAAACCCCCACGACGCGGAGGACGTGCTGCACGACGCCTATCTCCAGGTGTGGAACGCCGCGCCGCAGTACCGCCCCCGCGGCAAGGCCATGGCCTGGCTGCTGACCATCGTCCGCAATCTGGCCATGGACCAGCTCCGCCGCCAGCGCCGCACGGAGCCCCTGGCCTGGGAGGACTGGCAGGCGCGGCTGGCCCACATCCCCGCCGTCTCCGCCGAGGACCGGATGGCCCTGGCGGCCCTGCTGACGGCGCTGGAGGACCAGGAGCGCCAGATCGTCACCCTCCACGCCCTGACGGGGCTGAAGCACCGGGAGATCGCCGCCCTGCTGGGTCTCCCCCTCCCCACCGTTCTCTCCAAATACAGCCGGGCCTTGAAAAAACTGAAACTTGCCTGGAAGGAGGCAGACTGATATGCGCGATCAGGAATTGGAGCGACGCCTGCGGACCGCCGTGGAGCACGCCGCGCCGGACCCGCTGGAGCGCATCCTGGCCTCCTGCGGCACGCAGAAAGGAACTGTGATTCCCATGACCAACAACAAAAAGAAGCGCTGGGCTCCCCTGGCGGCGGCCGCCGTGCTGGCGGTGCTGCTGTGCGGCGGCTTCGGCCTCCACGGCTGGCAGACCGCCCACGCCGTGGCCTCCGTGGTGTCCCTGGACGTGAACCCCAGCATCCAATTGCAGGTGAACCAAAAGGAGACGGTCCTCTCCGCCCAGGCCCTGAACCAGGACGCCCAGGTGATTCTGGAGGGCATGGACCTGCGGAACACCCAGCTGAACGTGGCGGTGAACGCCATTGTGGGCTCCCTTTTGCAGCACGGCTATCTGGACCGCCTGTCCTCCGCCATTTTGATCTCCGTGGAGGACAGCGACGCCCAGCGGGCCGCCCGTCTGGAGACCGCCCTGACGGCGGAGGTGGACGCGGCGCTGCAGAACGCCTCCGCCGGAGCCGCCGTCCTCAGCCAGGTGCTGACCTATGACGCGGGGCTGGAGCCCCAGGCCCAGGCCAACAGCATCTCCGTGGGCAAGGCGGCCATGATCCAGCGGGTGCGGTCCCTGAACGGCGATCTGGCCTTCGAGGACCTGGCGGCCCTCTCGGTGGAGGAGCTGAAGCAGCTGTGGGAGACCGGCGCGCCGGGACTGCCCATCGGCAGGGACGCCGCCGCCTACGCCGCCCAGGCGTACGCCGGGCTGCTGGAGGTGGACGCCGTGACCTGGGACGTGGACCCGGAGCTGGACGAGTACCCCGCCCACTACGAGGTGGAGCTGCGGACCGCCGCCGGTGAATTCGACTACGATGTGGACGCCTACAGCGGCCAGGTGCTGAAGGGCCCCGCCGACGCGCTGACGGCCACCGCCTCCGGCGGCGCCACAGCCGCCCAGCCCGGCGCCTCCTCCGCCATCATCACCGAGGCCAGGGCCCGGGCCATCGCCCTGGAGCACGCCGGCGTCCAGGAGGCCGACGCCCTGGGCCTGCGGGTCAAGCTGGACCGGGAGGACGGCGTCCAGGTCTATGATGTGGAGTTCCGGGCGGGCAGCATCGAGTACGAGTACGAGCTCCGCTCCTCCGACGGCGCCATTTTGAAAGCCGAGCGGGACAGGGACGACCACTGGTACGTCTCCGCTTCCAGCGCCGGCGGAACCGCCCAGGCCGCCTATATCGGCGAGGCCGCCGCGAAGCGGGCGGCGCTGGCCCACGCCGGCGTCCAGGAGAGCGACACCTCCTATATCCACTGCTGGCTGGAATACGACGACGGCCGGGCGGAATACTACGAGGTGGAGTTCCAGGCGGACAGCACCCAGTATGGATACGAGATCGGCCTGTACGACGGGAGCGTCCTGAAAAGTGAGCGGGAGACCTTCGGCGCCGCCGCGCCCCAGACCGGTGGCGCCCAAACCGGCGGCGCTCAGACCGGCGGTGCCCAGGCCGGCGGCTCCTACATCGGCGAGGAGGCCGCCAAGAGCGCGGCGTTCAACCACGCCGGCGTCAGCGCCGCCGACGCGTCCAGGCTGAAATGCGAGCTGGATGTGGAAAAGGGCGTCTATGTGTACGAGGTGGAATTCGAAGTCGGCCGTACGGAGTACGAATATGAGATCGACGCCGTCTCCGGCGCGATTTTGAAAGCGGAACAGGATATCGACTGACAGCAAAGGACCAGCGGCCTGTGGCCGCTGGTCCTCTGTTACGCTTCGCTCTCCGGAGGCTCGCCGTTCTCCTCCCGGGCCTGCTTCAGGTAGTCCGTCTCCGCAGTCTTCTTGCTGGGCACAAAGCCCAGGGCCGCCATTTTCTTCTGTCCCTTGCTCCGAGCGTAGAAAAATCCGGCCACGGAGAACACCACCGCGCCGATGAAGTTCACGAACAGATCCTTCATGGTGTCGATGAGGCCGATGTCCAGATAGCCCCCAAGTCCCAGGCTCTCGCCGTTGATGACCACGTCCTGGATATTGGGAATGGCCACCACCCGGTTGCTGCGGGTGGGGTCCAGAGCCACGGTGTAGATGGCGTTGACGACGGTGTCCTTCTGCATGTCCGTGTGGAAGAGCATGTCCGCGCTGAACTCAAAGAACTCCCACAGCACACCGATGGTCATGGAAAAGCAGAAGGCCACCAGCGCCAGGAAGAAGGGCGACAGGTCGAAGGTCAGCCGCTCGTCGTCGTTCAGCAGCAGGACCATGGAAAAACCCACCGCCGCGGCCAGAAAACCGTTGATGGTGTGGAGCATGGTGTCCCAGTTGGGCACCACTACATAGAAGGCGTTGACCTCCCCCAAAATCTCCGCCGCGAAAATGAAGCACAGGATGGTGATCTCCAGCGGCGGCGGCAGCTCGATGCGCAGCTTGACCTGAAGCCAGCTGGGCATATACAGCAGCAGGATGCTCAGCACACAGAAGAAAGCGCCCTCAAAGTTTTGCAGCATGATCTGGCGTACCAACGTCACGATGACCAGTATCCGCAGGATATAGAACACGATGAAGGAACTCTTATGCTCCCGCAGTTCCTTTTCCATGGCCTGACGAAAACTCTTTTTCTCCCTTTTTTTGGCGGTCTTCTTTTCCGCTCTTGTCAGTTTCCTTTTCATGTTTCACTCTCCTTTTTTCTGGTATCCGGCTCTTCACGGGCCGCCCGCAGGGCTGCCAGCAGCGCCCCGCAGTCCCGGTAGACGGCGGTGGGCGGCGTCCTTGAAACGGCGGCGTCCGCCGCCGTGGCCTCCCCGGTCAGGACCAGGGCGGTGTCCGTGCCCGCGTTGAAGCCGCAGGCGATGTCTGTGTACAGCCTGTCCCCCACCATCAGCGTCTCGGCGGAACCATATCCGGTCTGTTCCCAAGCCAGATGGATCATGGTGGGGTCCGGCTTGCCGATGAACACCGGCCTCCTGCCGCAGGCGTTGGTCAGCATCTGGCAGATAGACCCGCAGTCGGGGATGAAGCCGAACTGTGTCGGGCAGGCCAGGTCCGGGTTGGTGGCCAGAAAGTCCGCCCCTCGGGCCAGCAGGCGGCAGGCGTTTTCGATTTTCTGGTAAGTCAGCTCGGTGTCAAAGCCCACCAGCACCGCTGTCACATCTCCCGCCGCTCCGTCCCGCAGGGCAAAGCCCGCCTCCGCCAGCTGGCGGCGAAAGGAGTCTGTGCCCACCACATAATAAACATCCGCCGGAGCGCGGTTTTTATGCAGATAATGTATCGTAGCCTCCACGGCGGTGAGAAAGTCCTCCCGCTCCGCCGGGATGCCCAGGCGGCGCATCTTCTCCAGTCCGGCGTCCACGCCCCGGGAGGAGTTGTTGGTCAGAAAGCGGTACGTCCCGCCCGTCTTCCGGACGTAGGCCAGGAAGTCCGCCGCGCCGGGCAGCAGGGTCTCCTCCAGGTAAATGGTGCCGTCCAGGTCCAGCAGGAACAGCTTTTTTCGCGCCAGGTCCAAAAGGTCCACCTCATTTCGCATAGTAAGAGCATAATAGCATAAAACGGCCCCGCTGGCAAGCGGGGCCGCTTTTGCTCTCTTTACATCTGCGTATCACTTTTGGTCCTTTTTCTTTGTTGGTACGCAGCAGATCAGCGCCGCGATCACCGTAAGCCACAGTGTCAGGTCCATGGGTCTCTCCTCCTTTTTTATCTCTTCCGCTTTTCAAGCCGGATGCACTCCAGAATGTACGTCACCTGCAAAATGCCCCACAGCAGGAGCACCACGAACACAGGCAGCAGGCCGAACCCGAAGATCATATCCAGCACCAGCAGCGCCACCCACAGCACCAGGCAGGCCATGGTGGTGGTCCGGTAGGCCCGATAAGCCGCCTGGCCGATCTGGAGCCGCTCCGCCTCGTCGCAGCTGTCCAGCCACTTTTTCTGGAATTTCATGTCGTAGACGCTGCCCCGCTTCTCCGGGTTCATCCGCCTCGTCAGGTCCACCACTTTCTGCTGGAGGAGCATGACGGCGATCATGACCAGGATAAAGAAGCCGTCGGCCAGGATGGGCCCCCGCTCCCAGTCGATATACCAGCTGGCGGGCAGCAGGAAGAAGTTCAGCGCCATGACGATGCTGGTCAGCAGCAGCGCCACATTCAGCCTCATGTCCGCCGCGTCGATCGGCTCCTCCGCCTCTCCGTCCCAGGCGGCGAACAGGGCCCTGGCCCTTCGGTACTGCCAGACGGCGGCGGCCAGCAGCGCCAGGGACGCCGCCGGGATCAGCCAGGGAACGACCCTGCCGATCAGATAGTCCACCGCCTCCACCACCAGGTCCGACGCGTTGGAATAGCCCATCCAGCCGGTCAGAAAGCCCAGCACGCCGCCAAACACGGCCGCGCCCAGCAGGATCAGCAGGAATTTGGGCAGGGCCTTTCGGTTTTCCCGCTTCACATTGTCATTCATTGTTTTCGTCCTCCTCATAGGAAAAAATATCCTCAACACTTACCTTGCAGATCTTTGCGATCTTCAGCGCCAGCGTCACCGACGGGGAATAGTCCCCCCGCTCGATCTGGCTGATGGTCTGGCGGGACACGCCCGCCAACGCGCCCATCTCCTGCTGGTTGACGCCAAGCCTCGCCCGGTACTCCTTCAGCCGGTTATATAGTGGCATTCACTCCGCCCCTTTCTGACAATTTTCTCTGTCAAGTTGACAATTATCCTTGTCATGCATAGGATAGCACTGACAAGAATAGTTGTCAATAGGAACTATAAAAAACTCCGGAAAATTTTCCGGAGTTTTTATTTGCTATTTCCGGCTCTGGACCGGCGGGT
>CABSFC010000112.1 GCA_902476875.1 uncultured Oscillibacter sp. | reverse complement strand
CACCGAGGGATCATTGGCTTATCTTTTCCGCGCTCCGCGCCCGCCAGGCCCGCCCGCTCCCGGTGGCGCAGAGGACCTTAACCACCGCGGACGTGGTCAGCTGCAAAAAAAGGGGCGTGAACGCCACGGGGAACATGACGTCCGCCGGGAAGTACTGCGCCGCCAGCACCGCCCCCACGCTGATGTTGCGAAATCCCGCGTTCAGGGACATGGTGAGCTTTGTGGGGAACGGCTGGCGGAGCCCCAGCCCCGCCCAATAGCCCAGGGCAAACCCCAGGACACACAGGCAGAACGCCGCCGCGACGACCTTCAGCAGCGTGGCGTTGATGTCGTGCAGGAACGGCGCGCAGCGGGTGGAATTGGAGATGATGATCAGCAGCAGCGCCAGCTTGGCGAAGGGTGCCAGCCTGGGCTGCAGCGTGCTGGCCACCCGTCCGCCGGTGGCCTGATACAGCGCCATGGCCGCCAGGGCGGGGATGGCCACCATGACCACCATGTCGCCGATCATCCCCAGGGTGTCCAGCTCCACCACGGAGCCCGCCAGCACCCGCAGCGTCAGCGGAATGACAAAGGGCGCCGCCAGCGTGTCCAGCAGCACCAGGGCAAGGCACAGCGGCACATTGCCGCCGCCGATGCCCACCCACATCAGGGTGGTCACGCCGGTGGGGACCATGTACTCCAGCAGCAGCCCCAGGGCGAACAGCGGCGCGTCCGCGAAAAACACCCTGCCGACCGCCAGCGTCAGCAGCGGCATGGCCACATGGAGGACCAGCAGGCACGACACCGCCGGCAGGGGATGCCGGACCACCTGCCCGATCTCCCGGAAGCCGCCGCCCAGGCTGTTGGCAAAGGTCATGAACGCAAACAGCGGCACGGCGACGCGGCTGAGGTGGGACATGGCGTCCGGGAAGCCCAGGCCCAGAGCCAGACACCCCAGTACGAACCACGGCATGTGGCGTCCCACGAATTCGTTGACGCGGTATAGCTTCTGCAAAGGGAACTCCCTCGCCTTCTGTAGATTTTCAGCGGCAGGTATAGGCGTACCAGCCCTCGGCGCCGCGGGTCTCCGCGATGGTGAGGCCGGCCTGGCGGAGCTTCTCCGCCACCTCCTCCGCCCGGTCGTCGATGATGCCGGAGCACAAAAACACGCCGTTTTCCGCCAGCAGCGGGCGCACCATGGGCGCAAGGCCGATGATGACATCCGCCACGATGTTGGCCAGGACCACGTCGTAGCCCCCGCCAAGCTCCGCCCGCAGCGCCCCGTCGCCCAAAACGTCGCCCACCCGGACGGTGTATGTATCCGTTCCGATGCCGTTCATGGCGGCGTTTTCATAGGCCACGTCCAAACACTTGTCGTCGATGTCCACGGCCACCGCCGAGGCGGCGCCCAGCCGCAGGGCCGCGATGGACAAAATGCCGCTGCCGCAGCCCAGGTCCAGCACCCGCTCGCCGCCCTTCACGGCCTTCTCCAGCGCCGTCAGGCACAGGCGGGTGGTGGCATGGCTGCCGGTGCCGAAGGTCAGCCCCGGCTCCAGAATCAGCGGCACCCGGCCGCTCTCCAGCGCCGCGCGGACCCCGGGGTCGCCCCGCTCCCACTGGGGGACGACCAGCAGCCGGTCCCCGATCTCCATGGGCTTGTAGTACTGCTTCCAGTTGTTCTCCCAGTCGGCCTCCTGGAGGTTGTCCATGGTCATCAGCAGCGTGCCGCAGTCGGTACGCTCCTGTTTCAGCCCCTGAAGGGCGACGCGGACCTCCCCCAGCTTGGCGAAGCCCTCCTCGTCCGCCTGGAGGTAGAAGGTGACGCGGGATTTTCCCCGCATCCGCTTTTCCAGGTCCTCGTCCACGTAGTCCCAGCATTGGCGGTTGTTCTCCAGGAAGTCCTGAAATTCCGTCTCATCGTCAATGACCACCCCGTCCACGCCCAGGGCGGAGAGCAGGGTCTCCACCCGCTCCAGCCCGGCGTGGTTGGTGTCGATATGCAGTTCCAGCCAGTTCATAAAACCTCCGGTTTTCATAAGGGATTACCCTCAGTGAACAAAGGACAATACAGTTTTTCGGGGCACCTTGAGCATCTGGCGGCGTTATCCTCGTTGCCGGATGACGCCCGCCAAGGACGATGACGCCGCCAGCGTTGATTTTGGCCGCTGGCAGGCGCATTGCCCTTTGTCCACTGAGGGTAGAAATCAAGGGAACATCCGAAGCCGGCAAATTCCAAATCCTCAATTGTCTCAGCGTGTTTTCCCGAGGAAAAACAGCGCCATGGTCCCCGGCCCGGAGTGGTTGCCGATGACCGGGCCGACATAGTTGATATGGATGTCCTTCACGCCGAAGCGCCGGGTGACCTCCTCCGCCACAAAGCGGGCGTCCGCCTCGCAGTCGCCGTGGCTGATGAAGATGGTCTGGGCCGCCGGATCGATGGCGCTCTCCTCCATGTGGTCCACCATGGCCAGCAGGGACGCTTTCCGCCCCCGGGCCTTGCTGACGGCGGTCAGATGGCCGCCGTCGTCCACGTGCATGACGGGCTTGATGGCCAGCATGGTGCCGAACAGGGCCGTGGCGGCGCTGATGCGCCCGCCCCGCTTCAGGTGGTTCAGATCGTCCACGGTAAACCAGTGGCAGACCCTGCCCTTCGTCTCCTCGGCAAAGGCGTGGACCTCCTCCAGCGTTTTGCCCGCCTTTTTCTCCCGGGCGCAGAGATACACCAGCAGCCCCTGGCCCAGAGAGGCGCACAGGGAGTCCACCACCAGGATCTTCGCCTCCGGGAACTCGCCCCGCAGCTCCTCCGCCGCGATGGCGGCGGACTGGTAGGTGGTGGAGAGGGCGGAGGAGAAGTTGATGCACAGGATATCCCTTCCGCTCTGCAGAATGGGCCGCATCCGCTCCTCAAAGTCCCCCACGCTGACGGCGGAGGTGGTGGCGGTCTCGCCGCCGCGGATGCGGGCGTAGAAGTCCCGGAAGCCGATCTCCCGGCCGTCCAGCCAGTTGCGGTAGGTCGCCTCCCCCATCTGCAGGCTCAGCGGCAGCACTTCCAGCTCCAGCTCCTCCGCCATTTCAGCGGTCAGGTCGCAGCAGCTGTCCGTCATAATGACATAATCACGCATGGTCAGTCACGCTCCTTTTCCTTTTTGCTCCGTGCCTTGGCGCGGGCGGGCTCTTCCCCGGCCTGCTGCTGGCGCAGCAGGGCGACATAGCGGCCGCTGGCGACGCCGGCGGCGTAGCTCAGCAGCGCGAAGTGGATGGCGGAGTCCGCCAGGGTGTCCTTTCCGGCCCGGGCCTCCATCTCGTCGGCGGTGATGTTCAGGGCCTTGTCCAGGCTGGCGCAGAAAGCCGCGTAGCCGTCCGACACTGGCCGGTCTCCCTGCAATTCCTCCCGCAGCAGCAGGTCCATGTCCCTGGCGGACATGACCCGCTTCAGCACGCAGATGGCCGTGAGATACGCCAGGTGCTCCCGGCTGTACTTCTTCCCCTCGGCTCTGGGCACCAGACCGCTTTTGGTGTAGTTGTTCACCATGGCGGCGGTCAGAGCGTCCTCCTCGCTGAAGCGGATGACCTGCCGGTCCATATAGCCCAGCACCTGGTCCATGTACAGGGCAAAATCGGGCAGCTGCTCCCAGGCCACGGGGCGCTGGGTCCGCAGGCGCTCCCGCAAGTCCGTCAAATCGCTCATGAAGCTCCTCCTTTTTCCGGAAACAAATAACGGATATACAGGAATTCTACCACTGTAATATCATTTTGTAAACCATGTTTTGCGAAGTTTGAAATCACATATCCGTCATTTTCCGACACAGAACCGGGAGAAGATGCGGGAGACGATCTCCTCCTTCGCCGTGCGGCCCGTCAGCTCGCCCAAAGCGTCCAGGGCCTCCTCCACGTCGGTCAGCACCGCGTCGGGGGTCAGTCCGGCGGACAGGGCCTCCGCCGCGCGGCGCGCCGCGTCCCTGGCCCGACGGGCGGCGTCCTCCTGCCGCTGGTCCGTCAGCAGGCCGCCGGAGTCCCCGGGGGCTCCGGCGGGAAACAGCTTGGCCACGGCGGCCTCCAGCCTGTCCAGGCCCTCCCCGGTGACGGAGGAGACGGACACGCTGTCGGCGGGGGCGGAGGCGGACGCGGGCACGGAGGCCAAGGCCATCCGCGGCGGCGCGATATCCCGCTTGGTGTATACCGCGATCCAGCGGGGGCCGCGGGCGGCCAGACGAAAGAGTTCCGCCGTCCCGCCGTCGGGCCTCTGGGTCCCGTCCACCACGGCCAGCACCAGGTCGGCGCTCTCGATGGCCTTGCGGCTGCGCTCCACGCCCAGCCGCTCCACCGCGTCTTCCGTGTCCCGGATGCCGGCGGTGTCGATGAGCCGCAGCAGCACGCCGCCGCAGAGGACGGACTCCTCCACCGTGTCCCGGGTGGTGCCGGGGATGTCGGTGACGATGGCCCGGTCATAGCCCGCCAGGGCGTTCAACAGCGAGGATTTTCCCGCGTTGGGCCGCCCCACGATGGCGGTGCGGACGCCGGATTTCAGCACCTTGCCCCGCCGGCAGGTGGCAAGCAGCGCCGTCAGGCGCTCGTCGGCGGTCCGGAGGGCCTCCGCGATCCGCTCCGGCTGAATGTCCTCGATGTCCTCGTCGGGATAGTCCACCACGGCGTAGAACCGGGAGGAGATATCCAGCAGCGCGTCCTGGACGGGCTCCAGCGTCCGGCGCAGCCCTCCGTCCAGCTGGGCGGCGGCGTTCCGGGCGGCGGCGGCGGTCTCCGCGTCGATCAGGTCCACCACGGCCTCCGCCTGGGTCAGGTCCAGCCGCCCGTTGAGGAAGGCCCGCTTCGTGAATTCGCCGGCCCCGGCCTGCCGCGCTCCGGCGGCGAACAGGGCGTCCAGCAGCTCCCGCAGCACCACCGGGGAGCCGTGGCAGTGGAACTCGGCGGAGTCCTCGCCGGTGTAGCTGTGAGGGCCGGGGAACCGGACGGCAAGGCCCCGGTCGATGACACGGCCCTCCCGGTCCAGCATCTCGCCGAGCACCATTTTCCGGGCCTCCTGGTCCGCGAACAGCTGCCCGTTGGCGGCGCGGAACACGGCGTCGCACAGGGCGAAGCACCCCGCGCCGGACACCCGGACGACGCCGATGGCGGTGGGATTCCCGCCTGTGGCGATGGCGGCGATGACGTCCATCAGATCAGCTCCTTTCCCATGACGTAATTGGTCAAAATCCGCCCTCCTTATCATACGCGGTCAAATGCGAAAAAAGCGCGGGTGCTGACGGCGTCCCGCGCTTTGCCCTAAAATGGTGAAAAGTCCTTGCTTTTCCATGAAATATCCGCTAAAATGAAGAACGGAAACATAAAACGCGGTAACCCGCCGTACCCCCCGCGGAGAGTGCTCGCGCCACGCGGCGCAACAGTCCGCCGGACTGTACCGTACCCCCATTATACCGGTTCGTGTCCGCTTTTGCAAGAAGGAAGCCGGACATGGGGCCTGTGTGATGCGCTCTGATATCCTCAGGCGGTGTTGCGTTCACCCCAAACACCGCTTTTATGCTTCCGGCGGTACCCATGGCGGGGGGTCTCTCCTCCCGATGGGAACCTGTCCGTCGGGACATGGGCTTATCCGGACGGCTTTCCCCGGCGACTGTCTGGTCGGTCGAATACATATCAAAGGAGAAAAAGCATGAAGAAAAAACTTGCATCCCTGTGTCTGGCCCTGGTGCTGTGCCTGGGCCTGACCGTCCCCGCTTTCGCCGCGCAGGAGGATCAGAAGATCGTCGTGGGCGAGGAGACCTATACCGTGCTTCTGGGCGCCATCATGTCCCAGACGGAGAACAAGCCTGTTTCCGCGCGCCTGGACACCGACGTGGAGCTGACCGCGGCGGTGGTCATCGGCTCCAGCGACTACAACGGCCTTATGGGCGGCCAGGTCATGACCGTGGCCTCCCACGACGTCACCGTTGACCTCAACGGCCACACCCTGACCGGCGCGAAGGACAGCGCCATTTTCGAGGTCCAGAGCGGCTACACCCTGACCATCGTGGACAGCTCTGAGGCCAAGACCGGCAAGCTGGTGGCCCAGGGCAAGACCGAGGTGGACGTGAAGGAGGGCGGCACCTACAACGCCCTGCCCGCCGCCGAACCCGAGAAGCCCGCCGAGCCTGAGACCCCGGCTGAGCCCGAGAAGCCCGCCGAGACCGTGAATCCCTTCTCTGACGTGGCGGAGACCTCCCCCTACTATCCCGGCATCCTGTGGGCCGCGGAGAAGAAGATCACCACCGGCTACACTGACGGCACCTTCGGCCCCTCCACTCCCTGCACCCGGGCCCAGATCATCACCTTCCTGTGGCGGGCCGCCGGTTCTCCGGAGCCGGAGTCCACTGAGAGCCCCTTCCGCGATGTGACCGACGCCAGCGCTTACTATTATAAGGCCGTCCTGTGGGCCGCCGAGGAAGGCGTGGCCGGCGGCGGCGCCTTTGCCCCCAACGACCCCTGCACCCGCTTTATGGCGGTGAATTTCATCTGGCGGGCCAACGGCAGCGCCGAGGCTGAGAAGACCTCCTTCACCGACGTGCCCGAGGACGCGGATTATGCCGACGCCGTGGACTGGGCCGTGGCCAACGGCGTCACCCTGGGCACCACCGCCACCACCTTCTCCCCCATGACCACCTGCACCCGGGGCCAGATCGCGACCTTCCTGTACAGAGCTGCCCAGGCCGCCGAAAAGGCCGAGGGCTGAGAAAAAGCCAATAAAAAACATGGACGCCTCACAGCGTCCATGTTTTTTGCTTAATTTCTGAAAGTTCCTTATTTCACGCGCTCGCCGGCGGCCTCCTTGGCCCGGACCTCCCGCATGGCGTCCTTGTGGCTCAGGTTCACGCGGCCCTTCTCGTCGATGTCCGTGACCTTGACCCACATCATATCGCCGATCTTGCAGGCGTCCTCCACCTTCTCGATGCGGTGGTCGGCCAGCTTGGAGATGTGGACCAGGCCGTCCTTGCCGGGGGCCAGCTCCACGAAAGCGCCGAAGGTCATCAGGCGCACCACGCGGCCGTAGTACAGCGCGCCCACCTCGGGGACGAACACGATGTCGTCGATGCACTTCTTGGCGGCGTCGCAGCTGTCGGGGTTGGGGGCGGAGATGAACACGGAGCCGTCGTCGTTGATGTCGATCTTGGCGCCGGTGTCGGCCACGATCTTCTGGATGACGCTGCCGCCCTTGCCGATAACGTCCCGGATCTTGTCGGGGTCGATGTGCATGGTGATCATCTTGGGGGCGTACTTGCTGACCTCGGGCCGGGGGGCGGCGATGCAGGGCAGCATGATCTGGTCCAGGATCTGCACCCGGGCGTCATAGGTGATGTCCAGGGCGTTCTTGATGATCTCCATGGTCAATCCGTCGTTTTTCAGGTCCATCTGGATGGCGGTGATGCCCTTCTTGGTGCCGGCCACCTTGAAGTCCATCTCGCCGTGGAAGTCCTCCACGCCCTGGATGTCGATGAAGGTGGTGAAGGAGCCGTCGTCGTCCTGGATCAATCCGCAGGAGATGCCGGCCACGGGGGCCTTGATGGGCACGCCGGCGTCCATCAGCGCCAGGGTGGAGCCGCAGATGGAGCCCTGGGAGGTGGAGCCGTTGGAGCTGACGACCTCGGACACCACGCGGATGGCGTAGGGGAACTCCTCCACGGAGGGGATCACGGGCAGCAGCGCCCGCTCGGCCAGAGCGCCGTGGCCGATCTCCCGGCGGCCGGGGCTGCGGGCGGGCTTGGCCTCGCCGACAGAGTAGCCGGGGAAGTTGTAGTGGTGCATATAACGCTTCTCGGTCTCCTCCCAGATGGTGTCCAGCTTCTGGTTGGCGGACAGGGTGTCCAGGGTGCAGACGGAGAGGACCTGGGTCTGGCCGCGGGTGAACAGGCCGGAGCCGTGGGTCCGGGGCAGGACGCCCACCTCGGCGGCCAGGGGACGGATCTCGTTCTTGGCGCGGCCGTCCACGCGGTGGCCCTCCAGCAGCCAGGCCTTGACGATCTTCTTCTGGAACTTGTAGGTGATCTCCTCCAGGTACTGGTCCATGTCGGGATGGGACTCCAGATACTTCTCGTGCCACTTCTCGATCATGGCGTTCCAGCGGGCCTCCCGGACGTTCTTGTCGTCGGTGTCCATGGCGGCCTTGGCCTCGTCCATGAAGTTTGCAACGATGTCGTCGAACAGCTCCTGGTCGAAGGCGGCGTGGGGATAGTCGAACTTGGGCTTGCCGATCTCCGCCACCATCTGGTTGATGAGGGCGATCTGCTTCTGGTTCTCCTCGTGGGCCTGCCGGATGGCCTCGAACATGACGTCGTTGGGGACCTCGTTGGCGCCGGCCTCGATCATGACCACCTTCTTGCCGGTGGAGACCACGGTGACGTCCAG
>CABSFC010000111.1 GCA_902476875.1 uncultured Oscillibacter sp. | reverse complement strand
ACCCGCCGCCACGCCATCGACAAGGGAACGAACCTGGGCCGCCACCTGATCCAAGCCTTTCAGCCTGGGGAGGTCACGCCGGAGCAAGCCCATGAGATCGGCATGGAGCTGGCAAGGGAGATCCTGGGCGGCAGGTATGAGTTTGTCCTGACCACCCACACAGACCGGGATCACGTCCATAACCACCTGATCTTCAATGCCGTCAGCTTTGAGGATCATAAGCACTACCATTCCAACAAGCGCAGCTATCACTTCATCCGCCGTACATCAGACCGGATCTGCAAGGAGCACGGTCTGTCCGTCATCGTTCCCGGACAGGACAAGGGCAAAAGCTACATCGAGCATCAGGCGGAGCGGACCGGCACCAGCTATAAGGCGAAGCTGCGCGCCGCCATCGACCGGCTGCTGCCCGGCTGCCATGATTTAGAGGAACTGCTGCTACGGTTGCAGCGGGAGGGCTACGAGCTCAAGCGGGGCAAGTACATTTCCGCCAGAGCACCGGGACAGGAGCGGTTCACAAGGCTAAAGACCCTGGGCGCGGACTACGCCGAGGACGCCCTGACCGCACGGATGGCCGGACGCGCCAGACCCTCCCGCCAACCAAAGCAGCGCGGAGGCAGGGTCAGCCTGCTCATAGATATCCAGAACAATATCAAGGCGCAGCAGAGCGCGGGCTACCGTCATTGGGCGACCATCGAGAATCTGAAACGCATCGCCGAGACCAGCAACTTCCTGACGGAACACGGCATCGGCAGCATGGAGGAGCTGACAGAGCGCTGCGAGGCGGCGTCCGCCTCCGCCGCCCGGCTGAAAGCGGAGCTGCGGGAGACCGGGGCGCGGATCGAGGAGCTGACGCTGAAAATGAAGCACGTCGCCGCCTACCGTCAGCTCAAGCCAATCTACGACCGCTATCAGGCGTCGAAGGACAAAGAGAAGTTCCTGCGGGGCTATGAGAGGGAGATCATTCTCTTTGAGGCCGCCGCCAGGGAGTGCAAGCGCCTGGGCGCCGTGCCTCTGCCATCCACGGAGCGGATGCAGGCGGAAATGGACGCGCTCACCGCCCGAAGGGCGGCGCTGACCGCCGAGCGTCAGAAGGCGCGGCGGGAGGAGCAGGACTACGCCGCTGTGCGCCGGAACGTGGAGGAGTTCCTGTCCCCGCCCCGGCAGGCGCCGGCACGGCAGAAGGATATGGAGCTGGAATGACCCATGAGACAAACTTTTTGCCGCGATCTGCGTTTTCCCCTGGGCTTTTGCCGAAACGTCAGATATAATGAAGATACAAACGATTTTGAAGGAGGCGAACCCCATGACAAGAGGCGAGGCCTTAAAGGACTTTTTCCGCAAGACCATCCTGCCGGCGGCGTCGGCCGCGCTGCTGTACTGCATCTTCCGCTCCGCCTGCGTAAAGAACGGGGAACTGGATTATCTCTGGCTCTGGATCCTCTGCGGGCTGCCGTTTGGGATCTGGCGGCTGCGGCTCTGGATCATACCGGGCGGCGGCTCTCTGGGCGGCGGGATCGCCCTGTTCCTTCTGAACTTCGTCTTTGCCGGCCTTATCGGCGGCTGCGTCCTTGTCTGGCGGCTGCTGGTGGCGGCGTGGTATGTGCCGCTGACGCTGTACCGCCTGCTGACGGCGGGCTGTGCGTGTATCATCACCGAGGATTAGGCCCGCGCTATGGAAATGTGGAAAACGGCCGCTTTGCCGATGGAAAAGCCATTCACCCCCTGATGGAAAAGGACAGGCCTTTCCCACAGGACGGCAAACCGCTTTCCCACAGCGCCGCCCGGCTTGACCGTTTGCCCACAGTCCCACAGCGCCTACGACTGCTGCTGCCGCAAAAATCGCGTTCCCTGATAGAAAAAATCATCATTTCATGGTAGAATGGGGATAGCCCATTGAAGGAGGGAAAAGCCCATGGACGAAAATAACTCCATCCAGCTTTTTGAAGATAGAAAGATCCGTACCGCCTGGGACGAGGAAAAGGAAGAATGGTACTTCTCCGTGGTGGATGTGGTGGCGGTGCTGTCAGACAGCGCCAATCCCACGGATTATCTCAAAAAAATGCGCAAGCGGGACGAACAGCTCGCAAGCTACCTGGGGACAAATTGTCCCCAGGTAGAAATGACCGGCTCCACAGGCAAAAAGCGAAAGGTGCTTGCCGCCAATACGGAACAGATCCTGCGCATCATCCAATCTATCCCCTCGCCGAAGGCAGAACCCTTCCGGCTCTGGCTCGCCGCCGTAGGCCGGGAGCGCATCGAGGAGACCATCGACCCGGAACAGGCCATCGACCGGGCGCTGGAAACCTACCAGAAGAAGGGCTATGACGCCGACTGGATCCACCAGCGCATCCTCTCTATCCGCGTCCGCAACGAGCTCACCGCCGAATGGCAGCAGCGGGGCGTGGAGAAGGGACGGGAGTACGCCATCCTCACCGACGAGATCACCAAAGCCTGGTCCGGCATGACCACCCGGCAATACAAAAACCTGAAAGGTCTCAAAAAGGAAAACCTCCGGGACAACATGAGCACATTGGAGATCGTGCTGAACATGCTGGCCGAAACCACGACCACGGAGCTTTCCAAGGCCCACCAGCCGGAGGGCTTTGAGGAAAGCCGGATCGTCGCCCGGCGCGGCGGCAAGGTGGCGGGAGACGCGCGGCGCGCTATCGAAGCGGACACCGGGCGGCCCGCCGTCACAGCGCAGAACGCCGCCCAGCTCAACGCCGTGGTGACGGATGTGATCCAGGGCGTGGCGGAAGCGGACAAGCCCAACGAGGACGAGAAATAAGCAAAAAAAGAAGCGGGGACGCAGCCAACGGATATACCGAAGGCCGCGTCCCCGCTTTTGCTATGGGCGCAAATCGGAAAGTGTCAAAAACGTCTGTTTTCTCGCCGCAGGAGCGCGGAGAAAGGCGCGGATGGGAAATCATAAGGGCATGGTCTGAAAACGCCGCCACGGAGGACTATTTTGCCCGTTTCCCACCCTTATCCATGTCTTTTTTCACACGCTGGGACTGGAAGTGGGGGCAGTCCAGCACCACCGCCCGGAAGCTCTGCTTGCAGGGATGGACACAGCCCTTGCAGAGCCGGTTGTACTGCCGCCTGCCGTTCTCCCCCAGGAAGAAGGCCCATTCCAGCCGCCACTTCAGGCCCCGGCTCATCGTTCCCCCAGCTCCGGGGGCTTTTTCTCCGTGGCAGGCCTGGGCTGCTGCTTTGCGCACTCCTGCTTTGCCGCCTCCAGCCGTTCCCGGATGGAGGGCTTTTTCTCCGGCTGCGTCCGCTCCGCGTGCTCCCTGGCCTTTTCCAGCTCCTCGCCCCGCCGGCCGTTGTTGATAACGCCGTCGATCATGCCGTAGTCGTCCTCCAACGTCATTTCAGCGGTACGGAGGGGATTGTCCTTTTCCGGCTGCTCCGCCGCCACGGCAAAGGCCCGCGTGCCATTTCCCATGATAAGGTACTTCCCATCATCGGAAATGTGGTGGACGCCGTAACCGGTCGCCTCCATCTGCTCCCGGCTCATGGCCGTCACACAAAAGCTGCCTCTGGGCGTGCTGATCCGCTCCTGTGTCGCCATCTGATCCGGCGTGGGAATCGTGACCTCCGCTGCCCGTTCCGGCTGCAAAAATTCCGGCACCTGAGAAAAGCCGAAACGGTCACAGTAATGGGCGGTGTCCTTCCCGTCCTGATGCAGCACCACGATATCCGATACGGATAGGGAGTGCCCCTTGAAGTCTGCCGGGCGGTCAATATTAAATCGGGTATAGATGCTTTCCAAGCTGTCCTGCTCCGTCAGCGGGGCGGTGTAGACCTGCTCATAGTTCTCCGGCTTTACGGAAAGACCGTTGTTCCGGATGGCGTCCAGCGGCTCGAAGCGGTAGTCCCGCGTACTATCTCCTGGTTTCAGCTGATAGATGGAGAAGGTGTCACCCTGCGCCGCACGCGCCTGTGCCACGATATCTGCCGGGATCTGCGCATAGGCGGCCGCCTCCGCCGCGTACTCCCGTTCCGCCTTTTCCGCAAAGGCTAACATTTCATCCACACGGGATCTGCCCGGATCCTCCAAAGCCGCCTTGACCTCGGCAGGGTCGAAATCCAGAAACTCCTCGTAGCCCGTGGCGTCCTTGAACTTTTCGATCTCGGAGGGAAGATAGTCCTCCTGCGTCTGACCCAGCGCCGCCAGCTTTTCATCCAGAGCGGAAATGCGCCCAGCCATCAGGCTTTCGTAAAGTTCTTCCTTTGCGGCGTGTGCCTCCGGGTGCTCCACCGCATACTGCGGATCGTTCTGACGGAAAAACTCGTCCAGGTCAAAGGCAATATCCATAGCCCACTCGGATTTTTCTTCTTCGGGAATATCGTCCTGGAAGGTCATCACCCGGTATTCATCGGGGATACTGCCGCGCTCGCCGTCGTAATACTCGCAGAAGCGGTCCCCCGTATCCCGCACATAGCCCTGATCCGTAAAGCTGCCGTTTTCGTCCATCGCCACATCCCGGCCGTAGGCCTCATAGTCGATGTAATTTTGCAGGTGCTCCGGCACCTGCATGACCTCCAGCTCCTCGATGTAATAGCGCCCAAGATCGTCATAGTCCTCAATATGGGGATAGATCTCATAGCAGTCCAGATTTTCCGTCAGGTTGATGATCTCCTGCAGGCTGCCGCAATGGTCGCCCATTTCCATACCGGCCTGAAACTGCGCGTATTCGCTGTCGCTCATTTCATCCAGCTTCGATGCCAGATAATTGAGCTCGTCCAGATTTTCGTATTCCCCCAGCTTGTCATAGAGGCCGTCCACATAGCAGTCATAGTCCGTGATGAACCATTCCTCATAGGGCTGGCCGAAGTCATCCTTCTGGCCGATCCCGATCCGCTTAAACACTTCCTTCAATTCCTCGGCGGTGGTGGGAAACTTCACCCACTCGCCCACAAGCTCGCCCTCGTTGTACTTGCCAAGATTGGTGATAAAGGCAGCAAAGGGATAGTCCTTGTTGTAACTGTAATCCGGCATATACGCTCCTCCTTCAGCTTCGCTTATTTTTGGGAAATTCCAGCTTGAAATCGATGTACCTGCCGCCCGTGTCGCAGAGGATCACGGTGGCGTCGTAGGTAGTCTGTTTCTTCTCAGACCACATCCCCTTGACATTGGTCCGTCCCTTTTTCAGAAGGTCCGCCGCCATCTTCTTTGTCAGCTCCTTCCTGCGGCTCGTCCAGAAGCGGTCATTTTTCCAGAGAACAAAGCCGCAGGACCGATCCGAACAGGCAAAGTTTTTCTTCCCCTCATAAACCGGCTGGCCGCAGCGGGGGCAGGCGCCGATGCTCTCCTTCTCCGGGGCAAACAGCTTTTTGCCGTCCTCGGAAATACAGGAATAGGTAGACACAATCTCCCGGACCATATCCCGGATGCCATCCATAAAGGTGTCCGGGTCAGCGCCGCCCTTTGCGATCTCCGTCAATTTCTGTTCCCATTCCGCCGTCAGCATGGGAGAGGTCAGCGGCTCCGGCAGGACCGTGACAAGGTTGATACCGGCTTTCGTGGGGATCAGGCTCTTGCCCTTGCGCTCCACAAATCCGGCTGCTACCAGCTTTTCGATGATAGCCGCCCTGGTCGCGGGCGTGCCCAGTCCTTTTCGCTCCGCCTCATCGGGGATATCGTCCTTGCCCGCGTTCTCCATAGCGGACAGGAGGGTATCTTCGGTGTAGGGCTTCGGCGGCTGGGTGAAATGCTCGGTAACGGAAACCTCCGCGCCGTCAAAAACTTGTCCTTCGGTGAAGTCCGGCAGCGCATCGCCGTCCCCATCCGCAGGCTTTTCTTTCAGGGAGGCGCGGAAAATGCGGTCGATCTCCCGCCAGCCTTCGGAGAGGACGCGCCTGCCCTTTGCGGTGAAGGACTGGCCGCCGCAGTCAAAGGTGGCCGTGACCGCCTCATACACATAGGACTCCGCCGACGCGCACAGCAGACGGCAGCAGATCAGAAGAATCAGCTCACGCTCGCCCAGGGGCAGGGCGGGGATATCCGCTTTCTCAATCTCCATCGTGGGGATGATGGCGTGGTGGTCGGATACGTCCTTGTCGGAGACCATGGCCTCCACCAGCGGGAAGAAGTTTGTGCAGCCATCAAAGGGCGGCAGCTTTGCCGCCAGATGGATCACACAGGAGGCCGTTTCCGCCATATCGGAGGTCAGATGCCGGCTGTCCGTGCGGGGATAGGTCAGCAGCTTTTTTTCATAGAGGCTCTGGGCGTAGTCAAGGGTCTGCTTCGCCGTGTAGCCAAGCAGCCGGTTTGCCTCACGCTGCAAGGTGGTGAGGTCATAGAGCTTCGGAGGCTGTTCCTTCTTCTGCTCCTTCGTGACGGAAGTACAGATGACGGCCGCGCCCTTGCACATGGCCGCCGCCTGCTCCGCCTCCGCCGGATCGGTAAATCTCTCCGACACCGCCTCCGCGCCGGCCAGGGTCAGGCGCACATGATGATACTTCTCCTTCTGGAACAGCGCGATCTTCGCGTCCCGCGCCGCCAGCAGGGACAAGGTGGGCGTCTGGACGCGGCCCACATTCAGGGTGCGGTGGTAGAGAACGGAGAAAAGGCGGGTGGCGTTGATCCCCACCAGCCAGTCAGCCCTCTGGCGGCAGAGGGCTGACTGATACAGGGCTTCATAGTCAGCGCCGGGGCGCAGCTCGGAAAAGCCCTCCCGGATGGCGCTGTCCTCCATGGACGAGATCCAAAGCCGGAGGACCGGCTTGAGGCAGCCGGCCAGTTCATACACCAGCCGGAAGATCAGCTCGCCCTCCCGTCCAGCGTCGCAGGCGTTGACGATCTCCGTTACGTCCTCCCGCGCCATGAGGCGCTTCACATTGTCCAAAGCCGTCTCCTTGCCGGGGATGGGGGCGTAGCGGAAGGGCTCCGGCAGGATGGGAAGATCCTCATAGTGCCATTTTTTGAAGCGTTCGTCATAGCCGCCCGCGTCCAACGGGGATACCAGGTGCCCCACGCACCAGGAAACGATCAGGCCACTGCCCTCATAAAAGCCATCGGCCCTGGATGAAGCACCCAGGGCCGACGCGATGGATTTTGCCACGCTCGGTTTTTCCGCGATGATCAGCTTACTCATGCTCCGCCTCCGTTTCAGCCTCCGCAGGCTCATCCTCGTTGATATACTCCTCGTCAGGGAAATCGTACTCGTCGGGATCGGCGCTGACCTTCACGCTGCTGCGGTTCGGCTTGATGAACTTCACATAGGCGAAGGCTCCGCCGCCTGCCAGCACCAGCAGCGCCACTACGGCCAGCAGGCCGCTGCCGCTCTTTTTCTCCGGCTGCTCCGGTTCCGGTTCCGGCTCCCTGGCCTTCTCCCTGCCCGCGCACTCGGAGAGGTTGGTCTTGCAGACAGGGCAGGATGTATCCACCGCGCCGGCCGCGCATTTTTCCTTACAGGTACACACCGGGGCGGCGGGCGTCTCCTCGTCCATCAGGGCCAGCAGGTCGCGCTCGTCTACCTGGTTGAGAAAGTGGACGGTGTTCTCGCCGTCCTCCGCCCGGTCGATGATGATGTAGAAATAGTTGCCGCCTTTTGTGACCACGGTGATGAACTGCTTGTCCCCGGCGCTCTCACCGGCGATATCGTCCACCAGGGTCATGTTGCCCTCCGGGGTCAGGGGCTGGGGCTCATAGCCGCCCGTGGTCTCCTCCTCGGTGTAGTAGGGCTCGCCGTCCCCGCCGCCGGCGAAGGCCACGGTGGAGGTGGCCGCCATGCAGAAAAGCGCCAGGAACACGGCGGCGAAACGGCGAAAAGCTCTGTTACGCTTCATCTTCCGCACCCTCGCTTTCCTCCGTCTCCATCAGCCCGTCCGGCAGGGAGATCATGCCGCTGGCGTAGGCGCGCAGGAAGGCGGTCAGCTCCCTGTTGTCCATGCGGACAGCTTTTACCATGCGGACGATCTCCAGGTTCTCCTCCTCCGTGAGCTGGGCTTCCAGCGCGCGGAGACGCTTCTGCTGCTCGGCGATCTTTTCCCTCGTTTTCTCAATATCCTTGCGGATCTTCTCAGTCGTTGCCATGATTGCATTGCTCCTTTCCAAATCGTTCTTTCCATGAATAGTTGCGCCCAAGCCCCTGAACAGTTTTCAGGTTGGCCCGTGCGTTATCCTCCAATGCCAGCGCGCGCTGGAACAGATCTGGGTAACGCTCCCGCAGGTCGATGATCTCCTCCGCCCGCATACTGGGACAGAAAAAGCAGGAGGACTTTCCCGGCTGCGGCAGGCCCGCTGCCTCGATCGCCCGGATACACGCCTCCCGATCCCAGCCCCATTCCATCAGAGGATACCATTTGCTGTACTTCGGGTCTGCCAGATCACGCAGAAGGACCTTGTCACTGCGATAGTGTTCGCCAGCATCATAGCCGATGAACTTGACCACCTTTTTTCCGC
>CABSFC010000110.1 GCA_902476875.1 uncultured Oscillibacter sp. | reverse complement strand
CCGCCGGAGGGCGCGGACGAGCTCCCCCCGCCGGACCGGGCCCGCCCCGCCGTCGCCTCCGAGCTGGAGACCGTCCGGGCGGACCTGACCGCCGCCCGCTCCGGCGCCGACCGGCTGGAGGGCCGGCTCCGCGCCATCGGGGACCCGGTGGTGCTGCGGTCCTCCACCCGGCATTTGGCCGAGCAGATCGGCGCCCTGGAACAGGAATACGGCGCCATTCGCCTTGCCATGGAATCGCTGGATGCCGCCAACACCGCCCTGCAAAACCGCTTCTCCCCCGCTCTGGGCCGCCGGGCCGCCGAAATTTTCGCGGAGCTGACGGAGGGCCGCTACGGCGGCGTGGTGCTGGACCGGGCCTTCCATCTCTCCGCCGAGCCCGCGGGGGAGGGCGTCTACCGGGACGCCGCCCTGCTCTCCGCCGGGGCCGGGGACCAGCTGTACCTGGCCGCGCGGCTGGCCATCTGCGACCTGGTGCTGCCGGAGAAGGCCGGCGTGCCCATCGTGCTGGACGACGCCCTGTCCAATTTTGACGACGCCCGCTGCGCCGCCGCCCTGCGGTGGCTGAAGGAGGAGGGCAGGCGCCGCCAGATCCTGCTGTTCACCTGCCACAGCCGGGAGGCGGATTTCTTCGCCGGAGACGAAGAAGTTTCGATTCAACGGTTGACGGACGCGGCGCAACAGGTATAAGATATGCATTGCATCCCATTGGATACAATATAATATGTGTAAATACGCGAGAGCGAAAAGGAGATATCACCTATGAGCGAATGTACCCATGACTGTTCCTCCTGCGGCGAGAGCTGCGGGGAGCGGCAGGAGCCCCAGTCCCTGCTGAAGGAGCACAATCCCGCCGCCAGAGTGGGCAAGGTCTTCGGCGTCGTGTCCGGCAAGGGCGGCGTCGGCAAGTCCATGGTCACCAGCCAGCTGGCCGTCACTATGCGCCGCCGGGGCTATCAGGTGGGCGTGCTGGACGCCGATGTCACCGGCCCCTCCATCCCCAAGGCCTTCAGCCTCCACGGTCAGGCCCTGGGCAGCGAGGAGGGCCTGTACCCCATGGAGTCCCGCACCGGCATCCAGATCATGTCCACCAACCTGCTGCTGCCCAATGAGACGGACCCCGTCATCTGGCGCGGCCCCGTCATCTCCGGCGTTGTCCAGCAGTTCTGGACCGACGTGCTGTGGAACTGCGACTATCTGTTTGTGGACATGCCGCCGGGAACCGGCGACGTCTCCCTGTCCGTGTTCCAGTCCATCCCTCTGGACGGCATTATCATCGTGGCCTCCCCCCAGGAGCTGGTGAGCATGGTGGTGGAGAAGGCCGTGAAGATGGCCGAGATGATGGAGGTCCCTATCGTGGGCCTGGTGGAGAACATGAGCTACGTGGCCTGCCCGGACTGCGGCAGGAAGATCCACCTCTTCGGCGAGGGCAAGACCGCCGAGGCTGCCGTGCGCCATAATCTGACGGTGCTGGCGGAGATGCCCATCGACCCGGCTCTGGCGGCCCTGGTGGACGCCGGGGACATCGAGTCCTTCCGGGGCGGCTGGCTGGACGCCGCCGCTGACGCGCTGGAGCGGAAATAACCGCTGGAAAAGCCACACCGTGTCCATTCACGGTGTGGCTTTTGCGTGTTTTTGTCCATTTCGCACAATAATCTGTACTATTTTCCAGCCCCTGAAAAAACTGTTTTTGTGTGGAAAAACAGTTGAAAAAAGGCGGATGATTCGAGATAATAGAAAAGCAGACAACGTTTTATAAAAACGGGAAAAATACAGATCACTGAAGGGGGAATTTCATATGCAGGAGTTGAAGGAGCGCATCGTCAAAGAGGGCAAGGTCCTGCCTGGCAATATCATCAAGGTGGACGGCTTTCTGAACCACCGCATTGACACCGAGCTGATGGACCACATCGCCGAGGAGTTCGGCAGGCACTTCAACATGGACGAGGTCACCGTGATCCTGACCGCCGAGGCGTCCGGCATCGCCCTGTCCGCCGTTGTGGCCCAGCACTTCCACAAGCCCATGATCTTCGCCAAAAAGGCCAAGAGCGACAACATCGAGGGCGGCCTGTACCAGAGCGATATCTTCTCCTATACCTACAAGAAAAAGGTCACGCTGCTGGTGAGCAAGGAGTGGCTGTCCGCCGACGACAAGGTTTTGATCATCGACGACTTCATGGCCAACGGCGAGGCCATGCGGGGCCTGTGCGACATCGTGGACGCCGCCGGCGCCACGCTGGTGGGCATTGGCTGCGCCGTGGAGAAGGGCTTCCAGGGCGGCGGCGACCGCCTGCGCTCCGCCGGCGTGAACCTGAAGTCCCTGGCCATCATCGAATCCGCCGAACCGGGCAACATCGTGTTCCGGGACGAGGACTGATCCCTTCGGAACCATACCGCGCTCTTTTTCGTCTATGCCTGTGGGAACGGATATCATCCACCCGCCGAGAGGCCCAATATGAAAAGGAGGCGTTTTATGAAAAAGGCATTACTCATTCTGGCGGCTCTGCTGCTGGCTGTTGTCATCGGCCTGGCGTTTCAGGCGCGGAACAGTTCCCTTGAAGCCAGCGGGCAATATGGTGACGCCAAACCGGTCATCTACCTCTATCCTGAAACCGAGACCGAGGTCACCGTCACCCTGGACTACGACGGCGAGCTGACCTGCGCCTACCCCGCCTATGACGGCGGCTGGACCGTCACCGTCCGGCCCGACGGCACCCTGACGGACGCAAACGGTCAGACCTACAAGTACCTCTACTGGGAGGGCGTCTCCGCCGTGGAGTACGACTTCTCCCAAGGCTTCTGCGTCCCCGGCGGGGACACCGCCGCCTTTCTGGAGGACGCCCTGGCCCGCCTGGGCTTTGACCGCCGGGAGGCCAACGAGTTCATCGTCTACTGGCTCCCCCGGATGGAGCCCAACCCCTATAACCTGATCGCTTTCCAGGCCGATGCCTACACGGACCACGCCCGGCTGACCGTCACCCCGGAGCCGGACAGCGTCCTGCGGGTGTTCATGGCGTGGAGGCCCCAGGAATCCCCGGTCGATCTCCCCGAACAGTCCCTGCCCGCCTTTGAACGCGCCGGCTTTGCCGTGGTGGAGTGGGGCGGCGCGGAAGTTCCATCATAATTTCTCAACAAAAGGAGGAATCCCCCTTGTCCCACCAGACTGTCATCGTCCTGGATTTCGGCGGCCAGTACAACCAGCTCATCGCCCGCCGGGTCCGCGAGTGCGGCGTCTACTGCGAGGTGAAGCCCTACACCACCCCGCTGGCCGATATCCGCGCCATGGACCCCATCGGCATCATCTTCACCGGCGGCCCCAACAGCGTCTATGCGTCCACCTCCCCCCAGGTGGACCCCGCCATCTTCACGTGGGGCGTCCCCATCCTGGGCATCTGCTACGGCTGCCAGCTCATCGCCCACAACCTGGGTGGCAAAGTCGTGGCCGCCACCGGGGACTCGGCCCGGGAGTACGGCAAGACCGAGACCTATTTCAACACCGGCTGCAAGCTCTTCAAGGGCCTGCCGGAGCAGGGCATCACCTGGATGAGCCACGGCGACTATATGGAGAAGGTCCCCGACGGCTTCGCCCTGGTGGCCCATTCCGACGCCTGCCCCAACGTGGCCATCTGCGACGAGGCCCGGGGCTTCTACGGCGTCCAGTACCACCCCGAAGTCAACCACACCCAGCACGGCACCGACATGATCCGCAACTTCCTGTATGAGGCCTGCGGCGCCAGGGGCGACTGGACCATGGGCGACTACAAGGAGACCGCCATCCGCCAGATCCGGGAAAAGGTGGGCGGCGGCAAGGTCCTGCTGGCTCTCAGCGGCGGTGTGGACTCCTCCGTGGCGGCGGCGTTGGTCGCCGAGGCTGTGGGCAACCAGTTGACCTGCGTGTTCGTGGACCACGGTCTCATGCGCCTGAACGAGGGCGACGAGGTGGAGGCCGCTTTCGCCAAGTGGGACATCAACTTCGTCCGCTCCAACGCCGAGGAGCTGTTCCTGGGCAAGCTGGCGGGCGTCAGCGAGCCGGAGCGCAAGCGCAAGATCATCGGCGAGGAGTTTATCCGAGTCTTCGAAGCGGAGGCCAAGAAGATCGGCCAGGTGGACTACCTGGTCCAGGGCACCATCTACCCCGATGTCATTGAATCCGGCACCGGCGACGCCGCCGTCATCAAGAGCCACCATAACGTGGGCGGCCTGCCGGACTACGTGGACTTCAAGGAGATCATCGAGCCGCTGCGGATGCTGTTCAAGGACGAGGTGCGCCAGCTGGGCCGGGAGCTGGGCCTGCCGGAGTACCTGGTCATGCGCCAGCCCTTCCCCGGTCCCGGTCTTGCCATCCGCGTCATCGGCGACATCACCAAGGACAAGCTGGACACCCTGCGGCTGGCGGACTTCATCTTCCGGGATGAGATCGCCAAGGCCCATCTGGAGGGCACCATGAACCAGTATTTCGCGGTGCTGACCAACATGCGCAGTGTCGGCGTCCAGGGCGATGGCCGGACGTATGACTACACTCTGGCCCTCCGCAGCGTCACCACCACGGACTTCATGACCGCGGACTGGACCCGCATCCCCTACGAGGTCCTGGACCGGGTGAGCGTGCGGATCGTGAATGAGGTGCCCAATATCAACCGCATCGTGTATGACATCACGTCCAAACCGCCTGCCACAATAGAGTGGGAGTAAGTAAAGAAACCCGCAAAGTACTGAAAACACTGGGTTTTTGAAACGCAAAAGGGCAATTTGATAGCAAGTTGATAGCAGATACCCAAACCGGATTTACTTTATTTACTCGCATGGGGCGGGTGGCTTATAGGTAAATCCCTCATATCCAACAAAAAGGTCTTGCCGACTTTCAACAGTCGGCAAGACCTTTTTTGTTATTTCTGAAACCAGTCGTCAATTCTCTTGGAGGGTATTTTGACCCACCGCTGGGTGGTGTCGTACTCGGGATAGTGGTAACGCCACTTGTCGTAGTCCTCCTTGGTGATCTCTCCGGCCTCCAGCTTTGCCGCCTGTTCCCGCCACGCTTTCAAAATCCTGCCCAATTCCTCGGCGTGGCGGTCTCCCGGCTTAACCTCTACCTGCAGGCAGACCTGTCCATCGGCCTCTTTCACTTTCAGACTGTAAACATCTTCCAATGTAAACAGGGTGTGGGCCAGTCCGATATAAGTGTCTATGTCCGGGACGTTCAACGCCTGGGGCGAAACGTCCAGGATATAGGCAAGGCCCTCCGTCAAGTCGGCCTTGGGTGTCCGGGTGCCTGTTTCATACTGGGCCAGACGCACATCGGCAGACCGCTCTGGAAAGCCGAGCCTCATTCCCAGGTATTTCTGCGTCATGCCCCGGAGGTTGCGGAAAAAGCGAATACGCTCACCAATCGCCATAAAATGTCAGCTCCTGTCTGCGGCTTTTGTCGAAATGAGTATAACATATCCGTTTAAGAATAGTCAAGATAATTCTAAACAAAAAAGTTAAATTTTATTTCGCAAACCACTTGACCGAAACGAATTTGTTTAGTATAACGAGTTAAGCAAATCCGTTTAATTAAATGACTGTCCGAGGGAAGATACCCTGCCGGGGAAGTAACCGCCACAACGCCGCAAGGCCGAGCGTACCAAGGCAGAGAGAACGCCGCAGAATGTGCTGGGGCAGGAACCGCTTTCGGGAGGAACAGCAACGAAATCATAACGGAGAGGGGGTGAAACCATGGCAAAGACGATGTTCATGCGGGTGGACGAGGTAGCCGAGGAATTGGGAGTATCTGTCCCCTATGCCTACAAACTAATCCGCACCATGAACGAGGAATTGCGGAAAACGGGCTGTATTACCATTTCGGGCCGAATAGACCGCAAATTCTTCCATGAAAAATTCTATGGCACAAGAGGTCAAAGCGAAAGGAGCGATTGATTTATGGCGGCATTTAGGAACAAAGACAACGGCACATGGTATGTCCAGTTCCGCTATACGGACTGGAAAGGGGAGCGACAGCAGAAGTTGAAACGTGGCTTTGCCACGAAAAGGGACGCTTTGGCGTGGGAACGGGAGTTCCTCATGCAAAAGCAAGCCGATGTAAACATGACCTTTGAGAGTTTTGTCCAGCTTTACGAAAAGGACGTAAAGCCCAAGTTGAAGTTGAACACCTGGCTGACAAAGGAAAGTATCATCAAAAAGAAAATACTTCCCTATTTTAGCAAGCGCAAGCTGTCGGAAATCACTGCCAAGGACGTGATGGACTGGCAGAACGAAATTCGGGAATTGCGGGACAGCAAGGGCAAGCCCTACTCCCGGACATATCTGCGGACTGTCCACAATCAACTGAGTACCATTTTTAACCACGCTATCCGCTATTACGGCCTCCAGGTCAATCCAGCGTCAAAGGCTGGCAACATGGGCGTGGAGGAGCGGCGGGAAATGCTGTTCTGGACGAAAGCGGAGTACCTAAAGTTTGCGGAGGCCATGATGGACAAGCCCATGTCCTACTATGCCTTTGAAATGCTCTACTGGTGCGGTATCCGGGAGGGGGAGCTGCTGGCCCTTACTCCGGCGGACTTTGACCTTGAGGCGGGTACGGTGTCCATCAACAAGTCTTATCAGCGGCTCAAGGGCGAGGACGTTATCACCACCCCAAAGACACCCAAGAGCAACCGTATCATTCAAATGCCAAAGTTCCTGTGCGGCGAGATGGCCGACTATTTGAAGATGTTTTACAGCGCCGCAAGTGACGAGCGCATTTTTCCCATCAGCAAGCACTATCTGAAACATGAGATGGTGCGGGGCTGTAAGGCGACAGGTGTAAAGCGCATTAGAATACACGACCTCCGCCATTCCCATGTTTCCCTCTTGATTGACATGGGCTTTACGGCCCTGGCAATCGCTGACCGGGTGGGGCATGAGAGTATTGACATCACATACCGCTATGCCCACCTGTTTCCTACCCGGCAGGCGGAGATGGCGGACAAGCTGGACATGGAGAGAAAGGGGGCTTAAATCATGTCTGCGAAAAACCTTGATAACCACAACCGTTGGAGAAACAAGACCGTGGCGTTCCGGGTGTCCCCGGAGGAGGACGAGCAGATTGAAACCGCTGTGCGCCTCTCCGGGCTTACCAAACAGGACTACATCACCCGGCGGCTGTTGTGCCGTGATGTGGTGGTGCAGGGCAATCCAAGGGTCTACAAGGCCCTGCGGAACGAGTTGGCCGCTGTGCTGGCCGAACTGCGGCGCATAGAGGGCGGGGCTGGTGTGGACGGTGAACTGATGGACACCATCGAACTGATCGCCGCCATTATGGACGGCATGAGGGAGGATTGATAGATGGATAGCGTAAAAGAGAAAACGACTGCCCTATATCCGCCTGTTGGCCCAGACGGAGGACAGTCGCTTTCAAAAGTAGACACAAAAAGTATAGCAGAGGAAGTTGACGAACACAAGCCCCCAGAGGAAGATTTGCTGGAAAAAATGCGGCGGTTCAGCGACCCGGCCTACCTGCACACCGTTTCCATGAACGACCTCTACGAGAATGTGTACCAGAGCAAGCCGCCTGTCATAGACGGCTTGCTCTACGCCGGGACATATCTCTTTGTGGGCGCTCCCAAGGTGGGAAAGTCCTTTCTCATGGCCCAGCTTGCCTATCATGTGAGCATGGGCCTCCCCCTGTGGGGGTACGCCGTCCGACAGGGGACAGTCCTCTATCTGGCATTGGAGGACGACCACCGCCGCTTGCAGGAGCGGCTATACCGAATGTTCGGGACGGACAGCACCCCCAACCTCCACTTTGCTATCTGCGCCAAGAAACTCGGAAACGGGCTGGAGGAACAGCTAAAGAAGTTTATCAAGGGACACCCGGACACCCGGCTTGTTATTATCGACACCTTGCAGAAAGTCCGGGAGAATGGCGGGGATAAATACAGCTACGCCAGCGACTACGATGTGATAACCGGGCTGAAAGAGTTTGCGGACGCAAGCGGGATTTGCCTCCTGCTGGTACACCATACCCGCAAGCAACAGGCCGACGATAAGTTTGATATGATCTCCGGCACCAACGGCCTGTTAGGGGCGGCGGACGGGGCCTTTCTGCTCCAAAAGGAGCGGAGAACGGACAACGCCGCCACGCTGGACATCTCCGGGCGGGACCAGCAGGACCAGCGGCTATACCTCTCACGGGACGAGGAGCGGCTTGTGTGGAGGCTGGAGCGGACGGAAACGGAATTGTGGCGGGAGCCGCCTGACCCGGTGCTGGAGGCCGTGGCCGCCTTGGTGACGGTGGAGCGGCCCGCATGGAGCGGGACGGCGACAGACCTCGCCGCCGCCCTGGGCCTGGATATGAAAGCAAACGCCCTCGCCATGCGGCTGAATGTCCGGGCCGGGAGGTTGTTCTATGAGTACCATATCCGCTACGAGAGCGCCCGCACTCACGCCGGGAGGACTGTCACCCTCTCCCTCGTCCCTCCCCAGGCGTGACGACCGTGACGGCCGTGACGACCTCTGCGGCACCGCTCCCGGTATCAAAAAAGCCGTCACGGTCGTCACGGCTGTCACGGGGAGCGGGGGCGAAAGTCAAGGGGGCATACCTGCGGGTGGAGATTGCCGCAAGGCAATACAACCCGTACCCCTTGACTT
>CABSFC010000109.1 GCA_902476875.1 uncultured Oscillibacter sp. | reverse complement strand
TCATGCTCTTTCCGCTTCTGGTGATGAAGATTTCACCGGAGGCGATTTTGTTTTTCCGGGCGTATTTCAGCAGCTTGCGGCACAGCTTACCCGGCAAAAGTATGGTGCGTATCTTTCCCTTTAGGGAGATGTCCGCCCGTCCGGCTCTCGCCGCCTCCACGGTGAGGTAGCGCACCTCGCTCACCCGTACCCCGGTGGCGCAGATGGCCTCCATCAGCAGGGCGAGGCGCTCTTTTCCATCGGCCCTGGCCGTGGATACCAGCAGATCGTATTCCTCCCGCGTCAGCTCCCTGGACTGGTCACGGAACAGTTTTCGCTGTATTTTCAGGAACTTTATCCGGATGTCCCAGCCGAGAAAGCGGAACAGACCGTTGAGGGCGGCCAGCATGGAGTTGACGGTGCCGGGGCTGTGGCTCGTGGCGAGCAGGTGTTCCTTCCATGCCGCTGCCAGCTCCTGTGTGACAGGCCGGTTTTCTGTCCAGGCGGCAAAGGCCCGTACATCCCGCAGGTACTTTTCGATGGTGCCGGGGGCGTGTTCCTCCCGGCGGAGATAGAGGCCATAGGCCGTAATCTGCTCCGGATTCAATCTGTGGTCGTTCATGGTAAAACCTCCGATTTTCAAAGTATGAGGTTATTTTACCCGAACTGGAGTGTTTACACGGGAACGAAACTGCTTGCGCCCATGCAAGCAAAAAAATAAATCGCACCGTGCGATTTATTTCGGCAAGAAATGTCCCGCACGGTGCGATTTATTTTTTAGTTAAAAGCCGTTCCAAACCTCTTGTCCGTAGTAGAGGAAGGTTTGGGCGTCGGCGCAATCCTCTGGGGTCAGCTCATACAGGCGTTTGCGGCTTTTGGAGAGATAGGGCCTGCTGATGAGGGGCGGGTTGGCTTCATACTGTTCCAGCAGCGTATCTACCCGGCGGGCCTTGTCATAACTGGGGATGTCATGCTCTTTTGTGTATTGGTAAAAGAAGTTGGTGTGGAACGGACAGAACGAACAGGCGCTTGCCCAAGTGTCCAGACCCCAGTTCTCCCTGTTATAGGCAAAGCAGTCCCCACGGCTCCAGCCCATCTCTACCAGCGGGTAACGATTGGTGAACAAGGTCTGTTTACTGGGCTTTGCCCGCTTCCGCTCCTCCCACAGGATGCCCATGTGCATTTCATGGGCGTGCTTGTCCCAGGACTTGGTCCGTTTCCAGGGGAGATAACCCAGTAGCTCATAGCGGGCATACCGCTCCATGACCTTGATCTTGCAGTCGCAGGTGCATTGTCGGGGCATACGGCCCTGCGCCCCGTCTGGGCCAGCGGTCCAGAACGGGATAGAGGGAACCCGGCTTCTGCCGAAGTTTTGAAGATAGCACCCATACAGGTTGGCCTCCAACACGATCAGCGGGATATTTGCCCGGACACAAACTGATCTCACAAAATCCAACTGGCGGTACACCCAGGCAGGCTCCGCCTTTAGGTCGCAGAACAGGATATAGTCATAGACGGGCACCAGGGGATGGACCAGCCGCCCGGACATCTTGTTCTCGCAGGACATCAAGGCCAGAGCGGTGCTGGGTGTCCCGGCTCCCAGGCTCAACAGCTTCAACGGTTTCCAATACATCACTTATCACCCATAAACAGGGTAACAAAATAGCTGAAAAACGCAAATTTTCGCGGTGCTGTCAAGTCTCATGGGCAAAAAATAAATCGCACCGTGCGATTTATTTTCAGTCTCCAAAATAGAGGGGCCTGCCGATAGAGGTAAAGCCGGACAGGCCGGTAATGACCACATTGTTGGCCCCACTGGCACAATGGATGATAAGCAGGTTTCCCGCCTCATCCCTGCCGCCCACAATGCCTACATGGGTATCCTCGGGATAGAATACCAGATCGCCGGGCAGAGCCTCGTCCCAGGAGATGTCCGTGCAGTAGGTGTGCTGGGCGTGCGCGCCGCCTCCACGGCCTATGATGTAGTCCCCGCCGCTGGCGTTGAAAAATACCCAGTCGGCGTACCCGGAGCAGTCCAGGCCGTAGGGGCGGAAGGTGCCGGTTGTGGAGCTGCCCGCCGCCGTGACCTCCATGGTGGTTCCCCAGCGGGAGTCCCAGCCAATGGCCAGCGACTTGCCGCCCCAAAAGTAATTGACCTTGCCAACCAGAGACAGGGCGTGATGAATGACTGCCTTCCGCTCCGGGGATAAGTCCTCTGGGAGCGATTGCAGAAGCTCCACGGCGTCCACCTGGATAATGGAGAGGTCCCCCAGCAGGCCGCCCAGAGCGTCCAGTTCCTTCAGCAGTTCATCCATAGCCTCATTCTGATACCCGCTGAACTGGTAATACACCCGCATATCGTCCGGGGTCCTGGCCTTGACAGTGATGTGCAGAATACGCTCTGTCCATCCATCGCTGTCATCGCTGCCGGGGTGGTCTATGGTTTCCACCTCGCTGGAGATGACAGTCATATCCCAAAAGACGGCCCGCAGTCGCTCCACCCGGTCCGGGTCCAGAACAGTGACATCGGTTCCATCATCCACTCCGGCGGTCCTGCTGGCAAAGACGGCAAGCACCTGTTTCCAGTCCGGGGGCTGGCCCTGGAGCTGGATGCTGTCGTAATCCCCAGTTTGCAGTTCCTCCAGCTTGGCGGCATACTCCACATTGATCTGTGCGACGGCAGCATTGGGGGAGACGGCTCCCGGCTCCCTGTGCTGGTCGGAGAAGAGGATACCAAAGGGTGAGGCCACCACAGCGGCCACCAGAATGACAACGCAGAGGGCCGCCAGGAGAATGGCCCCACTCGCCAGTCCCGCGATGGCGCTGACCACGGCGGCCACAGCCTTTGCAACGGCCACGGCCAGTCTCCGGGAGACCTCTGCGGCGGTTCTTGCGGTCTGCTTGGTTTGCGCCGCCAGCCTGCGCTGGGCGGCGCTTTTCATGCGCTCCTGGGCCTGGGCCAAGGCCCTGCCGCCTGGAGCGGTGGCTTTCTTTCCGGCCCGGGCCGTACTCTGCCGGGTCTTGATGGCCGGGGCGGTCTTTTTCTTGGGGACCGTGCCTGCGGCCTGTGTCCGTTCCCGGAAGAACGGACGGCCCCCGCGCTGTGCGGGGGCCGTCTGGAGAGATGGATAGATAGATGGATTTGAGAGAGAAGAGTTGTTTTGGACGGAACGGGAGAGGCCGGGCCGCGCCGTGGACGGCCCGGCCTGTCGGTCAATAGGGCTTGCCGCCTGGGGTCGTTTCTCCCGGATTGCCACCTGTCTCATGCGCTCCCCAGGGGCGGGAGGCGTAAGGCCAGAGGAACCGTTGGCTTCGGATGGCGATGGGGGATCAGAGTTGGGGGTACTGCCGTTGGGTGCGGCGGTACGCTCTGTGCGCCGCCGCGCTTCCGCCTCTTTCTTTCTGCGCTTCTCACGCTGAATGGCTCGGACTTGCTTGATCCCCGTCCCGGCTGTGCCCAGGACCTTTTCAAAGGCTGCCCCGGCGGCCTGGGCGGTCTCATCGGCGGCAAGGCCCTCCGGGGTCTCCTGATCCTTGCCCTGCCGGGCCAGCTCCTCCCGAAATTTGGCGGTGAGCTTCCGCCCGGCCAGGAGCTTCCCGGCCCTGCGCTTGTTCTTTTTCTTTTCTACTCTATCACGGGTCTTGATGTCCCGTTTGCGTTCTCGGATGTCTGGAATTGGTGGCACCTCCTTAGAAAAATAAATCGCACGGTGCGACTTATTTTGACAAGTCACCGCTCTCCCGGTTTGGTGGTCATCAAGCGGTACAGCTCGGTATCTGCCGGAAGCTCGTTGCGGAAGGGGATCATAGCGTTGCCGTAGCGAATGAGACCGCAGCCCGCCTCCGCGTTTTTGATGTGGTTGGCCTGGGTCTCGGAGATACCCAGGAGCGGCACCAGCATTTTCATATCCGCTGGGGATTGCTTCAAGATAATGAGAAATTCGCTGTTGCCGAAAAGGAAGCGGGCTGTTTCGCTATTTAAGCACTTTTCGGCGTTCTGAATGAGACCCGTGGGCAGACCGCCGTACTTACGGAAATTGAGCCAGGACCGCTCCAAAAAGTTGGCGCTGTACTCGTTGCCGAAGAACAGCCGGATCTCGTCAATGAGTATCCAGGTGCGCTTCCCCTTCTGGCGGTTGGCGGTAACACGGTTTACAATGGCATCCAGCATGACCAGCATCCCCACAGGGCGGAGCTGCTTGCCCAGGTCCAGAATGTCAAAGCAAAGAATACGGCTGGACAAGTCGATATTAGTCTGGTGGGCGAAGATATTGAGACTGCCGGTGGCAAACAGCTCCAGAGCCAGGGCCAGGCTCCGGGCCTCCGGGTCCGGCTGGGCCAGCAGGACCGCATACAGGTCCTTTAGGGTGGGCGGCTCCCCGGTAAAGCCCCGTTGCAGATAGCCCTGGTAGACCTCGTTGACACAGCGGCCCAGGATGGACCGCTCCTGTGCCCCCAGCTTACCACTTCCCATGATCTGCTCACATAGGGACATGATAAATTCGATTTTCAGGAGGATGGGATCGTCCTCTCCAGCGTAGTCGGCGTTGATGTCCATGGCGTTGATGTGGTTGGGGCTGCCGGCGGAGATTTTCAGCACAGTCCCGCCCAGGGCCTCGATCAGCGGGGCATATTCCCCGTCCGGGTCTACTACCAGAATATCGTCGTTGTTGTCCGGCTCCAGGACCACGCCAGTCAGCTCGTTCTTTGCCAGCATAGATTTTCCAGCGCCGGATAGGCCGACGATAAAGCCCCCGCCATTGAGGAGATTTTTCCGGTTGCAGAGAATGAGGTTGTGGGTGACGGCGTTGACGCCGTAGTAGAGGCCGCCCGGCTCCTGTAAATCCTGGGCGCGGAAGGGGGTAAAGACGGCGGCGCTCTCGGTGGTGAGGGTGCGCATAGACTTGATCCGGCGCAGACCATAGGGCAAGGCGGTGTTCAGTCCGTCCTCCTGCTGGTAGCGCAGGATGGAAAAGCCGGTGTATTTCTCCTGCCCGATGGACAGCAGGCTCGCCGTATCTGCTTTTAACTGCTCCATGGTGTCCGCGATATGGACCAGGGTGACATTGACAAAGATCATCCGCTGATCCCGTGTGGTGAGGTCATCCAAAAACTCCTTGGTCTCTGCCCGCTGCTGCTCCAGTTCATAGGGGATGGTGGCGGTAAAGTTGTTGCGCGCGTTCTGACGCTGCTGCCATCGGGCGATGTCTGTCTCCACGCCTAAAATGAGATTCTGAATTTCCTTGGCCGCCTCCGCCGTGGGCACAGGCAGAATGTCGATGGACAGCATGAGGCTGCGGGGGATGGCGGACAGTTCGGCTACCATATCGTCCAAGCCGTAAGCGCCGAAGTCCCGGAGGAACAGCACCCGGCCAACCTTATCCCCCATTTCAAAGTAATCATCATAGAAGGCAAAGCCACCCGGACAGATGGCGTCCCGGAAGTCCACGCCGAAGCGCATGGCCTGGGCCGGGTCAAAGTGGAAGCGCCCCTCCTCCCCAGGGCGGAAAAAGTCATGGAACAGGCGCAGGCGATCCATGCAGGAAACGGCCTTTGCGGTGGAGTCCAGTTTGCCGAAGCTCTTGGAAAGGGCGCCGTCCACCCGGCGGAACCAGGACCGAGCCTCCTCGATTTTCCGCTCCGGGATAGAGACGGTAATGTACTTCTCCTGGATCAGGTTGTTGCTCTCCGCCGCCTTGGCGGTCAGCAGGCGGTTGTACTCCCGGCGATAGCAGTCCAGACGGTCTCCCTGCTCCGCCATAAGGATGGTGCGGGCAAAGTCCGTCTGATTGAGGCTGCGGTTGACAATGGTGATTTTGGTGGTGGCGTCGGTGGGCAGGGAGTTGAGAGCGGCAGAATAGGCGCGGAAGATGCTGTCCTGGTCCTCGTCGGAGGCGGAGGCATAGTTGATGTCGGAGAAGCGCCAAGAGCGGCTGTACTTTCGGCCCACCTGGAAAATGCCGTCGCTGCATATCCGCTTGATGGGGATGGACTGCTGGACGCTCCGGGGAATGAAAAAGCCGTCCCGTTCACTCCGGTTGGCGGCGGCAAGGGTCTTACTCAAAATCGCCACGCCCCTTTCGGTCCAGCGCCCGGTAGTAGAGGCTTTCGGAGACAAAGCCTCGCTTCCCGGCAAACAGGAATTTGGATTTGATGAACGCCAATAGAAACTGCTCCAGGGTCAGCTTGTTGTATTGAAAGAAGCCGGCGGCGGCAAAGGGGACGGCGGCCAAGATACACAGCCAGCTTGCCGTTTCTCTGCCGATGGCAGGCCCCAGGCCCAGGTAGATGCCCGCAGCAACTGCCACGGCCAGAAGGGCGCAGAAAAATTGACGGGCGGACAGGCCGAAGAAAATCGTCTCCTTGTGCTGCCGCACCTCTTTTGGAATTTTGACTTCTATAAAAATCACCTCGTAATCCGCGAAAATTTGACAGTATTTTGGGGAAATGGGATAATATTAGTAGGAAAACGCAAGAAAAAACGACAAATTTTATTGACAAGGAGGGTGCTTTATGCGTGATCTGATTTTTATGCTGCTCATGTTCCATGTGGTGATGTTCCTGCTGGGCCTGGTGTGGATGATCCTCAAACAGCTTTATGCGCTCCCGGCGGTACTCTTTGCGTACTGCATGGCGTTTGCAAAGGAGTGTTTTCCCGTCTGGTATACAGACCACGCCTTGGCCCTGTGGGTCGTTCTCGCGGTTCTGATCCTGCTTCCGTGCTATTACTGGGGGCGGCGATTCCTGAGGTGGTGCCGCAGGGAGTGGGCGGATCAGCGTGGAGGAATTGCGGGAGATATGTGAAAAACAGCAGTAACGGATAAGGGGACGGGCAGATGCCCGCCCCCTTTCTTTCGGTCCTCGTCGAAATAAATCGCACCATGCGATTTATTTTTACAGACCAAACATCTCCTTTGCAATCCGGTCCGAACCTTTTACAAGGCCGGTGAGGACCAGCATATTGAACACCATCTGGCCGATGTACTGAAAGGCCATGGTGGCGGCGGGCAGGCTGGGGTCTACCGCCGGGGAACTGCTGGAGAGAAAGGCAGTGTATATGAGGCAGGCCAGGACGATGACTGCCCCTTCCATGCACACACCGATATAGGATTTGATAAAGGCCTTCCCCATGGCGGAGGTCCCCTCCCCGGCGAAGGAGGCCAGGGGCAGCGGGGCCAGGGCCGCAAACAGGTAGATTTTGAAAAAGCGGCCATATACCGTAAGGATCAGAATGAAGGAAAGAACGGTAATGACCAGAAAGCCCAGAAAAGCCGCCATCCAGAGGGGAATGGACGCCAGAAAGCCCACATCCTCAATGGCTGCCACCAGCTCGGCGGGCAGAGACGCACCCACACCCGTCATGCCGCCCATGCCGGACATCGCAGTGTTGATGATACCGCCGCAGATATTAAAGATCGCCATAATAATCTCCATGGAGCTGCCCACAGCCACCTTGGCCGCGATAAAGCGGATCAGGTGCCGCAGAGCATACTCCGGTCTCTGAATATCCCGAAAAGATGCGGCGGTCTGGAAAATACCCATGGCGAAAAACAGGACCAGCAGGCCGTAGCCAATGCCCTGCATGGCGTTGTGGATGGAGAGAATGACCCGCCACACATCCCCTCCCTTAAAGGTCTCCGGGGACTGGGACAGCAGGCTCCAAAGCTCCGTCAGCTTGTCGTTCCACCCTTGCAGGGCCAGCTCCAAAGTTTTTACGATCCAGTTGTCACTGATAATTGCTCACCTCCTGGGGAAATCAATCGCACAGTGCGATTGATTTCCCTTTCCTGTTTTTGCTCACATTACACCGATAGCTACCAGAATTTCCTTTGCAAAGGCAATCAGCAGGCCGCCGAAGAGGCAGAGAAAGCCCTGGGTGCGCTGGGATGCGTCGTGGGATTGGATGCTCATGCCCACCTGCACCACGCCCCAGCCCAGGATGATAATGCCCAGGGCCTTGATGATGGAGAAAATGAACTCGGACAGATTGTTGACGATGGTGAGGGGATCGTCCGCCGCCAGGGCCGGGACGGTCAGGGCCATGACCAGGACCACCAGCATGGCACAGATCTGGTAGCAACGGCGGACCCGCCGCTGGAGAGAAAAATTATTCTGTTTGCGCTGTTTGCTCATAAAGTCGTAACCTCCTATGGGTCAATAATTTCAATGTCGTCCAGGGATTGGACGGAGAAGGAAAAGTCCCCGATGTCATAGAGGCATACGGGGCTGTGGATATAGAGTGCGGCTCCGCCGTCCTCGGTCTCCTTAACATTGGGGTGCTTCATCAGATCGTATTTATCATCAATGACCGGGGCCTCGCCGCGAATGAGGACAATGGCTTTCTGGTTATCCAGCATCCGCACCTCCTCCGGGGTCATCAGCTCCCGGCCCATGAGCTGGGTGCTGGTGGAGGTACTGCCGTTCCGGCCCCGGCTGGTGCTGGTGGTTTGGTAGGTCAGGGACTGCTTACCCAGCAGCTCGGAGATATATTTGTGGCTCTCCTTTTCGTTGCCGCCCAGATAGATAAAAGCGTCAGCGTTGCCGATGATGCCCTCCCAGCTATCCTTGAAAAGAGCTTTGAGCTGGGAGATATTTTGCAGGATGATGGTGGACATCACATTCCGGCTGCGCATGGTACTTTGCAGGCGCTCATAGCCGTTGGGCAGAGAAAATAGCGATAGGTAATCCTTTGAAGTCATCGCCGGATTTTCCCCCGCTCCACACCG
>CABSFC010000108.1 GCA_902476875.1 uncultured Oscillibacter sp. | reverse complement strand
GGCCGCCGGGGGTCTTTTTCCGGTATCTTATCCGGTGTCTTATTCCACCTGGATGCCCTTTTCCGCGAAGGCCTTCAGCAGAAGGTCCATGTCGCTGGGGATGGAGATGGGCTCGCCGCAGGCCTTGATGGCGTTGGCCACGTCCTTCAAGCCGTTTCCCGTGACCACGCTGACGACAGAGTCGTCCTTCCCGATAACGCCCTGCTCGCACAGCTTCTTCACGCCCGCCGCGCCGGTAACGCCCGCCGGCTCGCCAAAGACGCCGCAGGTGGTGCCCAGCAGCTTCTGCGCGGCCATGATCTCCTCGTCGGAGACATTGACCACCAGGCCGTTGGATTCCCGGATCGCCATCAGCGCCTTGTCGGCGTTCCGGGGCACGCCCACAGCGATGGAGTCGGCCAGGGTGTTCTCCTCCATGGGATGCCAGGGCTTGTTTTCGGCGATGGCCCGGTTCAGGGGGCAGCAGCCCTCCGCCTGGGCGGAAATCAGCCGGGGCAGGCGGTCGATGAAGCCGATGGCGTACAGGTCCTTCAGGCCCTTCCACAATCCCGCGATGGTGCAGCCGTCGCCCACGGAGATGGCGATGTAGTCCGGCGTCTGCCAGTCCAGCTGCTCCATGATCTCCAGGGCCACGGTCTTCTTGCCCTCGGACAGATAGGGGTTGATGGCGGCGTTGCGGTTGTACCAGCCCCAGCGGTCAATGGCGGCCTTGCTCAGCTCGAAGGTGTCCTCATAGCTGCCCTGGACGGAGATGACGGTGGCGCCAAAGGTCATCAACTGGGCCACCTTCCCCTTGGGAGCCCGTGAGGGCACGAAGATGTAGGTCTTCAGCCCCGCGGCGGCGGCGTTGCCCGCGAGAGAGCTGGCGGCGTTGCCGGTGGAAGAGCAGGCGATCACTTCCGCGCCAGCCTCCCGGGCCTTGGCCACGGCCATGGCGGAGGCCCGGTCCTTCAATGACGCGGTGGGGTTCTGGCCGTCGTCCTTCACCCACAGGCGCTTCAGGCCCAGCCGCTCCGCCAGGCGGGGCTCCTCATACAGCGGGGACCAGCCCACCCGCAGGGGCGTGGGCTCGGTGGTCTCCTCGATGGGCAGCAGCTCCCGGTAGCGCCACATGGTGCGCTCCGTCCGGGCGGCCAGCTTTTCCTTGGTGAGCCGGGTTTTGATGTAGTCGTAGTCGTAGACGATATCCAGGATACCGCCGCAGGCGCAGTTGGTCAGGTCGGGCGTGGCCTCGTAGGTTTTGCCGCACCTGACGCACTTGCCGTATAGCACATTTTTCATGGTAAAATTCCTCCATCAGAATTTATCTGTTGTCCACCGTCTCACCGGAGACATTCCCCTGTTGGTTTTTTACAGGATGCAGGATTTCCATCAGGATTCCAGCGCAAATCAATACGATTCCCGCCAGCATCCGCAGATCCAACCGGTCACCCAACAGGATCGCAGAGAAAACAGCGCAGAAAATACTCTCTGTTGCCAGGATCAGCGTACACCGCACTGGATTGAGATATTTGATGGTTAGGTTTTTAATGAGATAGCACAGCACGGTGGGCACTGCTGCCAGATAAAGGATTGCCAGTACCGACACCGCCCCATAGCGGCCTCCCGTTCCCTGGAACAGCGTCAGGATCCCCATACATACCGCGGTAGTGAGGAACTGAAAAAAGGATATCTGCACCCGGGAATCCTCTCCGCCCAGCTTTACCAGGCAGATGCTGTTCAGCCCATAGGTAGCCGCGTCCAGCAGCAGAAGCACATCTCCCACCGCAAGTCCGCCGAAGCCGTCAGTCAGGCTCAAAAAGCCCACGCCCGTCATGGCCAACACTGCCGCCAAAAGAGAATAGCGGGTGGGCCGTACACCGCAGAACAACGCATAGAAAAACGGCATCATCACAATATTGGTGGCCGTCAAAAAAGACGCCTTGGTGGCTTGTGTCATAGCGAGGCCATACATTTCCAGCGTAAAGGTCAAGACTGTCAGCAGGCCCAAAACCACGCCTGTCCGCACGGCGGACTTCACAGGGCGGCGCAGCTGTTTCCAAAAAACGATTGCCGTCAGGATGGAACCCAGAAAAAACCTGTAAAACACGATCTCAAACTGCATCATCCCGCTGTTGATGCAGTATTTTGAAGCGACAAAGCTGCTGCCCCACATAGCCGCGGCGGCCAGCAGCAATCCAGATGCCTTTTTCTCGCTCATAACCACCCACGCCTCTCAAAGATTCGGAACCGGTCTCTCCGCCCCGCGTCTGTTTCGTATATGTCCGCGGCTCATGCCCGTCAATACGCGGATTGCGAAAAGAAGAGGCGGGGCCCTCCGCCCCGCCCCTGAGGCGTTTTGTCTCTTTCTTACAGCGCTTTCAGAACGCCGGACTCCTCGTTGAAGGCGTTGATCAGCTCATCCAGATCCTTGGCCTGGGCGTGGACGGCGTCCCAGGTGCCCTCGGTGTCGTACCACAGGGCGTTCAGGTCGTGCATGTCCTTGCCCTGCTGCTCCACCCAGGTGTAGTACTTCAGGTTGTGGACGCGCTTGCGGTCGGCATAGGTCAGTTCAATCAGGTTGTCGGTCTTCAGGCCCAGCATGTGCAGGTTGTGATCCAGAACGGCCTCGCCCACGGTGTAGGCGCCGTGCTGGTCGTTCAGCTCCTGGATGCGGCTGCCGTACATGACGGCGGAGTCGGTCAGGACGGTGCCGATCACGTCGCGCTCGGTGAACTCATAGTATTTGGCCATCTTGATGCAGCACAGGACGTTGGCAATGCCGGAGATGCCGAGCCACGTCAGCTTCTCCACCAGCACAGGGTCCAGCTTCAGAGTATGCAGCAGGTAGTCCTGACCCTCGGGGGTGTTGAACAGGCGCAGCAGGCGCTGAGAGTCCTCGTCGTCAATGGCGATGGCCATGTCGCTGTTCTTCACGTTGTGGATCCAGGGGATGTGCTTGTCGCCGATGCCCTCGATGCGGTGGCCGCCGAAGCCGTTGTTCAGGATGGTGGGGCACTGCAGCGCCTCGCCCACCGCCAGCTTCAGGTGGGGATACAGTTCCTTCAGCCGGTCGCCGGTGGACATGGTGCCGGCGGAGCCGGAGGTGAACGCCGCGCCCGCGAAGCGGTCGCCGGGGCGCTTGATGGCCTCGAACACGTCCGCCAGGGCGTTGCCGGTGACATTGTAATGCCAGAGGGGATTGCCCATCTCCTCGAACTGGTTGAAGATCATGTACTGGGGGTCCTGCTTGAGCTCGTTGGTCTTGTCGAAGATCTCCTTGACGTTGGACTCGCAGCCGGGGGTGGCGATGACCTCGGCGCCGATCTCATGGAGCCAGTCAAACCGCTCCTGGCTCATCTCAGCGGGCAGGATGGCCACGCCCTGGGCGCCCAGCAGGCGGGAGTTGAACGCGCCGCCCCGGCAGTAGTTGCCGGTGGAGGGCCACACGGCCTTGTGCACGTCCACGTCGAACTGGCCCGTCACCAGCCGGGGGGCCAGGCACCCGAAGGAGGCGCCCACCTTGTGGCAGCCGGTGGGGAACCACTTGCCCACCATGGCCACGATCCGGCAGGGCACGCCGGTCAGCTCGGGGGGCAGCTCGATGTAGTTGGGCACCGCCTGGAACAGTCCGCCGGACTCCTTGGGCTCGTTCTTCCAGGTGATGCGGAACAGGTTCAGGGGATTGACGTCCCACAGGCCCACGTCCTTCAGCTTATCCTGAACCTTGCCGGGGATGGTCTCCGGATGCTGCATCTGGGCAATGGTGGGAATGATGATGCCGTTTTCCTTGGCCTTCCTGATGTTGTGCTCCAGGCCCTGCTTGTTGATGGACAGATCGATCATGTTGTTTTACCCTCCTGCTTTGTATCAATATAAGAATATAAGGTATACTTGGAGATTCCGAAGTATTTTGCGATCTTGTCGCCGGACTTGGTGACCAGAAACGCTCCGTTTTCGCTGAGGAACTGGATCGCCTTCACCTTGTCGTCCTTGTTCATCATCGCCACGGGCTTGCCCACCAGGGCCACCGACTGCTGGATCAGGTCCTCCAGCAGGTCGTTGATGTTGACGATCTTCTCCGGCTCGGCCTGGGTCTGGTCCTTGGGAGCGATCAGGTCCTTCACGGCGCTGTCCAGCATGGCCAGGGCCGAGATGTCGAAGTTGATGGACAGCAGGGCGATGACCTTGCCCCGGCTGTTGCGGATGTACATGGTGGAGGATTTCAGGATTTTTCCGTTGGGGCTCTTGGTCAGATAGCCCAGGTGGTCCTCCTGCCGGATGTCCAGATGGGCGTCCTGCTGCACGAACTGCTCCACAGCCACATTGGAAGCGCCGTCCCCCACCTTGCGCCCGGTAACATGTCCGTTTTCAATGTGGACAATGGAATTGTCCATCGTCTTGCCGCTGAGGTCGTGGATCACCACCTCGCAGTTGCTGCCGAACTGGCCCGCGATCCCCGCCGCGATCTGTTTCAGCATTTCCAGTTTACTCGCTTCCAAATGTGTTCACGCCACCTTTCTCTTCTGTTATATCCTTATCATATCATATTTTGCAAAATAATCAACAGGTTTCCTAAATTTTTTTTAGGTTTTCTGCGATTCTCCGTCAGCTTCGCCAAAGCGGCTGAAAAAAACCGCCCGGACAGGGAAAACCCTGTCCGGACGGCTGTCTCGTGTGTGTTTGGGTCCGGTGTGCGCTGGAAGGACTCAATCCTCCTCGGGGGCCAGCTCGCAGGTCTGCTCCTTGGGCGGGAAGATCTTGGAGAAAACCAGGAAGAACACCAGGCCCACGATCAGACCGGGGATGATGGGCTGGCTCAGCTTCATGCCGAACAGCACGCCGCCGGAGATCTTCTCCAGATACACCACGACGATGGAGCCGGAGATCAGAGAGGCGATGGTGCCCGCCAGAGAGGCGCCCTTCCAGTAGTGGCCCAGCACATAGGGGAAGAACGCGCCGGCGGCCCGGAGGGTAAAGCAGAACATCAGCAGGTTGACGATGCTGGTGGTGTTGAACAGGGCGATGATCATGGACGCAACGCCCACGATGCACATGACGATCTGGGTGACGCGCATGACCTGGTCGCTGGTGGCGTCAGGCTTCAGCACGGCGTGATAGATGTCGTTGGCGAAGATGGAGCCGGCGCCCAGCAGGTCGGAGTCGGAGGAGGACATGGTGGCGGAGATGATGCCGGCGAACAGCAGGCCGCAGATCACGGAGGGCATGACCTCCATGGCCAGGACGGGGAGGGCGTAGCGGGCGCCGACGCTCTCGAAGTCGGCGGCGTTGAACTTGCCCATGTTGATCAGGGCCAGGGTGATGATGCCCAGGACGGCGGGGATGAACGCGTAGATAAAGTTGACCAGCGCGGCCAGGACGGAGCCCTGACGGGCGGCCTTGCCGTCTCGGGCCGCGTAGTAGCGGGAGACGGCCTCCTGGCCCACGGTGAAGGTGGCGACGTACATGATCGTCAGGGACAAAACGCCCATGGGGGTGTAGCCCTTGAACATATTAAAGGTATCCGCGGGAACATTGGCCACCACGTTGCTCCAGCCACCGGCGGTGTTCAGACCGAAGGGCACCGCGATGATCATGCAGATGACGATCAGGAACACCTGGACAAAGTCGGTCAGGGTGACGCTCCACAGGCCGCCCATGACGGAGTAGATGGTGACGACCACGGCCACGACCACGACGGCGGTCTTGTAGCTGATGCCCAGCATGGTGGACAGGATGACGGCGGAGGCGATGAACTGGCCCGCGGTCAGGCCCACCAGGGGCAGCAGCATGATGATGGCGGTGACGATGCCGGCGCTCTTGCCGTAGCGGCGGCGGAAGTACTCAGGCACCGTCTTGACAGTGGCGGCGCGGAACTTGGGCGCCAGGAAGGTCAGAATCATGAAAGCGAAGCCCATGGTGATGATGTACCAGGCGGAAGAGAGGCCGTGGTTCTGCATACCCTGCTGGACCACGCCCAGGGAGCTGCCGCCGCCGATCTCGGTGGCGGCCAGGGTGCCGGCCATCAGGAAGGGGCCAAGGCGGCGGCCCGCGACCATGAAGTCGGTGTTGGAGGTGATCTTTTTGGAGGAGTACCAGCCGATGAACAGCATCACCAGCAGGTAGATCACCACGATCACGGTGACTGTCAGATTGAATTGCATAGTTTTCTCCTTTCTCATATATACCCAAAACACACAGGAAGCTACGGAAGACCTGATCCGGAATTTCCTCCGGTCGGCACGAGATCCGGCGCAGGCCCTCTTAACGTATTTTTAACAATAGCAGCTTTTTCCAGACCTGTCAATTTTTCTGAACGTCAAAAACATTTTTTGCTTTTTTGCACAAAGCGCGGTGTCTCTTTTTGTCCATTCCTGTCGGTTCGGCCGGGGCCTCGCGCCCGTCATTTCAGGAACCTAAAAATTTTTTTGGTTTTCTAAAAAATCATTTGACATCCTATATTCCCTGTGCTATCATGAACTCAAGTTACGGGCCAAACAAATTAGCGTTCCTGAAAATTTTTTTACGGAGGGCAGACATATGGATTTTGAAGCGATCAAAAAGGCGGCACAGGGCTATCAGGCCGACATGTCCAGGTTCCTGCGGGACATGATCTCTCACCCCAGCGAGAGCTGCGAGGAGAAGGAAGTCGTCATGTGCATCAAGGCCGAGATGGAAAAGCTGGGCTTTGACAAGGTGGAGATCGACGGTCTGGGCAACGTCATCGGCTGGATGGGCGATGGCGAGAAGATCATCGCCATCGACTCCCACATCGACACCGTGGGCATCGGCAACATCAACAACTGGGAGGCCGACCCCTACCAGGGCTACGAGACCGACGACATCATCTTCGGCCGCGGCGGTTCCGACCAGGAGGGCGGCATGGCCTCCGCCGTGTACGGCGCCAAGATCATGAAGGACCTGGGACTGATTCCCGCCGGCTATAAGATCATGGTGGTCGGCTCCGTCCAGGAAGAGGACTGCGACGGCATGTGCTGGCAGTACATCGTCAACAAGTATTTCAACGGTCCCGAGGACGCCCGCGGCAAGATCGACTTTGTCATCTCCACCGAGCCCACCGACGGCGGCATCTACCGCGGCCACCGGGGCCGCATGGAGATCCGGGTGGACGTGAAGGGCGTCTCCTGCCACGGCTCCGCTCCCGAGCGCGGCGACAACGCCATCTACAAGATGGCCGACATCCTGCGGGATGTCCGCGCCCTGAACGAGAACGGCGACGGCCCCTCCAACGAGATCAAGGGCCTGGTCAAGCGCCTGAACCCCGAGTTCAACCCCGAGCACTATGAGGACGCCCAGTTCCTGGGCCGGGGCACCTGCACCACCTCTCAGATCTTCTACACCTCCCCCAGCCGCTGCGCCGTGGCGGACAGTTGCGCCATCTCCATTGACCGCCGCATGACCGCCGGCGAGACCTGGGACTCCTGCCTGGAGGAGATCCGCCAGCTGCCCAGCGTGAAGAAGTACGGCGACGACGTGAAGGTCTCCATGTACATGTACGACCGTCCCGCCTGGACCGGCACCGTCTATGAGACCGAGTGCTTCTTCCCCACCTGGATCAACAAGGAGAGCGCCGCCCACGTTCAGGCCCTGATCGACGCCCACCACGCCCTGTGGGGCGACAAGCGCATCGGCCACGCCGACGCGGACCCCAGGTTCGACGCCATGCACCTGCGCGACGGCCGCCCCCTGACCGACAAGTGGACCTTCTCCACCAACTGCGTGTCCATCCAGGGCCGGTACGGTATCCCCTGCGTGGGCTTCGGCCCCGGCGCCGAGTCCCAGGCCCACGCCCCCAACGAGATCACCTGGAAGCAGGACCTGGTCACCTGCGCCGCCCTGTACGCCGCCGCCATCCCCCTGTATAAGCCCGAGAACAAGACCGACGACGTCACCGAGTTCCGCCAGAGCCTGACCGACAACGAGATCAAATAACCGGCGATCTGCCGCCCGTCCCTCGGGTCTGCCGTCGGGATTCTGTTCCCTTCCGTTTCCCCGGCCCTGCCCGTCTGTCAGTAAAATACCCCCCGTAGGGGAGGGGCTCTGTCCCCTCCCGCTTCCCCCGGGAATACCTCGTTTCCGGAAAATGGGCCGGGACAGAGCCCGGCCCCTACGGGAACACACCAGGAAACGGGACACCAAAATAAAATATAAGGAGATTTTCAATATGTCTAAGACCATCGAGCTTGCCAAGCACCTGGAAAAGCTGCATATCAACAACATGTACAAGTCCGACTTCTACTGGACCTGGGACAAGACCGACGAGGAGCTGGACGCCATCTTCACCGTGGCCGACGCCCTGCGGGATCTGCGGGAGCGCAACAAGTCCACCCGCATCTTCGACTCCGGCCTTGGTATCTCCATCTTCCGCGATAACTCCACCCGTACCCGGTTCTCCTTCGCCTCCGCCTGCAACCTGCTGGGTCTGACCGTCCAGGACCTGGACGAGAAGAAGAGCCAGATCGCCCACGGCGAGACCGTCCGCGAGACCGCCAACATGGTCTCCTTCATGGCCGACGTCATCGGCATCCGGGACGACATGTTCATCGGCGAGGGCCACAAGTATCAGAAGACCTTCATGGACGCCGTGAAGGAGGGCTACCGGGACGGCATCCTGGAGCAGCAGCCCACTCTGGTGAACCTGCAGTGCGACGTGGACCATCCCACCCAGGCGATGGCCGACATGCTGCACATCATCCATGAGTTCGGCGGCGTGGAGAACCTGAAGGGCAAGAAGATCGCCATGACCTGGGCCTATTCTCCCTCCTACGGCAAGCCCCTGTCCGTGCCCCAGGGCG
>CABSFC010000107.1 GCA_902476875.1 uncultured Oscillibacter sp. | reverse complement strand
CTCATCGTCGAAAAACTCGCACCGCACCGGCTGGTCCATCAGGGGGGAGAACACGTCCAGAATACCGCCCCGCAGGGCGAACTGGCCCACGCCCTCCACCTGGTCGCACCGGGTGTACCCGGCAGAGAGCAGGTCCGCCGCCAGCTTTTTCAGGTCCGCCCGCCCGCCGACGCGCAGGGTGATGGCCAGGGACCGCAGCAGGTCCGGCGGCAGGGTACGGGCCATGAGGGCGTCGGCGGTGGCGACCACCACCCGGGGCTCCCCCTGGGCCAGGGCGTACAGCGCCGCCAGACGGCCCCGCTCCCACTCCCGGGAGCTGACCGCGCCGGGGCGGAACTGCCACTCCCGGCTCAGCAGCGTCACCGGCTCCGTGCCCGTCAGCGTCCGCAGGTCCCCCGCCAGCTGGCGGACCTCCCGCTCGTCGCCGCAGACGAACACCGCCGGACGGTCCGCCGCCCGGGCCACAGCCGCGCCCACGCAGGCCCGCTGTACCGGCTGGAGGCCGGTGACCGCCGCCGGGCAGCCGCCCTCCTCCACCCGGCGGACCAGCTCCGCCACCTCGGGGATCGTATTCAGTTGTTGGAGAAACTGTTCCATATCGCGCCTGTCCTTGCAAGAATTTGGAAATTATAAACCGCGAGAGGGCACACTCCGCCCTTGGGGACGGGGTGTGCCCGGGGATATTGGATTTTATTCCTGAAACCTTCAGGTCATGCCCAGCAGCCGCTGGAGCTCCGCGTTGACAGCGTCCATATCGCAGCCGGAGAGCTGATACCAGGTGTAGCCCAGGCTCAGGTCCCCCACATACAGCGGCATGTAGAGCGCGCCGTCAGACCGCAGGGAAAACCGGGTGCCCGACACCCATTGCCCCTCCTCCGCGCGGTCGAAATACACGTGATAGAGCCGCTGGCTGTCCGTCCATTCGATGTGGCGCTGCCGCCCCTGAAACCGGAGCGTCCCCCGGTCCAGCAGCGGCCCGATCTCCTCCCGGCTGGGCCGGGACTCCAGCAGGTCCATGGCGCTGTCTCTGGAGGTGATATAGAAATCGGTGGCCCGCTCCATGCCGGTGACATCCGCGAAGCTCCGGGGCCTGAGTACCCACGCGATGGCCAAAATGGCCAGGGCGATCAGCAGGCCCCTGGCGAGATTGCAGATCCGTGTGTGCTTCATAGCCCCTCCTCCATGGTCCGCGCCGCTTTGTCCGGCAACTCAGTTGAAGTCGTTCATGGCCTTCTGGCAGCCCTTTTCGATAATACACTCCGCCGCCTGGATGGCCCGCTCAAAGCTCTCCACCAGCACCTTCCGCTCCGCCTGGGAGGGCACGCCGATGACCCAGTCGATCATGTCGCCGCCCTCAGCCGGGGCGCCGGTGCCGATCTTGACGCGGGGGAAGTCCTGGGTCCCCAGGTGGGAGATGATGTTCTTGATGCCGTTGTGCCCCCCGGCGGAGCCGGTGGGCCGCACCCGCAGCTTGCCCACGGGCAGGGACACGTCGTCATAGATCACCAGCACATGATCGGCGGGGATCTTGTAGAACCGCGCCGCCTCCCGCACGGCCTCGCCGGAGAGATTCATATAGGTCTGGGGCTTCATCACCAGGCATTTGCACCCGGCGAAGGGCAAAATGTTGTAGGCGGACTTGAATTTCACCTTATTCAGCTTCACCCCGGCTTTCTCCGCCAGCAGGTCCACGGTGAGAAAGCCCATGTTGTGCCGGGTGTGTTCATACTTCTGGCCGGGATTCCCCAGGCCCACCACCAGCCAGTCCACAACGGAGGATTTGGTTCCAAACAGCATAGCGACTCCTTTGATTCTCAAGATTTGCGCGGGCGCGCGGACAGCTCTATAAGGCGGGAAAGTTGCCTTCCCCGCCTTATGCAGTACAGATATGTGGAATGTTCCATTTTAGCGGAACAGCTTGGAAATGGAGACCTCCTGATAGACGCGCTCAATGGCCTCGCTGAACATGGGGGCCACGGGCAGGTACTTGATCTTGTCGCTGAGGGCGGGGTCGATGGGCGGGATAGTGTCCAGCAGGGCCAGCTCCTGGATGGCGCTGTTGTTCAGCCGCTCGATGGCGGGACCGGACAGCACGCCGTGGGAGGCGCAGGCATGGACGCTCTTGGCGCCGCCGACCTCCATCAGGGCCTTGGCGGCGTTGCACAGGGAGCCGGCGGTGTCCACCAGGTCGTCGAACAGGATGCAGTCCTTGCCGGAGACATCGCCGATGACGTTCATGACCTCGCACTGGTTGGCCTTCTGGCGGCGCTTGTCCACAATGGCCAGCTGCATGTGCAGCTTCTGGGCAAAGGCCCGGGCCCGGGACACGGAGCCCACGTCAGGGGAGACCACCACCATCTCCTCGCAGCGGTCGCCGAACTTCTTGGCGTAGTAGTCCACGAAAATGGGGTTGCCGGCCAGATTGTCCACAGGGATGTCGAAAAAGCCCTGGATCTGGGCGGCGTGGAGGTCCATGGTCAGCACGCGGTCGGCGCCGGCGGTGGTGATCATGTTGGCCACCAGCTTGGCGGTGATGGGATCGCGGGCCTTGGCCTTGCGGTCCTGCCGGGCATAGCCGAAGTAGGGGATGACGGCGGTGATGCGGCCGGCGGAGGCGCGCTTCAGCGCGTCGATCATGATGAGCAGCTCCATCAGGTTGTTGTTCACCGGGTTGCAGGTGGACTGGACCACGAACACGTCACTGCCTCGGACAGTCTCATACAGGGAGGAGAAGATCTCGCCGTCGGAGAAGGTCCCGACCTCGGATTCGCCCAGCTTGGTGCCCATCAGCCGGCAGATCTCCTGCGCCAGCTTGGGATTCGAGTTGCCGCAAAACACTTTGATGTCCTTGCCGTGAGAAATCATTCCAAACGCCCTCTTTCTACATTCCACATGTTCTATATTTATTTTAATTGTCTATGCTCTGTCAACGCGGGGACCCTCCCCGTAACGCGCGCGAAACAGCGGCTCCAGCTCCGCGATGGTGTCGGGACCGTAGACCGGCAGCCAGCCGGAGACCAGCTCCGCCGCGGCCACCGCGTTGGTCATTCTGACTTTCCACGCCTCCTGCAGCTCATAGCCGGGGGCGGCGTAGGCAAAGCCCGGTCCGGCCTCCGCCATCGGCAGGGCGGCGCGGCACAGCACCAGCACCGGGTCCGGGGTGTTCAGGAACTCCATCAGCTCGCTCTGCTGCTCAGAGATCACCACATCCGCCTCCGCCGGAAAGCACCCGCGGGCCTCCTCCGCGAAGCGGGGGCCGCAAACAACGAAAAACCGCTGTACGCCATCGGCCAGCAACTGACTGCTCATCCATGTCAAGATCGGGCAAGAAAGAACTGCTTCCAGCATCAGCGGTTTGGATTGCGCGGGAATGGCGGAATCCTCCTCCATAAAGAAAACGGCGCTCTGCGGGCGGACCATGCTGCTCCCCTCCTTACACACAAATATGGTATCGCAGGCCTATTATATCAAATTTTTACCGGAAATCCAGTCTTTTCACGGAATTTGTCCAAGAAATTTCCCCCAAATCTTTTTCACTTTCCCGTCATTTTTTGTCGCAGCCAACGGAAACCGTCGAAAAGGGCGGATTTTTTCCGCATTTTTCGGCGTTTTGCAAAATTTCCGTCGGATTCCTTATCATTTTCTATGAAAAACAGAATTTCTTCATACAATATAGTTGAATTTGCGCAGGTAAAGGATTACAATGGTCCTTGTCCGCACGAAACGGAGGGTTTCTATGCTGAATATCGTATTGGTGGAGCCGGAGATCCCCCAGAACTGCGGCAACATCGCCCGCACCTGCGCCGCCACCGGCAGCAGGCTGCATCTGGTCCGCCCCCTGGGCTTTGACATCTCGGACCGGGCCGTGAAGCGGGCCGGTCTGGACTACTGGCACCTGGTGGAGGTCGCCGACTACGAAAATCTGGACGACCTGTTCCGCCGCCGCCCCGAGGCCGCCCTGGATGCCTGGCTCACCACCACCAAGGCGCCCCGCTCCTACGAACAGGCGCGGTTCTCGCCGGACAGCTGGCTGTTTTTCGGCAAGGAGACCGCCGGACTGCCCCTGGACTTCCGGGAGCGGTTCCGGGACCGCTGCGTCCGCCTGCCCATGGTGGACCAGGCCAGGAGCCTGAACCTCAGCAACACCGTGGCCGTCTGCGTCTACGAGGCCCTGCGCCAAAACGGGTTTCCCGGGTTGAAGGGCACCGGCGAGATGGCCGCGCAACATTAGAAATTAGGGGTTGGGAATCGGGAATTGACGGTATACAGGCGGTCAAAGTTCCAATTCCTCATTCCCAAATCCTAATTGAATGAAAACGGAGGATTCCACATGAATTACAACAAGAAAACCGTTCGGGACATCGACGTCTCCGGCAAGAAGGTCCTGCTCCGCTGCGACTTCAACGTCCCCCAGGACAAGGAGACCGGCGAGATTACCAGCGACAAGCGCATCGTCGCCGCCCTGCCCACCATCCGGTACCTGCTGGAGGCGGGCGCCGCCGTTATCGCCTGCTCCCACCTGGGCAAGCCCAAGAACGGCCCCGATCCCAAGCTGAGCCTCGCCCCTGTTGCCAAGCGCCTGAGCGAGCTGCTGGGCAAAGAGGTCATCTTCGCCGCCGACGTGGTGGGCGAGGATGCCAGGGCCAAGGCCGCCGCCCTCCAGCCCGGCCAGATCCTGCTGCTGGAGAACACCCGTTTTGAAAAGGGCGAGACCAAGAACGACCCGGAGCTTGCCAGGGCGCTGGCCGCCATGGCGGACGTGTACGTGTCCGACGCCTTCGGCGCCGTGCACCGCGCCCACGCCTCCACCGCCGGTGTGGCGGACTATCTGCCCGCCGTCTCCGGTTTCCTGATCCAGAAGGAGCTGGACTTCCTGGGCGGCGCCATCGCCAACCCCAAGCGCCCCCTGGTGGCCATTCTGGGCGGCTCCAAGGTCTCTTCCAAGATCGGCGTCATCAACAACCTGCTGGAGATCGCCGACACCATCATCATCGGCGGCGGCATGGCCTACACCTTCTCCGCCGCCCAGGGCGGCAAGGTGGGCAACAGCCTGCTGGAATCCGACTGGATGGACTACTCCCGGGACATGATCGAAAAGGCCGGCGCCAAGGGCGTGAAGCTGCTGCTGCCCGTGGACACCGTCTGCGCCGACGCCTTCGCCCCCGACGCCAACAGCCAGGTGGTCAAGGCCGGCGAAATCCCCGACGGCTGGGAGGGTCTGGACATCGGCCCCGAGACGGTGAAGCTGTACTGCGACGCCGTGGCCGACGCGGGCACCGTCATCTGGAACGGCCCCATGGGCGTGTTCGAGTTCCCCGCCTTTGCCAAGGGCACCGAGGCCGTGGCCGAGGCTTTGAGCAAGACTTCCGCCATCACCATCATCGGCGGCGGCGACAGCGCGGCGGCCGTGGAGCAGCTGGGCTACGCCGACAAGATGACCCATATCTCCACCGGCGGCGGCGCCTCCCTGGAATTCCTGGAGGGCAAGGAGCTTCCCGGCGTGGCCTGCCTGCTGGACGCTTAAGCGGCACCACCAGCCGCCGGCGGCGCTTCGGCCATGTCTGGCGCCGCCTGTTCGCCGGACGTCCGGCCTTTTCGCAAATATTTTTACTGAAACTTCGCAAAATGTCCTAAAATACTTGACAAATGGCGATATTTTCGCTATAAAAGAATGGTTTTCACCATTAAAATATAGTCTACACGCGATCACGATATAGACATAAAGGAGTTTGATTGACATGAACCGCAGATATCGCAAGACCGTCATCGCCGGTAACTGGAAGATGAATATGACCGCTACCGAGACCAAGAAGTTCGCCGAGGACATCAAGAAGATCATGCCCCGCGCCAAGTGGTGCGAGACGTTGATCTGCGTCCCCGCCTGCAACATCTCCACCGCCCTCAAGGCCTTCAAGGACCTGCGCATCTCCGTGGGCGCCGAGAACGTGTACTTCGAGGAGAAGGGCGCCTATACCGGCGAGGTCTCCGCCGACATGCTGAAGGACCTGGGCGTGAAGTACGTCATCGTCGGCCACAGCGAGCGCCGCCAGTACTTCTGCGAGACCGACCAGACCGTGAACAAGAAGGTCCACGCCGTCCTGAACGCCGGCATGAACCCCATCATCTGCGTGGGCGAGAGCCTGGAGCAGCGTGAGACCGGCATCACCAACGAGTGGATCGCCCTGCAGGTCAAGAGCGCCCTGTACAACGTGCCCGCCGACAAGCTGCGCCGCTGCATCATCGCCTACGAGCCCATCTGGGCCATCGGCACCGGCAAGACCGCCACCGCCGAGCAGGCCGGCGAGGTCTGCACCAACATCCGCGCCACCATCCGCGCCCTGTACGGCGCCCGCGTGGCCCGCTCCGTCACCATCCAGTACGGCGGCTCCATGAATCCCAAGAACGCCGCCGAGCTGCTGGCCCAGCCCGACATCGACGGCGGCCTGATCGGCGGCGCCGCCCTGAAGCCCGAGCAGTTCGTGGACATCATCAACGCCGCCAACCAGGAGTGAGACCGCGGGAGGGGAGTTTCCTCCCCTCCCGGCCCCTGCCGAGAGGGGCCGCGCTTTCTGCGCGATAAGCGAAACGAGGTTTTTATGAATAAAACACCGACTACTCTGATTATTATGGACGGCTTCGGCATGACCAGCGGCGTCACCGGCAATGCCGTCCGCGCCGCCAAAACGCCCCGGCTGGACCAGTTCTTCCAGGAGTTCGCCCATACGGAGCTGTCCGCCTCCGGCCTGGACGTGGGCCTGCCCGCCGGGCAGATGGGCAACAGCGAGGTGGGCCACACCAACATCGGCGCGGGCCGTGTGGTGTTCCAGGACCTGCCCCGCATCACCAAGTCCATCGCCGACGGCGACTTTTTCACCAATCCCGCCTACAACCACGCCATGGACGCCTGCAAGGAGAAGGGCACCGCCCTGCACCTGATGGGCCTGCTGTCCGACGGCGGCGTCCACTCCCACCTGGAGCACCTCTTCGCCCTGCTGAAGCTGGCGAAGCAGAAGGGCCTGGAGCGGGTGTATATCCACGCCTTCCTGGACGGCCGGGACGTGTCCCCCACCTCCGGCGCCGACTTTGTGGCCCGGACCGTGGAGAAGTGCCGGGAGATCGGCGTGGGCAAGATCGCCACCGTCATGGGCCGGTACTACGCCATGGACCGCGACAAGCGCTGGGACCGGGTGGAGCAGGCTTATGACGCCATGGTGTACGGCGAGAGCGCCGTGTTCAACCCCGTGCCCGTGGCCGCCGTGAAGGACTCCTACGCCAAGGGCGTCACCGACGAGTTCGTGGAGCCCGTGGTCTGCGACCAGGAGGGCACGATCTCTGACAACGACAGCGTCATTTTCTTCAACTACCGCCCCGACCGGGCCCGGGAGATTACCCGGACCCTGGTGGACCCGGCGTTCGACGGCTTCACCCGTCAAATCTTCCCCGTCACCTTCGTGTGCAACACGGAGTACGACGCCACCATGCCCAACGTGGAGGTGGCTTTCCCCCGCATCACCGTCCGCAACGGCCTGGGCGAGTATCTGAGCCAGATGGGCATGACTCAGCTGCGTATCGCCGAGACGGAGAAGTACGCCCACGTGACCTTCTTCTTCAACGGCGGCAGCGAGACCCAGTTCCCCGGCGAGGACCGGGTGCTGGTGGCCTCCCCCAAGGTGGCGACCTATGACCTCCAGCCGGAGATGAGCGCCGTGGAAGTGGCCGACAAGTGCGTGGAGCGCATCGAGTCCGGGGCCTACGACGTCATCATCCTGAACTTCGCCAACTGCGACATGGTGGGCCACACCGGCGTGTTCGACGCCGCCGTCAAGGCCGTGGAGACCGTGGACGAGTGCGTGGGCCGCGTGGTGGACGCCACGCTGAAAATGGGCGGCATCGCCATGATCACCGCCGACCACGGCAACGCCGAGCAGATGGTGGAGCCCGACGGCAGCCCCATGACCGCCCACACCACCAATCCGGTGCCCTTTATCCTCTGCGGTGCCGGCACGGAGCTGCGGACCGGCGGCCGTCTGGCGGACATCGCCCCCACCATCCTGGATGTGATGGGTCTGGCCTGTCCCGAGGAGATGGACGGCAAGACGCTGATTCTCAAATAACTTTTCCACAGCGATACCGGGCGGCCTGAGGCCGCCCGGTTTTTTGTATAAATCAGGAAAATTCTGACCATACTTCCCTCAGACCCAAAATTTGAGGGAGGGACCATACATGGAAAACAAATGGAGATCCATCTTAGGCGGCGCGGGCTTTTACGTCACGATGGCCGTCTGCCTGCTGGTGGTGGGCGTCAGCGGCTGGTTTTTGCTGTTTGACAAGGACGAGACACCCGCCCCGGAGCCGGAGGCTCCGGCGGAGGCCGCCGTGACCGCCCCCGCGCCGGCACTGGAGGAGCCGGAGGCCCCCACCGTGGTGGAGACCATCTCCCCGGAACCGGTGGTCCAGACGCCGCCCATGCCGGAGCTGGAGATCGACGACACCCCCGTCGTCGCGGAGGCCCCCAGGCTGATCGTATCGCCGCTGCAGGGGGAGGTGCTGACCGCCTTCTCCGTGGACCAGCTGGTGTACAACGCCACGCTGGCGGACTGGCGGACCCATGACGGCGTGGATATCTCCGCCGAGGCGGGCGCCTCCGTGCTGGCCGCCTGCTCCGGCACCGTGGCCGCGGTGACGGAGGACATCCTGATGGGCACCACCGTGACCATCAGCCACGACGACGGCTACCAGACCACCTACGCCAATCTCCAGGCCGGACCCACCGTGGAGAAGGGGGACACCGTGTCCGCCGGACAGATCATCGGCGCCGTGGGCGACACCGCCGCCGCAGAGGCCGCCCAGGGGCCCCACCTGCACTTCTCCGTCACCAAGGACGGCGACGCCGTGGACCCGGACGAGTTTCTGAACGGGTAAAAGCATGCATCCGGCGGCCATGGGCCGC
>CABSFC010000106.1 GCA_902476875.1 uncultured Oscillibacter sp. | reverse complement strand
GCGGCAGAATTTGGGGAGCGTCGTAGAGGGCGACCACGGTGACGACGGCATTGGGCCGGGCGCAGTCCCATGCCGTGCGGAAGCTGCTTTCGCTGCCGGCCACCTCCAACACCACATCAGCGCCGCCGTGGTCGCTGTGGGCCGACACAAACTCCCTGAGATGGTCGGCGGTGGTGGTCAGTACGCCGGGGTAGTGCCTGCGGACAAAGTCCAGGCGGCCCTCGTCGATGTCGCAGACGATGACGCGCCGGGGATTTTCTAAACATACGCACTGAAGGGTGCAAAGGCCCGTAGGCCCGGCGCCGAGAATCAGCACGGTGTCGTCTTGCCGGATCTCGGAGATCTGCGCGGCCCAATAGCCGGTGGCCAGCACATCGCCCACCAGCAGGGCTTGCAGATCGGTGACGGCGTCGGGGATCTTGTCAAGGCCCTGGTCCGCGTAGGGGACACGGACATACTCCGCCTGACCGCCGTCGATGCGGCACCCTAAGGCCCAGCCGCCGTTTGGGTCGGTGCAGTTGTTGACCCAGCCGTGCCGGCAGAAGAAGCACTCGCCGCAGAACGTCTCCACGTTTACCGTCACCCGGTCGCCGGGCCGGACGTTGGTCACAGCGGCGCCGACCTGCTCCACGACGCCTACCATCTCATGGCCCACCGTGACGCCGGGGACAGCCCGGGGGACACTTCCGTGCTTGATATGCAGGTCGCTGGTGCAGATGCTCGCCAGCGTCACCTTTACGATGGCGTCCCGGTCGTCCAGGAGCACTGGCTTTGGCTTTTCGATCAGTTCAAATTTCCCGTGTTCGATGTAGGTGTAGGCAAGCATAGCGGTTCTTCTCCTCCCTGTTTGCGGTACATGGCCGTGGTGAGCGTTGTTTGAACAAATGCGGGTCAGCGACTGACAGATGCGGCAATGCGATCCAGCCCTATTCCAAGCCCCTCAAAGCCCACACATCGGCTGGGCCGGGTGTTGACGGCGTGGTCCAGCAGAGGCTGGGCCTGACTGCCGGTGTCCAGGCACAGGTCCAGCGCCAGTACATCCTCCCAAGCCCGGTTGAGAAAGGCCACCTCCCGGCGGCCGTGGGTGCGGCTCAGGATAAAGGTCCCGGCCTTTTGCAGATAACTCTCCACCTGCGGCCGGGCAAACCCGGCGGTATTAAGGCTGTCTGCCAGCCCCTCCCGGAACAGTCCGGGGATATCTGCCCACTGGAAGGGTGGCACGTCATAACGGACGAAAGTGTACCGGCTGTGGCAATGGACGGCAAGCAGGCACTTGCGGCCCCGCAGGTCGATCACATGGAGGTCCCAGCAGAACCGCCGGTCTGGCTCTGCGCCGTAGGCCGGCGGTTTTATTTTCAGAAATCGTTGGAGGGGAAAGGTCAGTCCCAGTTCCATCATTTCACCTCGTGGGGAATGGTGATTTTCTCCACCCGGAGCTGGCCGCCTTCCACCTCCGCCATCATCATGGTGATCTCCTGGTTGAATCGCCGGGGGCCGCAGGAGCCGGGGTTGAGCCAGAGAAGGCCGTCCTTTTCCTCCTGCACAAATTTGTGGGAGTGGCCGAACACTACCGCATCCACGCCAGAGAGGTCCGCCGGGGCTTCCTTTTTGTTGTGGACCATATAGAAGGTCACGCCGCCCAGAGTGACGGTGAGATCGTGGGGGATGGCCTCCGCCCACTCCTTGTCGTTGTTGCCTCGGACGATATAAAGTGGTGCGTACTGCCGCAGCTCGTCCACAATTGCTTGTCGGTTGATGTCCCCACCGTGGAGGATGGCGTCGGCGGTTTTCAGATGCTTCACCACCTCGGGCCGCAACAGGCCGTGGGTGTCGGAGAGGATGGCCAATTTCATACCTTCCCCTCCTCAGATGACGATCCCGTCGCAGTGGTCGATCTCGTGCTGAATGATCTGGGCAGCCCAGCCAGTGAAGGTCTTCAGCCGCTCCTGAAACTGCTCGTTCTGCCAGCGCACTTTGATGGACTTCCACCGCTTGGCCGGGCGGGTGCCGGTAAGGGACAGACAGCCCTCCTCCGTCTGATAGGGTCCGGACTTTTTCACGATCTCCGGGTTGAACATGACCATGTATGTTCCCTCGTTGTCAAAGGCGATGATGCGCTTGTTGACGCCGATCATGTTGGCGGCCATACCCACGCAGCCAGCCTTATGGTGTTCCAGCGTTTCCAGCAGGTCCGCCGCCGTTTGCAGATCATCCGGTGTAGCAGGCTCCGCTTTTTGGGCCAGAATTGCTTCATCTTTGCAGATGTCTCGAATCATCGGTTCTTCTCCTTATTTTGTCGGATCGCTGCACGGGTCGATCTCTCTGTTTATTTCACCTTGCATTATACATGTTTCTGCACAGATGAGCAAGACGGGGGAACCGGAATAGAATCGGTTGTCCTTACGGCAGGCACTGATCACTGTCCAAGTATGAGGGCAACTGATAAGGAAACATTTTCATGGATTAAACCTCAACCACATTTAGTATATGTTTTGCGCAAAAATATCTCATAAAAAGCTCCGAAAATTATAAAAATCCCCTGAAATCATCCGATTTCAGGGGGGGGTTGGTCCGAGTGGGGAGACTCGAACTCCCGGCATCTTGCTCCCAAAGCAAGCGCGCTACCAACTGCGCTACACCCGGTTATTGATTTTTCCAATTGTGGTCAAACATGTGGTCAACGCCGATTTTTGACCAGTTACCGGCGAGGTGCGAAACCATGCGGGGCCATGTGTCCCAAGGCTTTCCGGGAAGTTTTAGAAGTGCAGTCCGAACCTCGGCCTCACGCTCCCAAAGCAAGCGCGCTACCAACTGCGCTACACCCGGTTATTTGATTTTCACACGCCACGCCAAGGAGGGATCGGGGAATTTTGGAATTCCCTGACCCCTCCTATTTTACTGATTTATTCCTCAAAGTCAAGGGGCCTCTTTCTCCAGCCGGCACAACTTTGTGCCGGTCAGGGCCACCGCGAAGACGAACCAGAAGATGCACATGACGCGGGGGTAGTTCCACAGGTAGTCCGCCAGGCCGCACACCATCGTCCCGCACAGTGCCGCCGCGGCGGCGCAGGTGATGGTCCGGGCCGCGGAATCCGGGCAACGGCGGACAGTACGCGCGGCCCGCTTGATGTTCCACAGCATGGAGGCCACAAAGCCCGCGGCGCCCAGCAGGCCCACTTCCACCCAGACCTCCAGGTAGAAGTTGTGGGAGTGGACGTAGGGGAAATCCGCGTGGTAGAGGTTCCAGTCCGCGATGTACGCCTGAGGAGCGGCGGTGCCCAGGCCCGCGCCCCGGATAGGGCGGCTGCGGATGACCTCCAGCGCCGCCTGGAGCAGCGGGATGCGGCTGGCTGTGGAGGAGTCCGACAGGTTGGTGATCGTCAGGATGCGGTTCAAAATCGTGGTCGGCAGGAAGGGCACCGCAAAACAGCACAGCGCGATGAACGCCGGGATCAGCTTCGGCTTCCACAGAAACACCATCACCGCCATGGCGCAGGCGCCGCCCACCCAGCTGGCCCGGGAGTAGGTCATGCCCAACGCCGCCATGCCCACCACGAACACGCCGCAGGCCAGCAGCCTGCTGAAAAGGCGTTTCGAACAGAGGATCAGCGCCAGCACCAGCGGCAGCAGCAAAATCAGCACCTCGGCAAAGGTGTTGGCGTTATCGAAGATGGACACCACCCGGCCCGGCATGCCGGCGTTCACCTTCAAATCCACGGTGGAGGCGCTGACCTCCACGCCCTGGATGCGCTGGTAGATGCCGTACAGGGACGACACCGCCACGCAGACGGTGCCGCCGGCCGCCAGACGCTTCAAATCCCCCGCCGTGCGGACGGCGCTGACCGTCACCAGCACACACAGGGCCGCCGAGATGTGGTAGAACAAAAACCGCAGGGACAGCGACGGCGCGTAGGAGCACGCCACCGCCAGAAACATGGCCCCGAACAGCACCAGCGGATAAAAGCCGATATTCGCCAAATCCAGCCGGAAGTCCCGCCGGTGCATGGCCCCGGCGTGGAACAGCACCAGCAGCAGGGTAAATCCCATCAGGCTGTAGGCGTTGTTCCAATACGTATAGGGAATGACCCACAGAAGGCAGATGCACCAGGACTGCGCGATGGCGGTCTCCTCCCCCATCGCGAAAGCCAGCCGGGCAAAGACGCTGTCCTCAAAAGTCAGTTGAAAGGTCGTATACAGCCAGTGCAGCAGCCGCCCCGGCAGATTCACCAGCCAGGTGAGCCCCCGGCACAGGCAGCTGTCCGGCCAGGCACGGGCCACCGCGCCCTCCCGGCACAGGGGCCGCAGGACGCGGCTGCCGTCCACCTGGCGGCCGCACCAGGCGCCGATGGCCGCCAGAACGCGGTGGACGGCGCTGTCCTCGTAAGCGGCGCACAGCGCCAGACACAGGTGATACAGATAGCTCTCTCGCAGAAGCGTCATAAGAAGGGTTCCTCGTTTCGTCAAATGCGGTTTTTCAGGCGGTACATCTGGGTCAGGGTGAAGAAGTGCTTCCCCTTCACCAAATTCGCCACCATCTGCTTGTTGGGGCTCAGGCCCGCCGGCGTCACCTCGGCGATGGCCTTCGCCATCTCCGGGCGGCGGCAGAGCTCCTCCACCGTCTTTTGCTTTTTGCGGACGGACTTACCGTTGCTCCGGGCATACTCATTGCCGATGGCGATCAGCAGCCCCGCCCAGTTGGAGTTCTCCCGCCACTGGGGCCGGGCCTCCTCCAGCCGGTACTTCTTCACCAGGGACTCCTTCCGCTCCATGAAGCGGCTGAAGACCCGCATGAAATCCGCCATGTAGCGGTGGGTGGCGGAGGAGGGGTTCAGGAAGTAGCGGTACAGCGGCTGCTCCGTCACCGCCAGCTTGCGGGCGTTGCAGAAGTACTCCATCAAAAACAGCTCGTCCTCCAGATAGGCGCCCTCAAAGGTGATGTGGGCCCCGCGGAGGATGTCGGCGGAGAACAGGTACCGCCAGATGAAGCCGTTGAACACCGGCGCTTGCAGCCGGTCCCCCAGCAGGGGGTACACGATGCCCTCCCGGATGCCCTGCTCGTCGTACACCCCGGCGGGCAGCAGCAGCTCCACCGACTTGCTTCCGTCGGCCCCCAGGTTCAGGTGGGCGCAGCCCACGGTGTCCGCCCCGGTCTGCTCCCGCAGGCACCACAGGGTCTCCAGCGCCCGGAATTCAAAGCGGTCGTCCACGTCCAGAAAGGCGACGCACGCGCCCTTGGCCTCCCGCAGCCCCAGGTTCCGGGCCTCGCTGACGCCGGCGTTTTTCTTTTTGTGGAAGACCCGGATGCGGTCGTCCTCCGCCGCGCACTGGTCACAGATGGCGGGAGAGCCGTCGGTGCAGCCGTCGTCGATCAGCAGCAGCTCCCAGTCGGGGAAGGTCTGCTTGACCACGCTCTCCACGCATTTTTTCAGGTAGCTTTCCGCCTGGTAAACGGGGACGATCACGGAAATACTGGGCATAGTACCCCTCCTTTGGCATATTGCCGGATAACAGGAATATTGTACCCTATTCCGGTTGGAAGGTCAACGGCTTTTCCCGGAAAAGCCGGGCATACTAGGGGCGAGGTGATGGATATGCAGGACATGGAGCTGCTACAATACGTCCACGAGACTGCCAAAATGGGCATCCAGGGTCTGAAAAGCCTGGAGGGCCAGGTGCGGGACCAGGACCTGCGGCGGGCGCTGGCCCAGCAGACGGAAGAGTACCGGCACATCTCCGCCGCGGCCGGAGAGTTGCTGCGGGGATTCGGCGCGGAGCCGAAAGACCCTGGCCTGATGGCCCGGGTCTCCTCCGAGGTCATGTCCACGGTAAAGACTCTGGCGGACCCCTCCGCCTCCAACATCGCGGAGATGGTCATCCAGGGCAACACTATGGGCATCACCAAGGGCACCCGGCATCTCAACGACTATGCCGGAAATGACCACCGGGTCCGGCAGCTGGCGGAAAAGCTGCTGCGGACCGAGGAGGCCAACGTGGCGCAGATGAAGCAGTACCTGTGACAGAAAGTCACAGGTACTGCTTTTATCGGTGCTCAGCCCATCATGCCGGAGGCCCGCAGGCCGGCCACACGGCCCTGCAGCTCGTCCAGCGTGCCGATGGGGCCGTCCTCCCGCCGCAGCCTGGTCTGTACGTCCGGCGGCAGGGTCTGGAAATACTCGTAGGCCGACAGGTCCTGATCCAGCAGGTCCGTCAGGCAGAGATAGCTTTGCAGCTCGTCCATGGTTCACTCACCTCCGCCGCTAGTCTGCCCGGTATTTCAGGCAGGCAACCGCGAAACGCGGCGTTTTTCGCGGCCGGAGCTCCCTCACAGCCGCAACGTCCGGATCTCCCGCTGCAGGGTCTCGAGAAAGCGGGCGGCGTGGGCGCCGTCCATCTGCGTGTGGTGGAATTGGAACGATACGGGGAGCGTTGTTTTCAGGAATTTTTTCCGGTACCGGCCCCAGATCAGGAAGGGGTTGTTGTAGAAGCCGGCGTAGATGTTGACCGCGCCGTCGATGTCCGTCTGGGGAAGGGCCGAGGTGCCGATCACCATATAGTCGTCCCCCGCCTCGTACGGCCGGCCGGTATCGCGCACCTGGCCGGTCAGGCGCAGGTAATCCTGCCAGAAGCGCCGCGGGTCCTCCGTGAAGGGGACGTCGCAGGTGCTGATGTCTCCTGCGCGGGTGGCGACCACCGTGTTGACCGCGATGCGGTCGAACCGCATCAGCTTTTCGCCCACCGGCAGCAGGTAGAACTCCTCCACCCGCGAGGCCGCTTTGCCGACGCACCAGCACAGCAGCGGGTTGAACCCGCAGCGGCACCCGCGGCTCAGCTTCACCAGGTTCGTCACGTCCAGGGTCTTGAACAGCGTGACCATGGGCATGGGCGCGTGCATCCACAGGTCAAAGGCCGCCGCCCGGCTGGTCTGGCCCGCGTCCACTTCTCTCATGTCGGTCCCTCCTTACGGTCTCAAATTGTCGAACGCCCCCTATCTTATCATACGGAGCCGCAGACGGCAAGGGCAGTCCCAAACAGGACTGCCCGGCAAACCGAAGTTGCGCGGAGAACCGCCGCGAATTTTATTTGTCGAGCCCAGTATGCCATATCGCGGAACGATTCGCGACAGAGCTGTCCGTTGAGGTCCCCGGCTATTTTCCTATTTTTTCCAAAGGTAAATAGGGATTTAAAACCGCCGCTTTCCAAGTCCCGCCGGTTATGCTATAATAGTCTAAATACGATTTGAGGAACAGCGGCCCGCTCCGGGGCCGCTGGAAAGGAGCTCTCTCCATGCATTACTACGACCTGGAAGGGCGGCTGGCCGCGTCGGCGCTGCCGAACCTGCCTTTTGCCCCGGCGGCCCCCGGCGCGCCCTCCCTGTTTCTGACGGAGCGGACCTCCGCCTCCCCTGTGTGCTTCCGGGCGGCCAGTCCCCGGCAGCTGACGGCGGAGAGGGCGGACGTCTCCTGGCTGGACCCCCGGCGGATGGAAAATCCGGCCCCGGAGCTTCCGCCGGAGGTCTCCGGCAGCCTCCGGGCCGGGACGCTGACCGCCGTGGACCTCCGCCACCCCCGGTGGCGGGACGCGCTGGCCTTCACCGCCCCCAGGCCGGGGAAGAAGCGGGTCCACCTGCTGGCGGTGGGCGACGTGGGCGGCACGCTGCTGACCGCCCTGAAGCTGCTGGGCGGCGACGTGATCTCCGCCATCGGCATCCGCGACCTGAACGAAAACGCCGTGGCCCGCTGGACCGCCGAGATGGGCCAGATCGCCTGGCCCTGGGACTACGGCGCCCTGCCGGAGGTGGAGCCGGTGACGGCGGACCGGCTTTTTGACTGCGACATATTTCTCTTCGCCGCCACCAAGGCCATCCCTCCGGTGGGCAGCGGGGTGCGGGACGTACGGATGGCCCAGTTCGACGCCAACCGCCCGCTGGTGGAGAGCTTCGCCCGGCAGGCCCGGACGGCGGGCTTTCGCGGGCTCTTCATCGTCCTCTCCGACCCGGTGGACCCCCTGTGCGGGGCGGCGTGGCTGGCCTCCAACACCGCGCCGGACGGCACGGTGGACCACCTGGGCCTGCTGCCGGAGCAGGTCCAGGGCTTCGGCCTGGGGGTCATGACCGCCCGCGCCGCCTATTACGCCAAGCGGGACCCCCGGTTCGCCGGCTTTTTGGCGGAGGGCCGCGCCTTTGGCCCCCACGGCCAGGGGCTGGTGGTGGCCAACTCCATTGAACACTATGACGACGCCCTGTCCCGGGAGCTGACGGAGCTGGTGATCGCCGCCAACCTGCGCATCCGGGAGCTGGGCTTCAAGCCCTATGTGGCCCCCGCCGTGTCCTCCGGCGCCATGCAGCTGCTGCTGGCGCTGCGGGGGGACTGGCACTGCGGGTCCGTGTGCCTGGGAGGCGTGTGGTTCGGCGTGAAAAACCGCTTCACCCCCCACGGGCTGGAGGTGGAGACGCTGGACCTGCCGGACGCGCTGTTCGCCCGCCTGCGGGAGACGGAGGCGCGGCTCCGGGAAGATCAGAGATAGCGGACCCTGACGCCTCCTATCTCCTATCTCTTATCTCTTACTTTTATCTCAGACGGGGGTGGCCGGATGGCGCAACATGTAACAGTGGTCCGCTTGGGGGATACCTTCTCCGCGCGCTTCGGGCAGGTGCTGGCCGAAGCCCTGCGGGGACGCGCGTACCAGTCCGTGAACTGGCTGACGGACCCGCTGGAGAAGCAGCGGCTGCTGTTTGCCGTGCCCTTGAACGAAAGCGGTGTGAACCCCGCCTTTTACAGTCTGCTGGCCTTCCTGCGGACACATCCCGGCTGCCTGACGGGCAGCGTGGGCGGCGTGCTGGTGGACGGACCGGGGGACCTGTACACCAAGGCCGTGGGCCGGGAGCTGGTGCTGGCGGCCAGTCTGGCGGGCTGCGCCTTTCCGGGCCGCCCCCTGGTGGAGGGCACCGGGGATTTGCGGAATTTCACCGTCCAGGCGAAGAATGGAAGCTGCTCTCTGGAGGACGCCTACCGCCTGGCCGCCGCC
>CABSFC010000105.1 GCA_902476875.1 uncultured Oscillibacter sp. | reverse complement strand
CACGCTGGTCCAGGGCACACCCCAGGCCTTGCCGGCCGCGCATACGGCGTGCAGGCGGTCCTCCGCCGGCGTCTCGACTGTGCCGTGTTCCGGGTGCGTCACCCGGTATAGATAAAGCTGCCTCTTGTCTCTGTTGCCCATAATGCTCCTCCTTCGGTTTTCAAAGTGCATATATGAAAGGGGCGGCGATTGACTCCCCCTGTGCCGATGGGTTCCCACGACGCCCCGGCGGGGGCGTTTCGGCCTGTGCCCGGCAGGCCATCATCAGGTGGGCTTACTCCCAGATGTATTGATAGCAAAAGACGTGGTTCCCGATCTGACCCCACACCCGGTCATTTTCTGCCTCCGTGGAGAAGTACACCACGTCCGCCGGCAGGATCCGCTCCCCGCCGGCAGCCCGTTCCACCGCCGCGTACTGGTCCTCCGTCTGTTCCGCCGTGTCGATCAGGCCGGCCGGCGTGAACTGCTGGCGGTCGGTGCCGTAGCCCTCGTAGATAACCTCGTAGACGGTGGAGGGGAAGTTGTCCGCCGCCAGCCGGTTCAAGACCACCTCCGCGACGGCTTGCTGTCCTTCCGCTGGTTCCCCCCTGGCCTCCAGCCATACCAGCCTGGCCAGCAACTCCGTGTCCTCTTGGGACAGGGCCGTGCCTGCATCCTCCGGCGTGGCCGTGGCCTCCGCTGCGGCGTGGTCAAGAATACTGTTAATCGTAAGCACGGGGTATGCCTGCTTGTCCGCAGCCCTGGCGGTCGGCGCCGCCATCTCGTGAAGGATGCCGGCCGCGATAAAGCCGCAGGCCATCAGCACCACCGCCAGGTTGGCCGCACAGTAGAGCCTGTCGTACAGGGCCATGCGGCCCCGGTACCGCCGCGGCGCCGTCCGGCGTCCGTGGATCTTGATGGTGTAAAACTTCTGCTCCATGGCTCAGCCCTCTTTTTCGGCCTGCTCCTCCCGGATGGCAGGCGCCGTCATAGTTGCCGCCAGCACCGCCAGCACGCGGACCACCGGCACGCCGGTGATCTTGGAGTACTCCGCGATCAGCACCGCGATCCCGTTCAGCGCCGCCGAGGCGCTGGAGGCCTCAATCTTCCGTTCAAAGGTTTCGCTGCCCGCCTTCTTCTCCAGATGGATCAGCACGTCCGCCTGGATACCTTCCCGCATGGCTGCCTCCCGGGCCTTCCGGTTGGCCTCCTGGGCCGCGGCCTGCTCTTTCTTGCAGTCGCACACCTCGCCAAAGTCCAGGGCGGCGCCGCAGTTATCGCATGTACGATGTTTAGCCATTGTTATCCCTCCTCAATTCTGGGCAGCCTGTCTCCGGCTGCGGTTCCCCCGGCTCCTCAAATTCCGCTGGTACACGGTCTGGCCCAGCTCCGGGTCGTACCTGGGCCGCTTGTTTTCGTCCAGTTCCCCGGTGTCACCCCTCCGCAGTTCCGCGTAGATAGCGGAGGGGGAGAAGCCCATCTCCACCGCGATCACTACGGCGCTGTCTCCGTTGCTCCACCGCTCCGCAAGAACTTTGCGATCCTGCAGGGTCAGAGCTTTCTGTTTCACGCTCATTCTTCTTTGCCTCCTTCCGCCGGAAATATTGTCGAAAATAAAAAAACAATGCACAAAAAGGCGTTTTGCCTTTTTGTGCATTTATTATCCTATGTCAGCTCTGGGAACGCCGCAAAAAAAGAGGAGCTGTCAAAGGACAGCTCCTCCCTTTCAAACCATATCCAGCAGTTCCCGGGCAAAGGCACGGGTCCGGGCCTCCTTCTCCGCGTCCATGAACGCGGTGTCGTAGCCCAGGTGCCGCTCGGCGTGGCTGCCCAGATACCGCAGGCCGGAGTGCTTGCAGTAGCGCCGCATACCCTCCTCGAAAAGCCCGCAGCCCTTTTCAATCCGGTAGCCGCAGGTCTCCAGAAGCGCCACGGCCTTCCCCTCCCACAGAGAAGGTCCCTTTGTCTCGCCGTAGAACTTGTTCATGCCGTACACCAGCCGGTCCAGCAGGGCTTTCATGGGCGGCGTGCAGTACCAGGAGTAGATGGGCGTCGCCAGGACGATCAAATCACTGTCCAGCACCAGGTCGAAAATCGCCTGTGTATCATCCCTTTGGGAGCAGCCGAAGCCGGTCCAATCCCTTTGACAAGCCCGGCAGGCCACGCAGGGACGGATGTCCCGGTCGTACAGCCAAACCGTTTCCACCTTCGCCCCGCCGCTTCGCAGCTCTTCGCAAAAAGGCGTCAGCAACGCGGCGGTATTCCCCTGCTTCCGGGGGCTGCCCATGAGGACGCAGACTTTCATACAGCCGCTTCTTCTCTGACCGCTTCCCGCGCCTGTTTGGCGGTCTCCTCCGACCTGGCAGTCCGCTCCGCCAGCCGCTCCCGGGCTACCGCCAGCATCAGCTTGATGCGGTTCTCCTGGTTGACGCGGGTGGCGCTGGGGTCGTAGTCGATGGGCGTGATGTTGGCCTGGGGATACAGCTCCCGGAGCTTGTTGATCATGCCCTTGCCGCAGATGTGGTTGGGCAGGCAGCCGAAGGGCTGGGCGCAGATGATGTTCTCATACCCCGCCCGGATCAGCTCCGCCATCTCGGCGGTCAGGAGCCAGCCCTCGCCCATCTTGTCGCCCTTGCTGATCAGGCCCTCGGTGAGCTTCGTCAGTTCCTTGAAAGGCAGGGGCGCGTGGTAGCCGTTATCCTTCAGGGCGCTGATGATGACCTTCTCCATAGTGCCGATGTAGCCCAGGATCAGGTCGGAGACATGCTTTTCCAGGAAGGACCCGCCGTACAGCCGGGCCGTCTCGGAGGGGTTGTAGGCGCAGTACTGCACAAAGCCCATCAGGCCCGGCAGGTTCACCTCGCAGTCCTGGGTTGCCAAAAACGCCTCCAAATCGTTGTTGCCCAGCGGGGAGTATTTCACATAGATCTCGCCCACCACGCCGACCTTGACCTTCGGCACCCGGTGGACGGGGATGGCGGCGAACTCCGCCGCGATCCGGGGCATGGCGGCCTTCATCTCCTTCTGGGAGAAGCCCCTGCCCTGGCGGACCCAGCCGCAGATGGTGTCCAGCCACTTCTCCTGGAGGGCCAGCGCGTCGCCGGGATGGGTCTCATACGGCGCGGTCTGAGCCTTCAGGGTCACCAGCAGGTCGCCGTAGTAGATGGCGGCCAGGGCCATACGGATGAAGGTCAGGTCCATGGGCAGGCTGTTGCCCTTTTCCAGGCCGGAGAAGTTCAGGCTCAGCACGGGGACGCTGCCATAGCCCGCCTTTTCCAGGGCCTTGCGCAGCAGGAAGATGTAGTTGGAGGCCCGGCAGCCGCCGCCGGTCTGGGTGATGATGAGGGCGGTGTGCTCCAAGTCGTATTTGCCGGAGTTCAGCGCGTCCAGCAGCTGGCCGATGACCAGCAGGGCGGGGTAGCAGGTGTCATTGTGGACGTATTTCAGCCCCAGCTCACTGACCTGGCTGCCGCAGTTGCCCAGCAGCTCCACCTTGTAGCCCTTGAACTCCATGGCAGCCGCCAGAATGCGGAACTGCACGGGGGCCATGTTGGGGATGAGGATGGTGTGGGTCTTCTTCATGTCCTCGGTGAAAATGGGGTATTGCGTCTCCATGCGGTCACGCCTCCTTTTCGCGTTTTTCGTCCTGTTCGTCCAGGGCGGCGAACAGGCTCCGCAGGCGGATGCGCACCGCGCCCAGGTTGGTGATCTCGTCGATCTTCAGTTGGGTATACAGCTTGCCGCCCGCCTGCAAAATCTCCCGGGTCTCGTCGGAGGTGATGGCGTCCACGCCGCAGCCGAAGCTGACCAGGTGCACCAGATCACAGTCCTTCTGAGAGCAGCAGTATTTCGCCGCCGCGTACAGGCGGGAGTGATAAGTCCACTGGTTCAGCACCGTGGTGGGGAACTTCTCCACCCGGTTGGAGATGGAGTCCTCCGTCACCACCGCCGCGCCGAAGCGGGTGATCAGGGTGTCGATGCCGTGGTTGACCTCCGGGTCCACGTGGTAGGGCCGGCCCGCCAGCACGATGATGCGGCGGCCCTCCGCCCGGGCCTGGTCGATGATGCGCTCGCCCTCCTTGCGGATCAGGGCCATGTGGTTGGCGTACTCGGCATAGGCCGCGTCGGCAGCCTCCCGGATCTCCTTTTTGGAGATGCCCGTAAAGTACTTGCCCAGAATGGCGTACATCTTCCGGTTGAAGTCCTTGGGCCGGTGAATGCCCACGTAGTCGTAGATGAACTTGGTATCCCTGATCTCCGGGCAGTTGCCGGCGATGACCTCCGGGTAATAGGCCACCACGGGGCAGTTGTAGTTGTTGTCGCCCAGGCCCTCGTCGATGTTGTAGGTCATGCAGGGATAGAAGATGGCGTCCAGGCCCAGCTTGCTGAGGAACTGGATGTGACCGTGGGCCAGCTTCGCCGGAAAGCAGGCCGTGTCGCTGGGGATGGTCCCCTGCCCCTTCAGATACAGGTCCCGGCTGCTGAGGGGGCTGTGGTACACGGCAAAGCCCAGCTTGGTGAAAAACGTATGCCAGAAGGGCAGCAGCTCCCAGAAGTTCAGGCACAGGGGCAGGCCGATCTTGCCCCGCCTGCCGGGAACGGGCTTGTAGCTCAGGATCAGCTTACGCTTGTACTCATAGAGGTTCCGCTCGCCGGTGTCCGCCTTGCCGGTGACGGGGCGGTCGCAGCGGTTGCCGCTGATGAAGGTGCCGCCGTCGGCAAAGGTGTTGATGGTCAGCTGGCAGTTGTTGCCGCAGCGGCCGCAGACCTCGCTGCGGGTCTCCTGGCGGAAATTCGCCAGGGCCTCCCGGTCCAGAAGTTGGCTGGTCTGACCGCGGCCAGCCCTGCCCCGACCATACAGCGCCGCGCCGTAGGCGCCCATCAGGCCCGCGATGTCGGGCCGGATGACCTCCACGCCCATCTCCTTCTCAAAGGCCCGGAGGACCGCCTCATTGTAGAACGTGCCGCCTTGAACCACGATGTTCCTGCCCAGCTCCTCGGGGGAGGCGGCGCGGATGACTTTGTAGATGGCGTTTTTCACCACGGAGATGGACAGGCCCGCGGAGATATTTTCGATGGTGGCCCCGTCCTTCTGGGCCTGCTTCACGCTGGAGTTCATGAACACGGTGCAGCGGCTGCCCAGGTCCACGGGCCGGTCGGCGAACAGGCCCAGCTTGGCGAACTCCCGCACGTCATAGCCCAGCGCCTGGGCGAAGGTCTGGAGGAAGCTGCCGCAGCCGGAGGAGCAGGCTTCGTTCAGGAAGATGTTGCTGATGGCGCCGTCCTCGATCTTGAAGCACTTCATATCCTGACCGCCGATATCGATGATAAAGTCCACATTGGGCAGGAAGTGCCGGGCGGCGGTGAAGTGGGCCACGGTCTCCACCACGCCGAAGTCCGCGTGGAAGGCGTTTTTCGCCAGGTCCTCGCCGTAGCCGGTGGTGGTGACGGAGGCCACGTGCAGGGCCGGATGCTCGTCATAGAGCTTCTGCAGGACCTCCCGGATCAGGGGCACGGGGTTGCCCAGGTTGGGGCGGTAGTCGGTGAACAGGATGCGGGCGTCCTCGTCGATGACCACCAGCTTCACGGTGGTGGAACCGGAGTCGATGCCGATATGTACCGGAGCCGCGTAGTCCGGGCCGAAGGGCATCCGGGGTACGGCGGCTTTCGCGTGCCGGGCCCGGAACGTCTCGTATTCCTCCTGATTGTTGAACAGAGCGGGCTGGCTGCGGTAGGTCTCGGACGCGCCGTGGGCCTGGAGCCGGTCCGCCACCTCCTTCAGGTCAAACTCCTGGTCGGAGTAGAACGCCGCGCCCAGAGCCACGAACAGCAGGCTGTTCTCCGGGCAGGTGCCCGTCACGCCCAGGGTCTTGTCGAAGCTCTTCCGCAGGACGCTGGAGAAGGTCAGCGGCCCGCCGAGGTACAGCACGTTGCCCTGGATGGGCCGTCCCTGGGCCAGGCCCGCGATGGTCTGGTTCACCACCGCCTGGTAGATGCTGGCGGCGATGTCCTCCGCCCTGGCGCCCTGGTTGATGAGGGGCTGCACGTCGCTCTTGGCGAACACGCCGCAGCGGGACGCGATGGTATACGTCTTTTCCGCCTTCTGGGCGGCGGCATCCATCTCGTCGGCGCTCATTTTCAAAAGGGTCGCCATCTGGTCGATAAACGCGCCGGTGCCGCCGGCGCAGGAGCCGTTCATGCGGACCTCTGTGCCGCCGGTAAGGAACAGGATCTTGGCGTCCTCGCCGCCCAGCTCGATGATGCAGTCCGTGCCCGGGGCCAGCCGGTTGGCGGCCACCCGGGTGGCGAACACCTCCTGCACGAAGGGCACATCCACGCTGTCCGCCATGCCCATGCCGGCGGAGCCGGAGATGGCCAGCTCCGCTTTCGGCGTATACCGCTCCGCCACCCGGCGCAGCAGCTCCTCGGATTTTTCCAGAATATGGCTGAAATGCCGCTCGTATGTACTGTATAAGATGTTGTCCGCTTCGTCCAGCACCACGCACTTGATGGTGGTGGACCCCACGTCAAGACCTACTTTCAACGCTGTTTCCTCCTTCAGGTAAACGGTTACTCCGCCACTTTCAGCGGATAACCACAAGATGCCACATTAGTTGGTATCATACACTTTTTCGACAGAATGTGCAATCGTTAATATCTTTCCAGGTTGTAAAGAAACTGTTAAGAAAGTGAAAACGTTCCGCCCCTTTGCCTTTTTCAAAATTTATGTTATACTTGTCCCAATCATGCTGAAACGAGGGATACTCATGGAAACTGTTCTGATGCACACCTGCTGCGCCCCCTGCTCCCTGAGCTGCATCGACCCCCTCCGGGCCGAGGGCATTGAGCCGGTGGCTTTCTGGTATAATCCCAACATCCACCCCTGGAAGGAGTACCAGGCCCGGCGGGACTGCCTGCTGGAGTACGCCCCCACCATCGGTATGGAGGTCCGGGTGCGGGAGGACTACGGCCTGAAGGATTTTGTCCGCCATGTGGCCGGGGACATCGACCACCGCTGCGCGTACTGCTATGAGCACCGCATCGAGGGCGCGGCGAAATACGCCGCCGAGCACGGCTTCACCGCCTTTACCTCCACCCTGCTCGCCAGCCTGTATCAGGACCACGACGGCATCGCCCGGGCGGCGGAGCGGTACGCCAGGCAGTACGGCGTGGAATTTTTGTACCGGGACTTCCGCCCCAATTTCCGCGCCGGCAACCAACATGCCCGGGAGTTGGGCTTTTACATGCAGAAATACTGCGGCTGCGTGTTCTCCGAGGCCGACCGCTACCAGAAGCAGATCGACCGGGACAGGGCCAGATTCGCGGAGGGCTGATCTATTTTATACTGGAACTCTTCCCCGCTGTCCAGCGGCGGCGGACCATCGGTAGACCGGCGGGGACGGACGGCAGAGATATGCGGGGAGGCTGCATCCCCCATTTTCTTTTCGGTTGCGCCGAAAAGAAAACGGGCCGTGCACGGTCCAAAAGAAAAACGCCTTGCGGCCAGAAATTTCCCCTTGCGGGAAAATTTGGCCGAAATATTTGGGCCGTGCGAATCGGGATGGCGCGGATTTGATGAACTTTATCCGGCTGCGCTGAACGTTGGCAATTGTCCGCCGTTTAGGCCGCAAGTTGAAACGTTGTGTGCGGATTTGTGGATATCGACGCAAGGGCCTGCGCAACCGCCCCGCTGCCGCTACGTGGGCTGTTATTCCACGTTGGGTATAAACGGCGGACCGGGGCGGTCCGCCCTACGGGGTAATTACAATAGGAATGATTTCGGTGATGGCAAACATGGTCCGTAGGGCGTACCCCATCCGGGGCACGGGTGGCGCCCTCGCCCCGCCGCTGGTATGCGGAAACGTATCAAAATCCATTGTAGGGGCGGATAGCATCCGCCCGAGCACAGGTATTGGCTGAAACCGGGCGGATACTATCCGCCCCTACAAAGGCTGTATTATATCGCCCACGGAGTTCATAGCGAAGCGGAATGAACGGGTGGGTTGATAAAGCCCTTGCGACAAGCACCCCGAACCACCACCCAACGTCCCAAATGCGGCTTGAACGCCCTACCGGACGCCGGCGTATAGCGCGGCCGGATAAAGCCCGGCAAGTTCGCGCCGACCTGATTCGCACGGCCCCCGCATTTCGGCCAAATTTTCCCGCAAGGGGAAATTTCTGGCCGCAAAGCGCCTTTTCTTTTGGACCGTGCACGGCCCGTTTTCTTTTCGGCGCAACCGAAAAGAAAATGGGGGGTGCAACTCCCTTACTCCACGCCCCGCTCATACAGGCCCCGGGTAAATCCCCCGGGAGCCGCCGCGCCCTCCAGATATCCCCGGAACACCCGGGCGCACACCTCCGGCGCTTCCGTGGTGAATCGGAGCCGGGCAAAGGAGAGCCCCAGACGCCTCCAGTCTGGCCGGTCCGCCAGCCACAGGACTTTGCTGTTCTGGACCTCGGTGCGGTGGCCGTAGGCCGGCAGCAGGGGGAAGGCCGCGCCGGTGCGGTCGTTCAGGAAATTGGGCCGGTCGCAGCGGCAGCCGCCGCTGTTTTCGATCAGGCAGTTCTCCGTGATCATCAGCGGCAGACGGCCGTAGACGATGGCCTCGGCGGGCAGAATTTTTTGCATATCCCGGATCTGGGCGAACCGCAGCTCAAAGGACACACAGGCGGCGGCCAGGCCCTTGCCCCGGAGATAGTCCAGGGAGCGGGCGTTGAACACGTTCAGGCCGAAGTCGCCGTACAGGTCCAGCCCCGCGTCCCGCGCCAGGGGCAGGTGGCCGATGTTGCCCAGCAGGACCCCGGTGACGCCCAGCCCTCTGGCCCTGTCCAGCCAGCGGCGCAGCTCCGGCTCGTCCCGGTCCCGCCAGACCCGGGGCAGGATGGCGCACCACTCCGTTTCGCCCCGGGGCAGGGCGGAGAAATCGGCCAGCAGCTCCAGGGGCACACAGGTCCGGGCGGGGCGGAGGTCCAGCAGGCCCCCTGTCAGCTGGGCGGCATTGGCGACGGAGACCGTCAGCCGCGGCGCGTCCGCCCCGCGGTCGATGTCCGGAAGATGGGGCACAGGCAGCTCCCGCCGGGCGGGCACGGCGGCGCGGGCGGCG
>CABSFC010000104.1 GCA_902476875.1 uncultured Oscillibacter sp. | reverse complement strand
CCGCCGTGGGGGCGGGCACGCCCAGCAGTTGGGCGATCTCTTTGATGGAATAGCCCTCGTAATAGTAGAGATGGATGACCGCGCTGTATTTCTCCGGCAGAGCGCGGACGGCGAAGAGAAGCTCGTCTGTCCGCTCCGGCGCGGCGGTCTGGGCCGCCGCCTCCAGGGGGACGTTCCGCTTTTCCGCCAGACGCCGGATATCACTGGCGCGGTGAAGGGTGGTTCGGATCAGCCATGCCTTTTCATGCTCCGCGTCCCGGAACGCGGGGCGGGCCGTCAGCAGCTTCAAAAACGCCTCCTGGACGGCGTCCTCCGCGTCGGCGGCGGAATCCAGGCGGGTGCAGGCCAGCCGCAGCAGCATGGGGCTGTATTCGCTCACGATGCGGCTGATGGTCTCATCGGTACCAAATGGAACCACGCTCCTCACTCCCTTCACTTCAAACACGGGGCAGACAGCCGTTTTTTTTCGCGGAGAGAGAAAATTTTCAGCTGTAGTTGCCCTGAAACAGACAAAAAAACGGCGTTTGCCCCCTGTTATACAGGGCTGTGCCCGGAGGCCGCGCCCCGCAAAAGGAAAAAGGGATGCCCGTCGGCATCCCTTCGTATCACCGCCTGTTTCGCCGCAGGGCCAGCAGGAGCCCGCCCAGCAGGATGGCGAAGTCCGCCAGGTTGAACACGTACCGCTTCAGCGGCCCCGGCGCCCGGGGGAACTGGACGTAATCGTACACCCGCCCCCGCCGCAGCCGCTCCAGCAGATTGCCGGCGCCGCCGCCCAAAAGCAGCCCCGCCCCCAGGGGGCTTCTCCGCCGCCGGGCCCAGATGGAACCCAGCACGGCGGCGGACGCCGCCGGCAAGGCGCTTTTGGGGATGGGCAGGCCGAAGGCCGCGCCCCTGTTCCACAGCGCCCGCAGGCGCACCCTGCCGCCCAGACAGTCCGTCTCCCGGCGGCTTGTGCGGTCCAGATACCACCGGGCGGCGGTACAGGCCCCCAGCGTTATCAGCGCGGTTATGATCGTCAGCATGGTATCACTCCTCCGGCCGGCCCCGCGCCTTTTCCATGGCGGCCCGGACCGCGCCGCTTTTCTGCCTCTGGTTGTTCTTCCGCAGGGTCTCCGCGATCTGGCCCTGGACCCGCTCCACCTCCTGGCGGAAGTTGGAGGCGGACATCCGCAGTGCCCCGTGGCCCAGGATGATGAGCTGCTCCGGCCCGTCGGAGGTGGCCACCCTCACCCGGTGCTTTTTGCCGATCTCATAGGTGGCCCGCTCGATATAGGCGTCCGCCGTCTCGGCCTCCCTGGTGTAGACCACGTGGATGTTGTGGTACTTCTCCACGGAGCCCAGGCCGCCCTTGACCTTGTAGGCGTCAAACACCGCGATGACCACGCACTTTTTGAAGCCCTGATAGTTGCACAGCAGGTCGCACAGGGCCTTCCGGGCGGCGTCCAGATTGTCCCGGGCGATGGCCTTCAGCTCGTCCCAGGCGAAGATGATGTTGTAGCCGTCCACCAGCAGGTACTCCGGGCCGCTGAACTGCTCCCGGATGGCCCGCTTCTCCGCCGTCTCCTGCGGCGGCGCCCGCTTCGGCTCTTTGGGCGGGAGGAAGGCGGGCCGCTTCACGGGGCCGTAGGTCCGCTCGAAGATGGCCTGCAATTCCCGGTCCTGCTCCACGGTCCCGGCGTAGGCGCTTGCCCGCCGGGGCTGGGCGGCCTCCGCCTCCTCCGGCTCCGGCGCGCGCAGGCGCAGGCCGCTGTCCACGTGGGCATGGGCGGGGACCTCGTCCCATTTGACCGCATAGCCTCCGCCATGGGCGCAGAACACGGAGTCCGGGGTGTTGTCCACGTCCCGCTCCGGGTCGTAGCCCATGGTCTCCACGACCTCCGCCGCGTTGGCGCAGGGGCGGTAGCCCGCCAGCTGGCACAGCAGGCGGCCCCGGCCCCGGGTGTAGGCCGTGACCTCCCGGGCATAGTCCCGCAGGGCCGCCACCGGGGCGGAGCCGGTGAGGACGGTCTCGTCGCCAAAGGTCTCCGGCGGGGCCGTCTCGCCGTTCATCCGCTGGAGGTCGCTGATGGCCCGGCCCACCTGGTCGGCGGGCAGCTCCAGACGGAAGTCGTACCAGGGCTCCAGCAGGATGCTCTCGGCCTGCATCAGCCCCTGGCGCACCGCCCGGTAGGTGGCCTGGCGGAAGTCGCCGCCCTCGGTGTGCTTTTCGTGGGCGCGGCCCGCCACCAGGGTGATCTTCATGTCGGTGATGGGGGACCCGGTGAGAACGCCCAGGTGTGGCTTCTCCTCCAGGTGCGTCAAAATCAGCCGCTGCCAGTTCAGGTCCAGAATGTCCGTTGAGCAGGCCGCATCAAATCGCAGGCCGCTGCCGGGTTCGCCGGGCTCCAGCAGAAGGTGGACCTCCGCGTAGTGCCGCAGGGGCTCGAAATGGCCGACGCCCTCCACCGCGTTGGCGATGGTCTCCCGATAGCAGATGGCCCCTGCGCCAAACGCGACCTCCATGCCGAAGCGCTCCCGAATCAGGCGCTGGACGATCTCAAGCTGGACCTCGCCCATGAGCTGGATGTGGATCTCCCGGGCGCTCTCGTTCCAGACGATGTGGAGCTGCGGGTCCTCCTCTTCCAGCTGCCGCAGGCGCAGCAGGGCCGTGTGGGGGTCCGTGCCGTCGGTCAGCTCCACGTGGTAGGTCAAAACCGGCTCTAAAACCGGGCCTGTCCAGGCGGTCTCGAAGCCCAGCCCCTCGCCGGGGACGGTGCGGCTCAGGCCCGTCACCGCCACCACGGAGCCCGCCGGGGCCTCCTCCACGGGGCGGAATTTCACGCCGGAGTAGACGCGGAGCTGATCCGCCTTTTCCTCCCAGGCCCTGCCCTCCGGGGTATCGGGGCGGCGGTTGGTCAGAACGTCCTTCACCCGCAGCGTGCCGCCGGTGACCTTCAGGTAGGTCAGCCGGTTCCCCTGGCCGTCCCGAGCGATCTTGAACACCCGGGCGCCGAAGTCCGCCGGATAGGACGGGATGGGGGCGTAGCGCTCCAGGCCCGCCAGAAATTCGTCCACGCCCTCCAGCTTCAGCGCGGAGCCGAAGAAGCAGGGGAAGAGCTTCCGCGCCCCGATCATGCGGGAGATGTCGCCGTCGGAGACCTCCCCGGTCTCCAGATACCGCTCCAGGACCGCCTCGTCACAGACGGCGGCCTCCTCCCGCAGGGCATCCGGGGCGTCGCCGAAGTCCACGCAGCCGCCATCCAGCTGGCGCTTCAGCGCCGCCAGCAGGGCGGCCCGGTCGGCTCCCGCCAGGTCCATCTTGTTGACGAACAGGAACACCGGCACGCCGTACCGCTCCAGCAGCCGCCACAGCGTCCGGGTGTGGCCCTGCACGCCGTCGGTCCCGCTGATGACCAGGACGGCGCAGTCCAGCACCCGCAGCGTCCGTTCCGTCTCGGCGGAGAAATCCACGTGGCCGGGGGTGTCCAGCAGCGTCACCTCGGTCTCTCCCAGCGGCAGCACCGCCTGTTTGGAGAAGATGGTGATGCCCCGCTCCCGCTCGATGGCGTCGGTGTCCAGAAAGGCGTCCCGGTGGTCCACACGGCCCAGACGGCGGATGGCGCCGCCGCAGTACAGCAGCGCCTCGGACAGGGTCGTCTTCCCCGCGTCCACGTGGGCCATGACGCCTATGACCAGTCTCTTCATCTCAAAACTCCAAAATCGTATTCAGCGCCAGCAAAGCGCCGTACACCAGGGGCTGGTGCAGCAGATAGATCACCAACGAGTGCCGCCCCATGGCGCTGACCCGCCGCAGGCGGTAAAGAAAATATCCCGTCAGGAATAAAAATATCCAGGGAAACAGGGAAAAATAATCCGTGGAGTGGAACCCCGCCGGCGGAAAGCCCAGACAGGCGGTGAACAGGTTCCGGTACAACCCCTCCGGCAGCGCCAGGAGATGGGCGCCCTCGAAGCCCAGGTACCCGGAATTCACGTCCCGCAGCAGCAGAAAGAGGAGGAAGCTCCCCGCCAGGCCCGCCCTGGCGGGAATGCGCCGCAGCAGCGGGTCCAGGGGGATGGTCACAAGGGCCGCCGTGCCCAGCAGGGACAGCACGCCGAAGAAGATGCCGTCCTCCGGCATCACCAGCAGCGTCACGGCGGAGACCAGCGCCCCGCCGCCGAAGGCCAGCAGCCCCCGCCGCAGGTGGCGGCGGCCCAGGGGCCAGCAGTACCCGGACAGGAGGATGAACGTCCAGCAGATGCTCTGCTGCCAGATGTATGCCAGCGTGCCGTGGTACCAGGGCCAGTCCGCGCCGAAGAGGTAGACCAGGTCCCAGCAGGCGTGATAGGCGATCATGCTGAGGATGGTCACGCCCCGCAGGGTGTCCAGCTCCGTCCGCCGCCCCGCGCGCTCCAGCGTCCGCATACGCATCCTCCTCTCTCCCGTTTTTGGTTATCCTAGCACAGCCTGGAGGCGTTTGCAAGGCCGGAGCGGCTCAGTGAAACTCTGTATATGCTGTTCACTTCGCCCCTGTATGGCTGTCAGCCTCAGAACGTGTTAAGCGCGTTTTCCGGGACCTGCCCATCCATCACCTTGGAAATGTTGCTGACAAAAAACGCATACCGCCTTTCATGGAACTTCACTCCGTCCGGCAGTCCCGCAGTGTGCGGCGTCAGAATTACATTCGGGAGATCGCGCAGCGGATGGTCTCGGGCAAGGGGCTCCTCCTCGTACACATCCAGACACGCGCCGCCGATCTCATGCCGTTTCAGGGCCTCTATAAGCTGACGCTCATCCACAATCGCCCCCCGCGCCGTGTTGATCAAAAGGGCTGTGCTTTTCATCCTTGCAAACACGTCGCGGCCGATCATATGCCGGGTCGCGTCGTTCAGCGGCACATGCACTGTGACAACATCGCTCCGCGCATAAAGGCTGTCCAAATCCGCCGGCTCCACTCCGGGCACCCGGACCGACCTGCGGCTGTATCCCAGCACCCGCATGTCAAACGCGCTGCAATACCTCGCCACTCTCTGCCCGATGGCGCCGAGTCCGATGACGCCGATGGTCTTTCCAGCGAGTTCGGCCCCCGTGTAGTCCAAGCCCCGCTCGTCTCCGCGCGCTTTCACAAACAGGTCGAGCCGGTGGATGTTTTTATACCAGCAGAGCATAAACGCCATCACATGTTCCGCCACGGCCGCCGCGTTGATGCCCGCCGCATTGCAGACCCGGACGCCCCGCCCTGTGCATGAGGCAATGTCCACATTGTCAAATCCGGCGCCGGTCTGCACCAGGCGCAGCTTCGGCGCCTTGTCCAGAAACGCGCCGTCCACCTGGACGTGCTCCGGGATGACCACCTCCGCGTCCGCCAGGTAGCGGTCGGCCTCCTCCGGCGGGACGATACAAATCTCCCAGCCCCGCGGAAAGCTGTCCACGATCTTCCGCTTTGAAATTTCCGGAAAATGGCCAATGATCACAACCCGCATCCCGTTTCCCTCCTGTTCTGCTGAACAATTATCTGTTGAAAAGATTATACCAAACGCCTTCCCGGCGCACAAGCATGACGGAGAAATTGACCCCATGCTTGCAAAGCCCTGCCATTTGTGGTAAATTATTTTAGTTCTGTATATCTGTAAACAAGGAGGCGCTTTTATGCCCACCCTGCGTGAAGAAATCACCCGGCGGCGGACCTTCGCCATCATCTCCCACCCCGACGCCGGTAAAACCACTTTAACGGAAAAATTCCTGCTGTACGGCGGCGCCATCGCCCAGGCCGGCGAGGTCAAGGGCAAGCGGGCCCGGGCCGCCACCAGCGACTGGATGGAGATCGAAAAGCAGCGCGGCATCTCCGTCACGTCCTCCGTCATGCAGTTCCAGCACGACGGCTTCTGCATCAACATCCTGGACACCCCGGGCCACCAGGACTTCTCCGAGGACACCTACCGCACCCTGATGGCGGCGGACTCCGCCGTCATGGTCATCGACGGCGCCAAGGGCGTGGAGCCCCAGACCCGGAAGCTGTTCAAGGTCTGCGCCCTGCGGCACATCCCCATCTTCACCTTCATCAACAAAATGGACCGGGAGACCCGGGACCCTCTGGACCTGTGCGAGGAAGTGGAGCGGGAGCTGGGCATCGACACCTACGCCGTCAACTGGCCCATCGGCTGCGGCAAGGAGTTCCAGGGCGTCTATGACCGGGAGAAGAAGCGCATCCTGTTCTTTGAGGGCGAGGGCCACGCCAAAAAGGCCGCCGTCACCGAGGTGGAACTGGACGACCCGGAGCTGGAGACGCTGATCGGCGGGAAGAAGGCCAGCGCTCTCCGGGAGGAAGTGGAGCTGCTGGGCGCGGGCCGGGAGTTCGACATGGAAGCCGTGCGAAGCGGCGCCCTGTCCCCCGTGTTCTTCGGCTCGGCCCTGACCAACTTCGGCGTGGAGCCGTTTTTGGAGGAGTTCCTCCGCATGACCACCGCCCCCCTGAGCCGGGTGGCGGACTGCGGCGAGATCGACGCGTTCTCCCCGGACTTCTCCGCTTTCGTGTTCAAAATCCAGGCCAACATGAACAAGGCCCACCGGGACCGGCTTGCTTTCATGCGCATCTGCTCCGGCAAGTTCCAGCGGGACGCGGAGTATTTCCACGTCCAGAGCGGCAAAAAATTGCGGCTGAGCCAGCCTCAGCAGATGATGGCCGCCGAGCGGGAGATCGTGGACGAGGCCTACGCCGGCGACATCATCGGCGTGTTCGACCCCGGCCTGTTCTCCATCGGCGACACCATCACCGTGCCGGGGAAGAAGTTCAAATACTCCGGCATCCCCACCTTTGAGCCGGAGCACTTCATGAGAGTCAGTCCCAAGGACACCATGAAGCGCAAGCAGTTCATCAAGGGCACGGAGCAGATCGCCCAGGAGGGTGCCATCCAGATCTTCAAGATCCCCGGCGCGGGCCTGGAGGAGGTCATTGTGGGCGTGGTGGGCACCCTGCAATTTGATGTGTTCGAGTACCGGATGAAATCCGAGTACGGCGTGGACCTGTATATGACGGGCCTGCCCTACGACCACCTGCGGCTCATCACCGCCTGCCCCTGCAGGCCGGAGGATCTGGTGCTGTGCACCGGCTCCGCCATTCTGGAGGACTTCAAGGACCGCCTGCTGGTGGCCTTCGGCGGCGAGTGGAGCGTGGGCTTTTTGACCAAGCACAACCCCGGTCTGGAGCTGGCGGACTCCCTGTCGGTGTGAGCCATGGCGGAGATCAGGATGTATATGCCCGGGGACGAGACGGCGCTCTCCGTGCTCCTCCGCCGGACGCTGCTGGAGGTCAACGCCAACTACTGCCCCAGGGACGAGATCGACTGGCTGTACGCCCGGTACACGCCGGAGACGGTGGCGGAGATCGCCGCCGGGGGACACACCTACGTGATGACGGAGGACGGCGTGATCGTGGGCACCGGCACGGTGGTGCCAACCGGGGAGCGGGAGTGCGAGATCATCGCCGCGTTCCTGCTGCCGGAGGCCATCGGCCGGGGGCTGGGACGGCAGCTGTTCCAGGCGCTGGAGGCGGACGCGCTGTGCGTCGCGGCCCGGCGCGTCTGGCTGACGTCCTCGGTGAACGCGCTGGACTTTTATGAGAAGATCGGGTATGTGAACCCCAACGGCTGGCGGGTCCGGGGGGAAGACGGTCTGCTGACCATGGAAAAGCGGAAATAAAGAGCAGCCTGCCGGCGGCAGGCTGCTCTCTTTTGTCTATTGGTTCATACTGGAATAGGGGGCTATCACCACCGGCATATCTTCGGTGTACTCCTCCAGGGAGATGGGGTATCCAGCCTTATACCCCAGACAGGCCCCATAAAAGGTTGCCTGATCACCGGCCAGAAATTCCGGCTCTCCCGGCAGTTCCCCGTAGTATCTCACATACACGGTCCTTCCGCCGCCTGTGTCCAGGATGATGCGGTATTCTGTATTATCATCACAGACCCATTGCATTTGGATATCCATATCCTCTATATATGGCTCTTCGCTCCCGTCATAGCTATAAACAGGCTTGATGCGGAGGACCGTGCCGCTGATCGCCGTGCGTTCCCCCGCATGTTCCCGGGGCGACCGTGCCGCGCTTTCATATGGATACGGCGCGCAGTCCGCCAGATAAGCGTCCCGGGTCTCCCAATAGCGCTGCCACCACGCCTGCTCCTGTTCCGCGCATACCGCTTCGGCCTCCGGTCCCACAGCTTCCACGAAGCAGTCCCGCAGTCCTCTGTTCAACTCGCCGGATACGATCACATAGGCATCCTCCGCAAGCAGCGCTTTCATCTCCGGCGGGCATCCCCACAGGCTGACATATACGCATTTTTGTCCTGTCATGCGGTTTTCCAGATAAAACGCGCCGTCCTCTTTCCAATCCCGGACCTGTCCGGCGATTCGTATCCGTCCGTCGGCGGAGCTCTCCCCATTTTGGAGATTCATATAGTCCGTCAGCGGCAGTTCTTCCGCATAACGCCGGCCCCGGGCATACCACTGCTCCAAAAACGCATCCGCATACGCTTTCGCCTCCTCACCATTGGCGAGTACGACCGCGTTCTTTAAATACCTGTTGGATTCGTAGTGATACCACTCCCCCCGCACAAGTACGTAGTCTCCATCGGAAAAGGCCACCTCCGAAAGCTCTGAAAACTTCTCCGCATCGGCCAGAACCACTTCAAATTCCACCTCCGGGTCCCAGCTTTGGCCGCTGTATCTGCCCAGCCTGTCCCGAAACACAAAGCCGCGACCATAATAATTGTCATACGACGCCTCCACCCGGCCCGCCACTGTGATCGTCTTTCCGTGAAACGCTTCGCCGTTGTCCAAAACCGCCGCATAATCCGCCACGGCGGAGCCATCCACGCGGCCGCTATCCGCTCCCCAAAAATGATTGGCGGCTTCGGCCTCCTGGCCCCGGCTCGTTCCTGTGTTCAGCCACTCCACAGGCCCACCACAAGCAGACAGGAGCAGCAATACAAACAGCCATATCAAAGTTTTTGCCTTTTTCATATGCGTTCTCCCACTTGATCATCAGTCCGCTGTGTTCCGTATCGCATACCGCGGGATTTTTCCCAAAAGTAAAAGCGCCGTATATACGGCGCTTTTACACTCTCATGGTCAACGCCGCCCGCCTCTGGCTCCGCCGGAGAAACCGCCACGGCTTCCTCCGCCGCCCCGGCCGAAGGAACCTCCCCCGCCGAAGCTGCCCCGGGAGCCGCCGGAGCTGCGGCCAAAGGAGCCGCCTCCACCAAAGCTGCCACGGCTGCCGCCGAAGGAACCGCCGCTGAAGGAGCCGCCTCCGAAGATGCCGCCGCCACGGGAGCCGCCGGAGGGCGTCC
>CABSFC010000103.1 GCA_902476875.1 uncultured Oscillibacter sp. | reverse complement strand
ATGTTGCACTCCTTCTTGATCAGGACGGCCGCGGGGGGCGTCTTGGTGATGAAGGTGAAGGAACGATCGGCGTACACGGTGATGACGACGGGGATGATCATGCCCATGTCGTTCTTAGTGCGCTCGTTGAACTCCTTAGTGAACGCGGCGATGTTGACGCCGTGCTGGCCCAGCGCGGGGCCGACGGGGGGAGCGGGAGTTGCCTTGCCTGCGGGGATCTGCAGCTTTACATAACCAGTAATTTTCTGTGCCACGGAGTAGCACCTCCTAAATCATAAATGTGGTGCGGACGTCTCTTCCGTCCGTCCTTGGCGGGACCCTGCGGTCCCTCCCACTTTGCACCGGAAACGCCGGTGCGGCGCTTGTTGCGAATGTTCAGTTCAGGACCTCGACCTGATCCAGCTCCAGGTCCACGGGCGTCTCCCGGCCGAACATGGAGACCATGACGCTGACACGGTTCTTCTCAGGCTCGATCTCTTCGACGATGCCTGTGAAGCTGGCCAGCGGGCCGTCCACGATCCGAACGTGGTCGCCCGCATTGTACTTGACGACGACCTCGTGCTTCTCCATACCCATGGCGAGGACCTCTTCCTCCGTCAGGGGAATGGGCTTGTTCGCGGAACCGACAAAGCCGGTGACGCCGCGCACGTTCCGCACCAGATGCCAGGTGTCGTCTGACATGACCATCTTGACCAGCACATAGCCAGGGAACACCTTCCGCTCCACCTCCTTGGTGGCGCCGGTGTCGGTGACCTCCGTCACGGTCTCCATGGGAATCTCCATCCGGAGGATCTGATCCTGCATGTTGCGGCCGGTGACAAATTTCTCGATGCTGGTCTTGACGGCGTTCTCATAGCCGGAATAGGTATGAATCACATACCACTTCGCGCTGTCTGACATATCCGTTACTCCTTAAGCGCCGAACACGCTCAGGATCAACTGCACGGCGGAAACCGCCACGAAGTCGAAGACCCAGATGCAGGCGCCGATGACCACGGAGCACAGCAGCACGGTGCCGGTGTTCTTCAGCACGGTCTGCCGATTAGGCCAAACGACCTTCTTCAATTCGCTTTTCATCTCGCGGAACCAAAGGCCGCGATCCTTCTTTTTCGTCTCTTCTGCCATGTTTTACACGCCCTTTCTTTTATTCGTCGCCCTTACTTGGTCTCGGTGTGGAGCGTGTGCTTTTTGCAGAAGCGGCAATACTTGTTCAGTTCCAGCTTGTCCGGGGTGTTCTTCTTGTTCTTCATCGTATTGTAGTTTCTCTGCTTGCACTCGTTGCATCTCAAAGTGACTTTAACGCGCATCTAACGGCACCTCCTTATTATTGGTATCATTCCCGGCAACGCCGGGGATACCGACTGCCTCCCTGCCCTCAAAGCCGCCCCGGAGCCGTGGCTGAAAAGCGAAAAAAGCGCACGACAACAAAAGCCCTTTTTCACAGGTAAGAGAGATTGTACCACAGGTCAAACGTTTGGTCAACTGTTTTTTCGAAAAAATTCCAGCGATTTTCGCGGAAAAGCGGAGCGTCTTCCCCGCCCGCTTGCGCCGGACCTTTGGATGTGCTATCATGGGAAAAAACAAAAGTGAGGACCGTTTTATGCGCATCATGGCCATCGACTACGGCGACGCCCACACCGGCATCGCCATCTCCGACCCCACCGGCTTTCTGGCCGGGTTCACCACCGTCATCGACGCCTACCGTCCGGAGGCGGTGGCGGAGCGCGTCGCCGCCCTAGCGCGGGAGCACGGCGTGGAGGAGCTGGTGCTGGGCCACCCCATCAACATGGACGGCACCCGGGGCCCCCGCTCGGAGAAAGCCCGGGCCATGGCGGAGCTGTTAAGGGAAGCCACTTCCCTGCCTGTCATCCTGTGGGACGAGCGCCGCACCACAATCGACGCCCACCAGATTCTGTTCAACAGCGGCAAAAATTCCAAAAAGCGGAAAAAGGTGGTGGACGCCGTGGCGGCGTCGCTGATTTTGGAGGGGTACCTTACTTACAAAAAGAGCCATTGAAAAAGGAAGCGGCTGCGCCGCTTCCTTTTTTGTCGGGATACCCCTTTCGTATCAGCCCTGGTCCCTGACCACCGTCTCCGGCGGCTGGTCCAGCTGCCAGGGGTCGCTGAGCAGGCTGTGGAGATACCGCACGGCGGAGGCGTAGTAGAAGCCATCCACGATGCGCTCGTCGGTGACAAAGTTACAGTCGATGTACTTCCGCCGGACCACCGTGCCGTCCCGCAGGGTCTCAAATACCCGCCGCTTCTTGCCGAAGGAGCAGAACACCGGCACGTTGCCAAAGTCATACAGGTGGTGGTAGATGGGCGGGATGCCCAGAGAGGCCATGGAGGTGATGTACAGCGACCCGTGGAAGGGCGACAGCCTGGTCAGAAACCGGGGCAGCAGGCCGAAGTAATCCATGGTCTGGAGCAGGAACACGAAGAATTTCAGCAGCAGGCCGGGAATCATGTTGAATACCCCAGCCAGCTTGTCAAACCCGGTGTCCGCCGGGGCGTTTTTGACCTCCTGCACCTTGGCGTTGAAGCGGTCATAGACCGCGTCCGCCGTATCGGCGGGGTCGAAGGCGACCTTGATAACGGTATCCGGCGAGTCCGTGGACATCTCCTTTTTGATGGTCATGTTGACCTCGATCTCCCGGTCCCGGGTGAAGATCTTCTGCCCCGCGATGAAGCGATTCAGGCCCGGATACCGGGCGCAGACCCGGACGTAGCCCGCCAGAAGCACGTGGAGCACGCCGAAGTTCTTCATGCCGCTCTTCCGCTTCTCCGCGATGTACCGCTCCATCTCCGTCACCTCAATGCGGTCCTCGATGAAGTTCTGAGAGGTGTTGCGGGTCTTCATAATATACGGGGATACGGCGAAGATGGGCGACAGGCTCCGCAGGCGGCGGCCGTCGTTCCGGTCGCCGAAGCGGCGCACCGGCTCTCCCTCCCCCACCGGCCGCTTTTTCATGGCCAGGGACACGCACAGCAGCGCCGCCATGCAGCACAGCACGCTGACCTCCGGCAGCCAGTCGTGGATGGGCCAGCCGAGCTTCCGGGGATCCTCCACGAAGATGTGGTACAGCATGGGCAGGCCGAACAGCGGCCACAGCAGCTTCTGCGTCGGCATCCGTCCCGTCACCGTGGCGGTGTACAACGCCGCCACCAGGGCGTACAGACACAGGCAGAGCACCGTGTGAATCAGGGACGGAAAGGTCAGCGCCTTTACAGCGAAAAACACGCACCCCAGCCACACCGGGATGGCGGAGCGGTACAGGCGGTCCCGTCCGTCCCGGAACAGGATCGCCACAAAGGAGAGGTTGGCAGCCAGTGGCAGCACCACCTGGGGCCAGAACACGGCGCCGGGGAGTGGCCGCTCCCCGCAGGCCCACACGATGCGGATGACGCCGGAGGCGGCCATGAACAGGGCTGAAAGGAGCACCAGCGCGTTGACGCGGGGCAGCCAATAAACGGTTTTTTTCTTCATAATATCCTCAAGTTGTCGAATTTAGGCGGATCACACGTAAAAACGGCGCGCCGTCCGGTGACCGCGCGCCGTTTTCCTTATCCCTTTACGGTCCCGTCAGCGTTGAATAGCGGCAGCGGAGCCAGGAAACGGATGTCCTCCCGCTTCTGGGCGTCGCCCTCCGCCAGCACCGCCACCCGGCCGGTCACGGTGCCGCCCGCCAACTTCACCAGCTCCTCCATGGCGTGGAGGGAGCCGCCGGTGGAGATCACGTCGTCCATCAGCAAAATGCGCTTGCCCCGAATCAGCTCCGCGTCGTCCCGGCCCAGATACAGCTTCTGGGTCCCGGCGGTGGTGATGGAGTGGTCCTCCACATGGATGGGGTCCGGCATGTAGGCCTTGGGGCCCTTCCGGGCGATGAAATACTTAGCCGCGCCGGACTGGCGGGCCATCTCGTGGATCAGGGGGATGCTCTTGGCCTCGGCGGTGAACAGATAGTCGTAGCTGTCCGCCGGGACCAGCGCCAGCAGTTCCCGGGCGCAGGCCACGGTCAGCTCCGCGTCGCCAAAGCAGATGAACGCGCCGATGTACAGGTCGTCCGTGACTTTGCAGATGGGCAGCGCCCGCTCCAGCCCCGCGATATGGATCGGATAGGTATGCATACGATGTGCCTCCCTCAAAAAATACCCGCGTGGGTAAAAGTTTCCGAAAATATTATACATTTTATTGCGGGAAAGTCAATGGCGGATACACGCCGGCGGCAAGAAAAAGGGGGTGGCTTCCCTTGACGCAAATCGGAAGAAAGTTTATAATAAAAAAAGCGATACTCCAAAAACAAGAAAGGAGCACTCCCATGAAGCGTTTCCTGACCATTCTGTTCACCACTCTGCTGCTGACCGCGGCCCTGTGCGTGACCGCTTCCGCTTCTGACTATGACGCAGTGGCGGAGGAGTTGTCCGCCATCGGCATGTTCCGGGGCACCGGCAGCGGCTTTGAGCTGGACCGCGCCCCCACCCGCTCCGAGGCCGCCATCATGCTGGTGCGGCTCTACGGCGCCGAGGACGACGCCAAGGCCGCCTATGCCTCCGGCGAGATCAAGCACCCCTTCACTGATGTCAGCAGCACCGCCGCCCCCTATGTGGCCTGGATGTACACCAACGGCATCTCCAAGGGTGCCACCGCCACCACCTTCGGCTCCGCCAGCAAGTGCACCGCCCAGAACTATGTGGTCTTCCTGCTGCGGGCCCTGGGCTACAAGGACGGCACGGACTTCCAGTACGCCGAGGCTCTGGACTTCGCCGTGACGAAGGGCCTGATGGACCTGTCCTTCTACACCGGTGAGTTCCTGCGGGACGACCTGGCCGCCGTCACCTATCAGGCCCTGGCCTGCAAACTGGCCGACGGCAGCACCTACCTGCTGGACAGCCTGGTGAAGTCCGGCGCCATCGACGAGACCGCCGCCAGACCCATCATCAGCAAGTACGAGACCTATGAGGCGCTGGTGTCTTCCACCATGGGCGCTATGCAGGACAGTCTGGACGTGGATGTCGCCATGAAGATGGACATGGACATGACCGGGAAGGGCACCGCCGACGGCGAGCCCATGGACATGACCGCCAACGTGGATGTGACCGCCAAGGGCCGCGTTCAAATGATTCTGGACAAGAACCTGCAGATGGGCCTCCAGCTGGATATGTCCATGGATATGGACATGAAGGAGGCCGGCGGCCAGAGCATGATGACCATGAGCCAGCCCATCTCCATGGGCGTGTGGGTCAAGGACAACTGGGTATATGTCCAGCAGGGCGAAGAGCTCTACAAGGCGGACATGGGCGATTCCATGGATGAATTCCTGGGGATCTATCAGGAGATGCTGGCCCAGATGAATGATCTGGGCGGCGCAAGCACCGCCATGATGATGCCCTACATTGAGAGCATCTCCGCTACGAAGAGCGGCGGCAGCACCGTGTACACCATGACCCTCAACGGCGACACCTACACGGGCATGGTGGACGATTTGCTGGATATGATCTTCTCCAGTCTGGACGAGGAGATCGGACTTGCGCTGGACCTGGACCTGAGCAAGTGCGGCTACACCTACACGGTTGACAGCAGGGGCCAGCTGAAAAACGCGGCCGCTTCCATGTCCATGACCATGAAGATGGATATGAGCGAGGCCGGAGAATCCGCCTCCGTCAACGTCGCCGCCGATGTGGATATGGAGATGAAGGTGAACGCCACCGGCAGCGGCGTGAAGGTCAGCTATCCCGACCTGAGCAAGTTTCCGGATATCGAAACCATCATACAGGCCGAGCCTGAGCTCTCTCCCGCACCGCCTTCTGTAAACGCCGTCAACCCCGCGTAAAAATCGCAAAAAAGACAGCGCCTCGATGAGAGGCGCTGTCTTTTTGCGCTTTCCCCGTCTCTCCTTCCCCGGCAAATCAGGGAACCGTTTGCCGGGGAAAAAGGCGGAATGAGTAAGCTTTCGCACAATGCGCGGAAGCGAGGGATATGGAGCTTGCTGCCCCGTCCCCTCTGCCGGGAAACGCTTCGCTGGTTTCCCGGCGGAAAGCGATGAGCAAGGGAGTGAGCGCAGCTTTCGCAGCCAGCCGCAGGCTGACTGCGGAAACGAAGACGAACGGACTGAAGGTGAATTGTCCCGCAGGGACAAGACCGCGCTCGCAAGCGCGTGTCAGAGCCAACCGCCCGTCAGGGCGGGCTCTTAGGCGGAGACGAAACTCCCCTGGGGGATTGCGACGAGCTCAGCCCGGGGGCCAGGTCATATCCCGGCCGGACAGCACGTGGAAGTGCAGATGGGGCACGCTCTGGCCCGCCTGCTCGCCGATGTTGGACACCACGCGGTAGCTCTCAATGCCCATCTCAGCGGTGACCTTGGCAATGACCTCGAAGATGTGGGCCACCACCGCGCTGTTGTCCGCGTTGACGCCGGAGACGGACGCGATGTGCTGCTTGGGGATCACCAGGAAGTGGGTCGGGGCCTGGGGCGCGATGTCGTTGAAGGCGTAGCAGACGTCGTCCTCATAGACCTTGCCGCTGGGGATCTCCCCGGCGATGATCTTGCAGAATAAGCAATCGGACATATTTCAAACCTCCTTTTCTCATTTTTTCAGATAAATTGATTATGATCGGGATCGTAGTGATAGTCCAGCGCGGCCAGCGCTTGCGCAATGTCCGCCGCGTCGGCGTCCAGGGCGGCGCACAGGTCGTCCAGACAGGAAAATTCGTCCCGCAGCTTCGTGTTGACGAAGCTCAACAAAATCACAGGGTCTTTCGGGATCATGGGGCACACCTCTTCGGATCAGCAGGGCTTTTCCAGCCCCAGCACATCGTAATACTCATCGGAGAAGGTCAGAACAGCGGGGTCAAATGCCGCCTGCATCGCTTTGACCTTGGCGTAGGGGGCCTGGGGCCGGATGGCGAAGGCCTCGGCTATGGTATCCAATGCCGCCGCCTTTCTGGCAAAAAACGCCTCGCAGCCGTCCCAGCGGGCCTCTGCATCTTCCCGCAGAAGCTGGTGGAAGCGCCCCTCGCTCAACCAATGGATCTGGGTGAGCGGGTTGGCGTCCCGGCAGAACAGGACAAAGGAGAGGAACTCCCGAAAGTCCGCCGCCACTGGAAGCACATAGGCGCCCTCTTCCCCCATGGCCGGGTCCACGCAGAATACCCGCTCGTCCCCCGGCAGCAGGATGAAATGGATGCCGTCGCAGCCGATCCAGCCTGCATACTCCACCCCAACAGGCGTGCAAAAATAGGCAATATTCTCAGACTGCTCCAGGCCGATGGCGGAAAAATCAATGTCCAGCGCCTGAAACCTCTTCAGATCGTCTCTCGTCATCTCAGCCCAGCTTGGCCGCCACGAAATCGTCCACACTGGCCAGCGCGTCATCCAGCTTCAGCAGATCGCTGCCGCCGCCCATGGCGCTGTCTGGCTTGCCGCCGCCCTTGCCGCCGCAGATGGCACAGACGTTCTTCACCAGGTCGCCGGCCTTGACGCCCTTCTTCACAGCCTCGGGGCCGCAGACCGCCAGGAAGGTGATCTTCTCCCCGTTGATGGAGGCCAGCACCGCCACGGTGGCGGGCTCCTTGTCCCGCAGGAAGTCGCCCATCTGCCGCAGGGCACCCGCGTCCAGGCCGTTCTTGGTGGCGGTCAGCACCTTCAGGCCGCCCACGTCCTTGGCGGACATCAGGAACTGCCGGGCCTCGCCCAGGGACGCCTCGGCCTTGAACTTATCCAGCGCGTGGCGCAGCTCTTTCATCTCGTTCAGCTGCTGCTCGATGCGGTTCTCCAGCTCGCCGGAGTTGGTCTTCAGCATCTGGGCGGCATGGAACAGCACCTGCTGGTTGCGGTTGACGGTCTCCAGCGTCAGCTTGCCCACGGTGGCCTCGATGCGGCGCACGCCGGAGGCGATGGACGCCTCGGACTTGATGCGGAAGGAGCCGGCCTTGGCGGTGTTGTCCAGATGGGTGCCGCCGCAGAACTCCATGGAGAAGTCGCCCATCTCCACCACGCGGACCACGTCGCCGTACTTCTCGCCGAACATGGCGACGGCGCCCTTCTTCCTGGCCTCCTCGATGGGAAGGACCTCCGTCACCACAGGGTAGCCCTCCAGGATGGCGTCGTTGACGATACGGTCGATCTCGCTGAGCTGCTGGGGCGTGATGGCCTCGAAGTGGGTGAAGTCAAAGCGCAGGCGGTCGGGCTCCACCAGGGAGCCGGCCTGATGCACATGGTCGCCCAGGACCTTCTTCAGCGCCGCGTCCAGCAGATGGGTGGCGCTATGGGCCCGCATGATGGCCTTGCGGCGCTCCACATCAATGGCGGCGGTGACCGTGCCGCCCACCTGGAACTCACCGGAGACCACCTTGCCGTAGTGCATGAACTTGCCGCCCTTGTTCTTCTGGACGTTGGTGACCTCAAAGCGGGCGCCGTTGGCGCTGGTGATGACGCCGTGGTCGGCCACCTGGCCGCCCATCTCGGCGTAGAAGGGCGTCTGGTCCAGCACCAGGATGGCGTCGGCGCCGGAGACCACCTCGTCCCGCAGCTCCTCCTCCGCCACGATGGCCAGGACCTTGCCCTGGGCCTCGGTGCGGTCGTAGCCCACGAACTCGGTGGCGGGCATGTCGCTGCCGAACTCGATACCGGCCCAGCCCAGGTCGCCCAGGGCCTCCCGGGCCTTGCGGGCGCGGACGCGCTGCTCCTCCATCAGCCGGTCGAAAGCGGCGCGGTCCACGGTCATGCCCTCTTCCTCCACCATCTCGATGGTCAGGTCGATGGGGAAGCCGTAGGTGTCGTACAGCTTGAAAGCGTCAGCGCCGGAGAAGACGGTCTCCCCCTTCTCCTTGTGAGCCGCCAACAGATCGTTGTAGATCTTCATGCCGCCGTCGATGGTCTTGGCGAAGTTCTCCTCCTCCGTGCGGATGACCTTGGTGATATAGCCCTGCTTCTCCCGCAGGTCGGGATAGGCGCACTCATTCTCATGGACCACGGTATCCACCACGTCGAACAGGAAGGGCTTGTCCACGCCCAGGAGCTTGCCGTGGCGGGCAGCCCGGCGCAGCAGGCGGCGCAGCACATAGCCCCGGCCCTCGTTGCTGGGCAGCACGCCGTCGCAGATCATCATGACGGAGGAGCGGATGTGGTCGGTGATGACCCGCAGGGATACGTCGGTCTTGTGGCTCTCGCCGTAGTGGGCGTGGGTGATCTCGGAGACCTTGTTGGTGATGTTCATCACCGTGTCCACATCGAACAGGGAGCCAACGTTCTGGCACACGCAGGCCAGGCGCTCCAGGCCCATGCCGGTGTCGATGTTCTTGTGGGTCATCTCCTCGTAATGGCCCTCGCCGTCGTTGACGAACTGGGAGAAGACGTTGTTCCACACCTCGATATAGCGGTCGCAGTCGCAGCCCACGGTGCAGCCGGGCTTGCCGCAGC
>CABSFC010000102.1 GCA_902476875.1 uncultured Oscillibacter sp. | reverse complement strand
TTTCATATTTTTTTCAGCTTCACGCCTAACCTTTTCAGTTAGAAACGTGTCGCACCATTTGCGAACTCGTCGAAGATACACCGCACATGAACGGGCAGCCGGCCTCCATGCAGCTTGTCGGCGGCATAGTAGAGGGTCTGGAACGCCTGGGTGTATAACATGCCTACAATGTAGTTAAAGCTGGTGTCATTGTCGGGAATGATGCAGAACAGGGCCTGCTTACGCTCGCCCAGCCCGCCCAGGTCCAGCGTGTCGCCGTTGGTGATCCGGGCAATTTCCGGGAGATTAAAGGCGGTCAACCGGACGGCAGCGGAGATCAGGATGCTTTTCGCCGTCTGGCCCGCCGCCTGCTTGAATACCTTATATTGCTTGACGGCGATGTGGTCCGGTTCTTCTTCCTCCAGGGCCTCAAAGAGCAGGTCCAGGGGGGACTGGTAGCTGTCATCGTTCTCCCGCGCACCGCCGCAGGCCAGCATATACATGACCATCTCAAAGTTCTGTTCCTCCGGCGGGGCCTCATGGAGCAGATAGAGGATCAGGGCGCTGTCCAGGGCAATTTCTGATTTCTCCCAAAACGGGTCGTTTTGGTGCGCACCCTTGGGGGTGGTGTTTTTTATGAGATTGCTGACCAGCTTCACCACGTCGTTGTCGCTGCGGATATAGAAAAAGGGGTTGTAAAGGTCCGAGCGCGTGGTGTCGATCAGGTCAAAAATCCGCACCTCATAGCCCTGTTGGATCAGCAAGGGCGCCAGGGCGCGGGACAGTTCCCCCTTAGCGTCTGTCGCCAGGAAAGAGACCTGACCGCCCCGGCCCGTTCCCTCGCTGCTCCCCTGCATGATGTTGGGCTTGGCAAAAAAACGGGTCTTGCCCGCGCCGGAGCCGCCCACCACCAGCACATTGAGATTGCGGCGGTGCCTGCGGCTGTCCATGCCCATCTGCACATTTTGGGTCAGGATGATGTTCCGTGGGGGGTGCTTGTGGTCCCGGTATTTCCTGCCCAGGGCCTGGGGCGTGCCCCATTTGGCGCTCCCATGTTCCTCGCCGGGCCTGCGGTTCTCCCTGGTGGAGAAATAGAGCAGGACGGCGAAGGCATAGGCCGCCAGCGCCCCCAGCATGAATTTCAAGGTGTGAGGCGTCCAGCGGATGGCAAAGGGGCGCTCCACCAAAACGGTGAAACGCCCCATAAGGTCAAAGACGGTCATGCCGTCCTCGTAGCCGTAAGCCAGAATAGCCGCCAGCCACAGGACAGGAACAGCCAGGAATACCCAGGGCAGAATGCTCTTGCTTTTGGGTTTCATCTGCCGCTATGCCTCTGTCCCGGTTGCTTGCCGTGCTGGGGTGCGCTTGCGGGCCGCAGGCTTTGCAGAACCGCCGCCCGGTTTCTGGCGCACTCCTCTGCTGTGGCCCCGCCCTGGGTAATGCGGGCAGTGTGCAGATACCTCGTATTGTCAGCGGTGATCTGTTGGTAGCTGCAGCCGTCCAGCACAGTATTCAGAAAGCCCACATTGCGGAGTACACAGTCGATAGTGTTACAGGAATTTAACCGGGCTTGCTGGAAAGAAACCCAGGTCAGGCTGCTGTCCCGGAAATGGGTATAGGACAGGGACGCACCGATAAATGTGGTGTGGTCGATGTCCGATGTGTGAAAATCACAGCTGTTAAGCGAAGCATTGTCAAATGTGGCGCCCCCGATCCTGCACACGATAAAGGAGCAGTCCTGGAAATAGGAAAAATTCAAGTCCGCGCCTTGGGGCAGGCAATAAAATGTCACCCTGTCAAAGTAGGATTTTCGGAAAAAGCCGGGTGGAAAGCCGTCCTTTGCCGCCCTGTCAAACAGCTGTTGGTCAATGATCTTTAGGGGCCTTTCCGGGTTCGCATCCCAAACACGGTAGGGGTAAGTCCGGCTGCCCTGTCTTGTATAGGGCTGGCCCAGCAGGGCCTTCTGCTCCTGAAAGTCCCGGATACTCCGGCGAAGGGCCTGGACGCGGGCGGCGTATTCGCCGCCCTGTGCCCGCTCCGCCCAGTCCAGCAGCTCGTCCAGGGGCATATCGTTTCGGCCCTGAAGGTAGTCATTGACATTCCGCACCCGTCTGGCCCGGTTGCTGCCGTTGTATTGGATGGGGTCTATGTCCTCCAGACAGTCCGCAATCCGTCTGCTGATCTCCAGGCCGCTTGGTACGGGTCTATGTTCGCTCATAAAAACTCCTTTCACGAAAATGAAGCCTGTCGAAACGCGTCCCAAATTGAGACGCGTTTCGGCAAAGCGGCCTGATCAGTAGCCGGTCCGGGGCAGCACAGGAGGTTTGCCGTAGATCGTGGTCACCCAGCGGCTCACCGCCTGCACCCACTGGCCGTTATACACACCGCCCGCATCTGCGATATTCACAAAGGCGTCACCGGACAGGCTCTCCACGGCGGTACAATAGAGATAGGGCTTTTCCACCTGGGCGAAGCCCGCGGGCGCTTGGCCGAACACAAACATGATCTCGGTCACGCGCTCATTGGAGGCGAGGCCCAGGGCAACCGGGCTGGCGGCCAGGGTGTAGGTTTTCGCCGTGGACAGGTTATCCGCTAAAGTGCGGTAGTCCCCTGTACCGTTGACCTTGTAAACGATTTTATAGGTGCCTGGGAAATTCCAGGTGCCTGTTACCACCGTGTCCAGCCGTACCTGGGCGGGCAGGGTGTCCCGGAAATAGAAGCTGTCCAGGCGGACATTGGAGGTGTTGGCGATGCCGGAGAATACATAGCGCACCGGCTGGCCCGCCATGACCTCCTTGGGGCCTGTCTTGGTGATGGACACGCCGGTGGTCAGGCTCTTGTTGGTCACTTCGAACCGCACGATCTGGCCCTCATGCTCCAGGTAGGCGGTCAGCTCCGTTTCATTGACGCCGTAATGCTCCGGGCTTTTTACTTCACGGATGGTATAGCGGGACAAGGGCAACGGCTTGGACACGGCCAAACCCCGGCTGTCGCTCCGAATGGTGTCCACCAGATTGCCAGCCTTGTCGTAGATCTCGAACACAGCGCCCTCCAGCAGCGTGCCCGCGGGCAGGCCGTTGGTGGGGTTGTAGTCGGCAGACTTCTTCACGATTTGGATCTGGGCCGTAATGGGGATGTTCTCCCACTCAACAAGGGTGGTGGCCCCGGCCTTTGCATAGACGGTTTTTAATTCTGTATCCGGGACGTAGCCCTCATTTTCCAACTCCCGCAGATAGTAGCGGCCCGCGCCGGGCAGGTCCTCAAACCAGGCATAGCCCCGGTCATCGGTAGTCTGCTGGTCGATGGGGTTGTGATTCGAGTCGTACAGGATGAAGGATACCCCATAAATACCCTTGCCGGTGGTCTGATCGGTCTTGTGGACCTTGATGCCGCTGAAGGCCCGGTTGGTCACCACCAGGGGCGAGGCGCTGCCGCCCGATACGGTAAAATAATGGGGCATAGAATCCAGCTTGAACCCCTCGGCGCTCTCTGTCTCCACGGCGTAGTAATTGTTATCCTCCAGCGTTACAAAGACGCTGCCGGTTTTCCCGGTGGTCACTGTGTCCACCAGGGCGTCATCCGACACCCTGCGGACCTCGAAGGTGGTGTTGGGAATCCGCTCCGACTTGTCCGCCTCGTTGACCTTGATGATCTCCACGCCGCCCACAACGTCGTTGTAAAAGCGGATGGTCTGCGTGTCGTTGGGGTTGACCGTGACTACCTGGCTTTGGGTGGTGGGGTCGATGGAATAGCCATCAATGCTCTCCAGTTCGGTCACGACCACTGTTCCCGTGATGCCGGAGAGGATGATCTGTCCGCCGGAATTGGAGTAATAGATGCCGTTGGAGGATAGGGTTCCGCCAGCGGCGTCCACATAGCGGCCATCCGCGTATTTGATCTCAAACTTGACGCCCTCCAGGGGCACGGTCTTTGTTCCGTTCCGTCCCCACTTCTCGATCACTAAATTTCCCAGAGGCTGGTTCCTAAATTCAAGATTGACGCATTGGCCCGCCCGGATGGTGGCGCTCTGGCTGGCGTCGTCCTTCAGGTAGCCGGGTTTGGCCCGTGTTTCGGACACCACCAGCACCGTGCCGGGTTCCACGTCTGTTACCAGGAAGGTGCCGTCGCTCCCGGTGACAAACTTGCCGTTGTTGTCGCCCACCACGGTCCCGTCCGCCGTGGTGACAAAAAATTCAACGTCACTCAGCGGGGTGTTGTCGCTGGCCGATACCTTTTTCACCAGCAAGCTGCCCAGAGGGCTGTTGCCGAAGTAGAGGGTCACAACGTCCTGGTCTTTGCCGCTGATATAAAAAGACTGGGGCGCGCTGTCTATGACATGGCCGCTGTCGCTTGCCAGTTCCTCGCAGATGTAATAGCCCGCTTTGAGGCCCGTCACCGTAAACGAGCCGTTTTGCGAGGTCCGGTAGGTGCCGATGACCGTGCCCCCGCTGCCGCTGGTGTCGCCGCCCAGGTAGCTCAGTTGGAACATGCAGTTGGATAAACCGGCCCCGGTGAGACTATCCTGCTTGTAGACCACCAAAGCGGACAAGGGGGTGTTCTCGAACAAGAACGTGTGACCCTTTCCCGCCTGAATAAAAGCCTCCTGGGTGTCGCTGTCCTTAATGGAGAAACCAGTGGGCGGAGCCAGTTCCCTGACACGAATCCAGCCGTCCCGGAGGCCGTTGGCCGGGCCGGTCAGCTCAATGCGGCCATTCTCGTCCGTCGTGAAGATGCCCAGGTCGTTGTATTCGCCGGTGCTGGTGTTGTTGCTGGCGTACCACACCTGGAAACGAACATTAGAAAGCCGCTCATGGGTGATACTGTTTTCCTTGATGATCTCAATGACCGGGGCTTTGTGGTCATAAAAATATGCCTCCCGGTCCCGGTTGGGATAGAGGGTGACATACTGATCCGGGGCGTCTATGAGGTAGCTGTCGTTTCCCACCGCCTGCTCGGAGATTTTGAACACTCCCGGCCAGAGGTTGGGCACAGTGGCGGAGCCGTCCGGCCCGGTGGTCACTTCCGCCACGCTGTGGCCGTCCGCCGCCTCCACCAAAAAGGTGGTGTTGGGGATGGGGATGGAGTGGTCGTCGGCGTCGAATTTCCAGATGGTGAGGTTGGGCCGCTTATCGTTTTGCAGGCAGATGGTGGAGTCCCGGCCCGCGAACAGCTCCACATGGTACTCGGTGGTGTCCAGCAGGTGATTTGAGACCGTGGATACCTCCTGCAAGGAATACACCCCCGGCTCCAGCCCCTCCCAGACGATCTCTCCGGTGTTTGAGGTGGTGCGGTCCAGATACCGGGAGCCGTCCTCAATTTTCGCCAAACGGTAGGTGACGCCGCCCAGGGGCGTCCCGTCCGCGCTCTCCTTATATAAATAAAGGGAGGGCAGCTTGGAGTTGGTGAAAACGAACTGGGCCTGCTCGTTGCCGTCCAGGTGGATGATGCGCTGGGCGTTGTCCACCACATAGCCCGGACACTCCAATTCAGTCACGACATAAGACGCAACGGGGAGCTTGCTGAGGTCGATGGTCCCATCCTCCAGGGTGGTATATTCCACCGGGCCGAAGCTGCCGTCCACCGCCTCAAAGCGGAAACGGGCATTGGGGATCGGCTGGGAGAGGTCGGAACTGTCCACTTTGATTAAGTGGATACCCGGTAATCTGTCGTTAAAGAAAACCAGGTCCTTAATGCCGTCCCCGGCACGCAGCTCCACCTCCTGGGGCGTGGTGTCCAGCACATGGCCGTCGCTCCCGGTGTCCCGTTCCTCGGCCCGGTAGGTGCCCGGTTTGCAGTCGGTCAGCAGGATCTGGCCGAACTCGTCCGTCTGGAAAATACCCAGGCTCTCGGCGTCCCGGAAAATCTCGAAGGACACGTTGGCCATCAGGGTCGTGGTGCCCCGCTCATATTTCGTGATGCGTAATCCGGGCAGCTCTTTGTTGATGATAGTGGCGTCGCTGGTCTTGCCCGCCACCACGGAAATGGTCTGGACGGTATCGGTGTCCGCGATCCAGCCGGAGATGCCGGCCAGTTCCCGCACTTCATAGCCGCCCGGTTCCAGTTCGTCGAACACGGCCACGCCGCCGATTTTTGTCTGGGCAGTCTGAACCTCCCCGGTGGTGATGTTCTTGATCTGCACGGTGACGCCGTTCAGGGCCTCGCCGGTATCGCTCAGCTTCTGGACGCGGATGGAGCCATAGGGGGCGTTGGTAAAGGTGACGGTGGCCACCTTGTCGTACTCCACATCCACGTGCTGGGTGCGGACCTCCGGCAGCAGGTGATATTTCGGCGGAATTTCCTCCGTTATGGTATAGTGGCCCTCCAGGGTCAGGGGGATGGTCACGGTCCCGTCCGGGGTGGAGGAAAAGGAGCCGACCTTACGCCCCTCCGGGTCATACACGGAAAAAACAGCGCCCTCTAAGGGGATTTCGCTGCCTTTTTCCAATTTCACAATTTTTAATGCCGTCTCGTCCGGCTCATCCCCACCGGGGCTGTTGTAGCTGCTGACGGCGGCCAGCTCCATGTGCTTGGAGTTGTCCAGGTCACAGATGTAATTCTGCAAATTGCCGTACTGGTCCACCTCGGCGCAGACGGCGTACATGGCGGCGTACTGGGCCACATTGGCCCCGAAGGAAAGCTGGACAGTTCCGCTCTGGCCCTCGATGCTTTCCGCAGGGTAAAGCACCTTGAATTTGGCGCCGTAGCCGTCGCCTGTCCACTCAGCGGAGACCTTGGTGATGTCGTTGTTGTTCTCATCCACGATGCGGGTGCCGCTGGGCGCCTCAGAGGGATCAGCAAAGGCGATGGAGATGTCGTAGTCGTACACCCACGTCTCGCTCCAAAGCGTAAAGACCTGCTGCTTGTACTCCACGCCATTGATGGTAACAGGGTAGGCAACGGACTTGTCCGGGGTGGCGGTCATCTTGGGGGAGAGCATATAGTTGTAGGTGGTGCCCCGCTTGTAGATGTCTTTGGCGGCGGCCAGGATGCGGTTGGCGATGTCCAGCTCGCTCCCGGTCAGGCTGGGGTTGACCTTGAGATTGGCGATATTCCAGTTGGGCAGCAGATAGCACCACAGGGCCATCTTGGTGGCGTAGTACGCCTGGTACTTGTTGTCCAGCTTCAGCTCGCCCAGGGAGCGGTGGGGGTAGCCATTGGAGATGATACCCACCACCTTGGGGTCGCTGGACTTCTCGTTGGCGATATATTTGACGCTCTCACCTTCGGCCACGGTCTGGGGCACGCCCTTGGTGTTGGGGTTGACACAGTAGGCCGGGACCTCCTTTTGTACGCCGTTGGTGTCTGTATATCTGAAATAGGTATAGATCTGAGTCCTGACGGTGCCGTTGATGGACAGGTAGGACAGCTCGTAGCCGCCATTGTAGATGTCCACCTCGCCCAGCGCCTCATCCTCGGTGCTGGCGGCAAAGGCGGCGTTGGGCAGCAGGGCCAGCGCCGTGAGCAGGGCCAAAAGCAGGGATAGGATTCGTTTTTTCATGGGAGCCTCCTTCAAAATGGGCAGAAGGGGGCCATAACCCTCCGGCGTTCAGATTCGCCGTATATCACCCCCTTCTGTCGGAAAAACGCGAATTTTTGTTAAAATTTGGAAGTCGTTAGCAAAAAAATATAGGCGGTCGAAACGCGTCTCAATTTGGGACGCGTTTCAACTGCCTGTCTGGAATAGGATACTCAGGATTCGACTGCCTGAATATGCCAGCGGTATTCGGATTGGTTCATGACGCAGGTGTAAAGGGAAATACAGTTGTTTGCGGTGGCGGCGGTGCCGCTGGTGTCCGTCTCGCGGACCTTTTCCACCAGGGTGACCGTATAGGTGCGGGTGCCCAGCTTGGTGGTCCAGGTGATGGTGTCGCCCACCTCCAGCGTGTGGAGCTTTCCAAAATGGGCGTTCACGCCCCGGTTATGTCCCGCGACGCACACGTTGCCATCCCAGATGCTGGTGCCGGCAAAGTGGCCCGCGCCCTTGGCAAGAGTAGCACTGCCGGTGCCCTCGTAGACCTTGACGGACAGGCCGATGGCCGGGATTTTCAGGGTGCCCAGGTGTCCGGCGCTATAATAGAGATCGTCGGTCACGCTGGTAAAGGCTGTGGCAGTCCCGGCCCAGGCCGTGCCTGTGTCCACACTGGGATAGCTGGCGGCGCTCCCGGCGGAACTGGCCAGACCGCCGCCCTCCAGCGCGCCGGGGACCAGGTTGGGCGTCAGATGCTTCCCGCTGCCGGGAAGGTAGCTGGTGGGGGTTCCAAAGCCGGGCGGAATCAGGGCTACGTTCTTGCTCCGGTCCACGTTTGGGTCCTCCTGCTCATAGATGGTGTCGTCGCTGGTGGGCCTGCCGAACAGGTAATCGTCCGGGGCGTCGATGCTGTATTCCAGCGCATGGGCCGGACAGGTCAGCAGCATGGCGCACAGGGCCGCAGTCAATAACAGTCCTTTTCGTTTCACTGGTTAAACTCCTTCCATTCTTTTTTGGATTTATACCGTTTCATCAGGAAACGGCCCAATACGGCCAGCCCTGCCAGGGCTGCGGCCGCAGGCAGGGCCAGCAGCCACCACAGCCCGCCGCTTTCAGCCGGTGTGCCGGTTTGGACCTCCGCCTGTTCTGTCCCGCTGGCCTGCACGGGTACGCCGCCGAACAGGGCGGTATAGGTGACGGTGCCGCCTACCGTACGGAACACCTCTCCGCTGTATTCGGCGGTGACGGTGTAGCCGGTGGCATAGCTGCTGGAAGCCGTGCCGGTATAGGTGGCCGCGGCATTGTAAAAGCCGCCCGCCTCCTGCCATTGAACGTCCGACAAGCTCAGGGTGCGCCCGCTGTCCTCAATGGTTTTGGGGATCAGGGACACGTCGGCGTCGGACAGGTTGGGGTAGGTGCGGCTGGCGGAGATGGTGCGGGTGGAGGAGCCATAGCCGGACGCCTCTGCCTGGATGCTGGTGGTGTCCAGTGTCAGCAGGCCCGTATAGCTGTCCTCCGTGGCCACCTCCAGGGTGGCCGGCAGCAGGGGCATGATCTGCTCCATATCCTTGCTCTTGCTCTCCACTGTGACGGTTTCCACATGGGACTTGCTCTCCGTCACCGTGTTGTCCTGCCGGGTCATATCCAGCAGACTGTAAATGTACCCCTCCCGTTCAAAATCCCCGGTGGGGATGTCCGCCGGATCGTCCCAGGCGTCCAGAACATAGACCTTTTCCAGCCTGGGGTACGCTCCCTCGGTATAGGTTTCCACATGGGAGGGATAGAGGGCGGCCGCGGGCGTCTTGTCAGCGGCCAGGGCAGGACAGGTCATGGCGCAGGCCATGACCGCCGCCAGAAAAAGGGATGCTGTGCGCTTCATATTGTTTGCCTCCTCACAATGAAGGAAAAACGCGTTCCAAATTGGGACGCGTTTCCATAGAATAGAAAAGGCCGCTCCCCGTGATGGGAACGGCCTTCCGTACAGGATTCAGTTATCGCCTTGGGACGTCCCGCCGCTGCTCCGGGAGCT
>CABSFC010000101.1 GCA_902476875.1 uncultured Oscillibacter sp. | reverse complement strand
TGGGCCGCCGGATGCATGCTTTTTCAATTTGTGAAGACGCTTCTCACCCGCGGGATCACTTGCCGTAGTTCCGCATCCGCCAGACGATGGCGGACACCTGGCCGCGGGTCAGGGTGTTGTTGGGCCTGAAGGTGCTGGTGCCGTTGGAGAAGTAGCCCTCCACGATGCCCGCCGCGTTCAGGGCCTGGACGCTGGCGTTGGTGGTGTCGGTAAAGGGCGACACGCTGGAGAGGTTGCTGGTGTCCAGCTTCATGGCGCCGGCGGCGATCTGCGCCACCTGCAGGCGGGTGATGGGCTTGGTCAGGTTGACGTTGCTGGCGGTGATGATGCCGTCCGCCCGGGCCTTCGCCAGATACCCGCTGAACACGCTGTTCTTGGAGGTGGGCGCCTGCTCGGGATATCCGGCGGCCAGCATGATGAGTTTCAGCGCCGCGCCGTAGGTCACGGTGCTGTCAGGCTTGAAGCTGCCGTTGGGATAGCCGTCGATGACGCCCGCGTCGGACAGCTCCGCCACGTACTTGTAGCACCAGGTGGAGGAGGTCACGTCCGTGAAGGTCTTCTTGCTGTTCAGCACGCCCAGGGAGAAGGTGCCGGAGGCGATGGCCGTGCCGGTGCTGTTCAGCGCCACATAGGGGATCTCCACGGAACCGGTGTACGTGGAGGAGGGCACAAAGCGCAGGGACTGGGCGCCGGAGAAGATGGCGTACGCGGTGGTGGTGTTGGCCAGGGTGGTGGTGCCGGCCCCCACGTAGACCGTGCCCGCGGTGTAGGAGGGCAGGCTCAGCAGCTGGATGCTGGCGGGCGTGGCGCCGGTGGCCCTGACCACGGCGCTGGAGATGGAGGAAGCGGGGAAGGTGACGGCGGTGTTTTTCGGCGTCACGCCGTAGACCTCCGACACGGTGGAGCCGCTGACGCTGATGAGGATGGCGCCGGACACGGAGCCGGAATTGCCGTAGGCCGTGAAGGGGATGGCCGCGCAGTAGTTGGTGCCGCTGGGGACGTAGGTCAGCTCCGTCAGGGCGAACTGGCTGGTGCTGGCGGGGCTGGCGTAGAACAGCTGGCCGCCCGCGTTGGCGGCGGTGAGCTGCGCCCGGGTGGTGGTGCCGTACTTGCTGGTGTTGTAGTAGTTGTAGTACAGGCCGCCGGTGGAGGGCACACCGGTGAGGGTCACATACTGCATGGCGGCGCCGGTGTTCTTCTTGTAGTACCGGGCGATGTCGTTGGCGTTGATCTGCACCCGGGTGCCGGTGGTGGTGGCGTAACGGATGCTGCCCACATAGGTGGAGGAGGTCACGGCGGTGCCGTTGGCCTCGATGACCAGGGTGCCCTCCGCCTCTTCGTCGTAGTTGTCGCCGTAAGCGGTAAAGGTCAGCTTGATGGAGTCCTTGAAGTTCTGGCCAGCCACAAAGCTCAGGGTATCCATGGCGTAGTCATATCTGCCGGTGGCGTCTTTGGCGCTGTAGTAGAAGTTATAGCTGCTCAGGTCGGAGCGGGAGAAAGCGACCTGGTTGGTGCCGCCGTAATTGCTGTACAGCGTGCCGTACGTGAAGACGCTGGTGTCGCTGGGGCGGTCGAAGGACACATAGTCCAGGTTGGCGTTCTTGTAGCTCTTACGGAGGAAGGTGAGGAAGTCCGCCGCCTTCAGGCTCACGGACTGGCCGGGAGCGACCTTGTAGGAGACGGTGTATTCCGTGGACTCCGTGGAGCGGATCTCCACGGTACCCTTCACAGAGTGGCTGGTGTTGGTGCCGTAGGCGGTGAAAGTCAGCTTGACCGTGGTCTTGAAGGCGCTGTCCGCCACGAAAGACAGGTCGTTCAGGTAGTAGTCGTTTCTGCCGGTGGCGTAGCCGTTGTTATAGTAGAAATAGGCGCTGTTCAGGTCGCTGCGGCTGAACTTGGTCTCATAGCGGCTGTCGCCGTAGTCGCTGTACAGCGTGCCATAGGAGAACGCTGAACTGTCGGGCCGGTCGAAGACCACGTGGCTGACGGTCTCCGTGGTGTACACCGTCCGGAAGACATCGTTGAAGTCGTTGCGGTCGAATTCCTCTTCCTTGCCGGGGGCCACGTTGTAGACGATGGTCTTGCCGTCCGCGCCGTTTTCATTGATGGTGAGGGTCAGGGTGCCGTTGACGCTGCTGCCGCTGCCGTAGGCGGTGAAGGGGATGGTCAGGCTGCCCTTGGCGGCGTTTCGGAGGGCCTGCAGGGACAGGTCATCCAGGTCATAGCTGCCGTACCGGGAGTTCTGATAGTAGAAGTCATACCGGTTCAGGTCGCTGGCGGTCAGCGCGGTGCTGCCGCGATAAACAGAAGCGCCGAAGTTGTTGTAGGTCGTGGTGTTGCTGACGCTGAACCGCACATACTGCAGGGTATAGCGGCTGCCGGCCATCTTCTGGTAGTAGTCGTTGAAGTCGGCGCCCTTGAAAGCCTTCGTCCCGTTGGGGGCCACGGTGTAGGTGACGGAGCCGCTGTCCTGGGTGGTATAGACGGCGTAGTAGGTGACGGGGGTGGCGCTGGTGACCATCTGGGTGTAGGGCGTCACGATCCGCTGGTTGCTGTAGAGGTACCAGGTGCTGTAATAATTGTAGTCGGTAGTCCAGCCGTAGAAGGTATAGGTCTTGCCGCCGAAGGTGACCGTGGGGGGCGTGCCGGGGTTGTACGGATAGCCGTTCACCTGCACGGTCTGGGTCTGGTAAGTCGTGGTGCCGCCGCTGGCGCTCAAAGTCTGGAAGGTGACGGTGGTGCCGCTGGTTTTGTAGACGGCATAATATGTAACATTGCCGGTTGCCCTGATCTGGCTGGCCGATGTATATATGGGGGTTTGATTCGTGTAAATATACGGCGTGCTGGTGGCAGAAGAAGTCCATCCATAGAACGTATAGGTCACGTTACTGACCGTATAGGTGGCATTGGCAGTGGGAAGATAGGCAGGAGAACTGTTCGCCGCGACCTGCTGCGACGTACTGCCATTTTGGGGGGTCTGGAACGTGATGGTGTAATAGGTACTCATCGTCTGCCCGCAATAATCGCACTTGCCGTCCTTGGGAGAAACATCGGTATGCGCTACGGGATTCAGCGGTTCCGTTTTTGTTTCCGAACAGTTCTTGCAGGTGGCCGTTTGCAGACCAGCCTTTGTGCAGGTGGGCGATGTAGTCGTCTGCCAAGGTCCCCAGGAATGATTTCCGGTTGCGGGAATTGGCTCATTCTTTGTCTCGCCGCAGATAGAACAAATCTTCGGCTGACTGCCCGCAGTGCCGCAGGTAGCCGCGGGATTCGGCGCGCCGTTGTCGACCCATTTATGGTTACCCGTTGCCGGGTCGAATTCGGTTTTTATGTCGCCGCAATGTGTGCATTTGCTGGTCTTAATGCCCTCTTTTCCGCAGGTGGCAGTTGTACTTTCAAATTGGTAATCGTGCTTTCCTGTCGGTGGTACAGTCCGGCTTTCGGGCTGACCACAAAGAGTGCAAGTCCGGGCTTCTGTTCCTTCCTCACTACATGTGGGGGGATTTGTTATGGCCCATTCGCTCCATTGATGTTCTCCGTTGCTCCCTTCGCCCGTGCAGGGACCGTCCGCCATCGCGGCAGGGACCAGACTGACCGTCATGATCAGCGCCAGCAGCAGGGCCGGCAGTTGCTTCTTCCAAAATCTTTTCATCGTCGTTCCCTCCATGAAATTCCAGAACTTTACAATTACAAGTCGATGGTGGACGGTTACATAATATACCTCTCTATAACATACCGTAACCAGGCCAAACAATCATGAACAAATTGTGAACAAGGCCCTGATTTTCGGAAAAACGCCGCCCCCCTTTACAAATAAATTTTCCTCCGATATAATAGGATAGTTCATGAAATTCGAGAGAACGGAGAACAGCCATGGCTTTGATCGAATACGACGTTTACAAACAAAAACTGCGGGAGCTGGGGCCGGAGCTGGACAAGCTGTCCGCCGCTCTGGACATCGAGAGCGCCCGGCAGGAGGCCGCCCGCCTGGAGGACGAGACCGCCCAGGACGGCTTCTGGAATGATCTGGAGCGCTCCCAGAAGGTGCAGCAGCGCCTGAAGCAGCTGCAAAACAAGATCGCCCGCCAGGAGAAGCTGATCTCCTCCTGGGAGGATCTGACCACCCTGTGCGAAATGGGCCAGGAGGAGGACGACCCCGAGATCCTGGAGGAGCTGAAAAGCGAATACGCCGGCCTGGAGGAGAAGGTGGAGGAGACCCGGATGACCACCCTGCTCTCCGGCGAGTACGACGCCAACAACGCCATTTTGCAGTTCCACGCCGGCGCCGGCGGCACCGAGGCCCAGGACTGGGCCCAGATGCTCTACCGCATGTACACCCGCTGGACCGAGCGTCACGGCTTCGTCTACAAAATCCTGGACTACGAGGAGGGCGACGAGGCGGGCATCAAGTCCGCCGCCATCTCCATCGAGGGCGAGAACGCCTACGGCCTTTTGAAGAGCGAGAACGGCGTCCACCGTCTGGTCCGCGTCTCCCCCTTCGACGCCAACGCCCGGCGGCAGACCTCTTTTGCCGCCATCGAGGTCATGCCGGAGATGGAGGACGACAACTCCGTGGAGATCCGGGAGGAGGACATCGAGATGCAGGTCTACCGGGCCAGCGGCGCCGGCGGCCAGCACGTCAACAAGACCTCCTCCGCCGTCCGCCTGATCCACAAGCCCACCGGCATCGTGGTGGCGTCCCAGCAGGAGCGCAGCCAGTTCCAGAACAAGGACAACTGCATGAAGATGCTGCGGGCCAAGCTGTTGGAGCTGAAAGCCCAGCAGCACGCGGAGAAGATTTCCGACATCAAGGGCGTGCAGATGAAAATCGAGTGGGGCAGCCAGATCCGCTCCTACGTGTTCATGCCCTACCAGATGGTGAAGGACACCCGCACGGGCTATGAAACCAGCAACATCGACGGCGTCATGGACGGCGACCTGGACGGGTTCCTCAACGCCTATCTGACCCAGCTGGCCACCGGCGAATTGAAAAAGTAAGTCGAGGCGGCTGGTCTCCGCCGCGGGTGCGGCGTCCAAGCGTTTTGCGGAGCAAAACCTTGAAATGGGCGGGCTTTGCCCGACCATTTGAGTCCAATGCGGGGTCCCCGCGCGACAAGGGCGCGTGGGGTGCCACCAGCAACATCGACGGCGTCATGGACGGCGACCTGGACGGGTTCCTCAACGCCTATCTGACCCAGCTGGCCACCGGCGAATTGAAAAAGTAACCGCCGCAGGGACGGATATCATCCGTCCGCCGCTCCGCCGTCTATTCCCCCTCCGCCATAAAAGGCGCGGCCGCAAGAGCCGCGTCCTTTTTCTGCGGATACCAAAGAGAGAAAGGAACATTGGAAATGAGAGATAACACCCCCGCCGCCGGCGCGGCTCCCCAGGAAAACAAGATGGGCGTCATGCCCATTGGCAGGCTGCTGGCAGGCATGGCCATCCCCATGATGATCTCCATGCTGGTGCAGGCGCTGTACAACGTGGTGGACAGCGTGTTCGTGGCCCGGATCAGCCAGGACGCTTTCAACGCCGTGTCTCTGGCGTTCCCCCTGCAAAACCTGATGATCGCCGTGGGAGGCGGCACCGCTGTGGGCATCAACGCCCTGCTGTCCCGTTCTCTGGGTGAGAAGAAACAGGAGATGGCGGACAAGGCCGCCAACACGGGCATCTTTCTGGCCCTGTGCAGCTTTGTGGTGTTCGCCCTGCTGGGCGTCTTCCTGGTCCGGCCCTTCTATCTGGCCCAGACGGACATCGCCCCCATCGTGGACTATGGCACGGACTACGCCTCGATCTGCCTGGGCTGCTCCATCGGCCTGTTCGGGCAATTCTGCTTCGAGCGGCTGCTCCAGTCCACCGGGCGCACCACCCTGGCCATGTGCACCCAGCTCATCGGCGCGGGCATCAACATCGTCCTGGACCCGATCCTGATCTTCGGCCTTTTGGGCGCGCCCCGGCTGGAGGCGGCGGGCGCGGCCATCGCCACGGTGGCCGGGCAGATCGTGGCCGCCGTTGTGGCCGCGGTGCTGAATGTGAAGCGCAACCCGGATATCCACATCCGCCCCCGCCAGATCCGCTGGGACCGGCAGGTGGCCCGGGAGATCTACCGGGTGGGCTTCCCCTCCATCGTCATGCAGTCCATCAGCTCCATCATGACCTTCGGCATCAACAAGATCGTCATCGCCTTCACCGACGCCGCCACGGCGGCCTTCGGCGCTTATTTCAAGCTCCAGAGCTTCATCTTCATGCCGGTGTTCGGGCTGAACAACGGTATGGTGCCCATCATCTCCTACAACTACGGCGCCGCCCGACTGGACCGGGTGAAGCGGACCGTGAAGCTGGCCGTCCGCGCCGCAACCTGCATCATGGCGGCGGGGTTCGCCGCGTTCCAGCTGTTCCCCGACGTACTGCTGCGCCTGTTCAACGCCTCGGCGGAGATGCTGCCCATCGGCGTGGTGGCGCTGCGGATCATCAGCATCCACTTCCTGCTGGCGGGCTTCGACATCATCGCCGGGTCCGTGTGTCAGGCCATCGGGAACCCTTTTTACAGCCTGATCATCTCCGTCTGCCGCCAGCTGGTGGTACTGCTTCCGGCGGCGTGGCTGCTGGCCCGGACCGGACGGCTGGAGCTGGTCTGGTTCGCGTTCCCCATCGCGGAGCTGATGTCCCTGCTGCTGTCCTCCATCTTCCTGCGCCGCACCATGCGGACCGTCGAGGCCCGGATCGGGGCGTGAAACAGAGCCCGCCGTCCAGTGGACGGCGGGCTTTTTGGCAGCGGTTGACAAACGTGCCACGCATTTGTATAATGATGATGCCCCATTTGGGGCCGGAAAGGGCATTGCCATAATCCGGTTGGCGGTTCGGTCACACTCCCGGAAGGGAGGTGAGACCTATGCGTATTACTTTACATATCGGCGCTTTTACGGTGACGATCATTGTGAAGAAAAGCGGAAACCGCCACTCGGCCAAGTGACGGTTTCTATCTATTAGAACCATTATCTAGTCGGGCTGAACCGCTGATCGGCTTTGCCCTTTCTGTTTTTATCTTACCACACTTTCCCCATTTGTCAAGCAGTGGACCCCTTCGCCAACGGCGGAGGGGGATTTTTTTGCGCCCTTGCCCCAGGGAGGGCAAAAACGGCTCCGTACCACCCGAAAGGGGGTGAGACCTATGCGTATTACTTTACATATCGGCGCTTTTACGGTGACGATCATTGTGAAGAAAAGCGGAAACCGCCACTCGGCCAAGTGACGGTTTCTATCTATTAGAACCATTATCTAGTCGGGCTGAACCGCTGATCGGCTTTGCCCTTTCTGTTTTTATCTTACCACACTTTCCCCATTTGTCAAGCAGTGGACCCCTTCGCCGTTGGCGGAGGGGAATTTTTTTCGCGTTGTTGCACCCGGGAGGGCAAAAATGGCGGAATGGCGGCCTTATGTGTACAACAACGAAGCGCAAAAACACTTTTGGGGAGGAACGTATGAAACAGACAGAAACTTATCGGCTGAATCAGTGGGAGGCCTCCGACCGCATTTTGCGGGAGGACTTCAACGGCGACAACGCGAGGATCGAGGCGGCGCTGGCGGGAAAGCTGGGGCGGGCGGAGCTGGTCCGGGAGGTCGTGCTGGACGGCTACGCCTTTGGCGTCACCATGGACCTGCGGGACATCGACTGGAGCCAGTGGAGCATCGTGCTGCTGGAGATGGTCCCCGTCATGACGAGCAGCAGCGTGACGACCATGAGCTTTGGAATCTCCGGAATCACCGCGACAAGCCGCTCCGCTTACGCCCCCGCGATCAAGGACCCCTGCATGGCCGTGCTCTTCCCCCTGCGGGACGCCGAACGGGCGGTGCGGGCGCTCTTCTTTCCGGGCGGCGCGGTCATGGCGTCAAAGGACCCCTACAGCAAGATCACCGAGGTGGCGGGGAACACGAACTATTACACGGGGATGGCGGCGGGGAGCTGTCTGCGCATGTACGGGATTCGATAAAAAGGGCCCCCGGGCTTCGGCCCGGGGGCCTTTTTTCGCATTTTACAGCCGCGAATCAGCTATCGGTTCTGGGATCAGACAAACAGGCCGTTAGCGCCCAGGGTGTAGGCGGTGACACCGGTCAGAACATCGGCAGAATTGGCCGTGTTGTAGACGGAGGACGCATTGATCGTGACAGTCTCGCCAACAGTCAGGACATGGTCAACGGTGATCACCACGGTGTTGGTGTCCACGGTGTGAGCCACATCCACGATGGTGCCAGTGCCCAGAGTGAAGTCGGCAGCAGCCAGAGCAGCCGCAACAGGAGAAGTGCCATCGTTCACAGCGGTGTTGAACTTGACGGTGATCTGGTTGTCAGCGGTCTTGGTCACGGTGTTGACCACCACCAGGGGAGTCTCGACCTCGGCCTTGACACCGGTGATGGTGACATCGCCAGCGGGCATGGTCAGGGTCGCGTTCGCGGTCGTGCTCAGACCAGTGAAGGTCAGAGTGCCGGCAGTGGTGGTGACGGTGACCTTGTAGGTGGCGGCGGCAGGAGCAGAGTCAGCGCCGTTCGCCACGGTGGCCTTGAAGGTAACAACGTTGTACTGGTTGAGGCCGGAGGTCACGTTAGCGGTAGTCTCAATCTTCAGGGTGTCGTCGTTGGAAGCCAGGCCGAACTTGTCCATGGTGGCGGCAGTGGCGGAGCCACCAGTCAGATCGATGGCGTTAGCAACGTCAGTCGCCAGACCGGAGCCCTTCTCAACCTTGTAGGTGTTCGCCAGAGAGGCAACGTTCAGGGTCACGACCACGGGGCCGTTGCCAATGGCGTTGCGGTTAGTGCCGGCGGTCCAACCAGTGTTCAGGGTGGCGTAAGAAATGTTGGAGGCAGAAGTATCGCTGCTGGTGCCAGCAATCGTCAGAACGGCATCGTTGACAGCATCGCTGTTGACCATCTTGATCTTCAGGGCCTCCTGAGCCAGAGCGTTGGTGGTCAGGGTCTTGCTGGTATTGTTCATATCCAGCTTGCTCTCCAGACGGGCGCCGGTCTGATCGAAGTAGTAGACGTTGACAGCGCTGAAGGTCTCAGCGGTGGCGTTGCCGAAGCTGAAGTTGTTCGCGTTCTCGTAGGCCAGGTAGTTGCCGAAGGGAGAGGTCTGGTTCAGCAGAGCCTTGCCGCCGGAGATCACGCCAGTGCCAGTGAAGCTGCCGACCACCATGTTGTTGTACAGGATGGGAGCGGTCAGGGTCACCTGAGCGCCATCGGGCACCCAAGCGGGAGCGGTGTAGGTGACGCTGGTCTGCAGGACGCCATAGCCCAGCAGGTTGAAGGTGCCGGTGGCGGAGCTGCCAGCCAGGGTCAGGCCGGAGACGGTCTGCTTGGCGTTGTAGACGGTCAGCAGGTTGCCGGTGTAGCCGTAGCTGGGCGTCTGGGTGCCGGTCAGCAGCTCGGTGTCGTTGACGAAGACGATCCAGTCGGCGGTGCCGTTGCTGTTCAGGACAGCGTAGACCTTGCCGTCATACTGGAAGCCGGCGGTAGCCTCGTCGGCGTCAGCCAGGTGCGCGATGGCGGAAGCCACGTCAGAGAAGTTGGTCTCCTCGGTGGAGCCGTTCTCCTTCTGGATGGTCACAGCCTTGGCGCCAGCCGCCAGGCCCAGGCCCACGTCGGCGCGGTTGGAGGTGATATACAGGGTGCGGCCCTGCAGGAACAGGGTGTCGGGATCGTCCACGATGCCCTTGACCGCGGGAGTGGCATTGACAGCCTGGGTATTGACGGTCAGCTCGTCACGCATGGCGTAGACGTCCTCGTCATCGATCTGGAAGCGATAGTCGGTGTAGACCTTGTCGACATCCTTGATGGAGACCACATAGTCGCCGTCGAAGCGCAGC
>CABSFC010000100.1 GCA_902476875.1 uncultured Oscillibacter sp. | reverse complement strand
GGATGGCGGTCCAGACCGCCCACGGTCCGGCGCCCATTCGGGGCCGCATCTGCATGGATATGACCATGGTGGACCTGTCCGGACTGCCGGATGTCCACGTGGGGGACGCGGTGGAGCTGTTCGGCCAGCGCCAGCGGGTGGACGAGCTGGCGGACACGTTGGGAACCATTCCTTACGAGCTGATCTGCGCGGTCAGCAAGCGGGTGCCCCGGCTGTACATGGAGAACGGGGAAGTGGTGGAGCGCAGCCTGCGGCTGCTGCTCTGACGGCGCGAGAGCGCCACGGAAAGACGGCACTCACAGCTTGATCCCCGCATAGGATAGTGCGGGGCAAGGACGCCGGAATTTTGCCTTCCCGGCAGCGTATAAATTCCGAAACTGCGTGGGAGAATGAAAGTGGCCTCACCGAAGCGACTTCGGTGACGGGTACTTCTTTCGGCGGAGTGTGAACTTTGTGGATACGAGTGTCAAGCGCGGCGATATTTACTATGCCGATCTCTCCCCGGTGGTGGGCAGCGAGCAGGGCGGCGTCCGGCCCGTTCTGATCATCCAGAACGACACCGGCAACCGCTACAGCCCCACCGTGATCGCGGCAGCCATCACCTCACAGACGGGCAAGGCCCGGCTGCCGACACATATCGACCTTCCCGTGGACCAGAGCTGCGGCCTGAGCCGGGATTCCATCGTCCTGCTGGAGCAGGTGCGGACCCTGGACAAAAAGCGGCTGCGGGAGCGGATGGGCCATGTGGAGGAAAATGTGATGACGAAAGTCGACACGGCCATCGCGGTGAGCTTTGGACTGCCACACGACCAATTGGTATGACGGAGGCCCTCCCGGAAAGAGCAGCGCTTCTTTCCGGGAGGACGGATTCCCGGACACGAAGGATAACGGAGGTACATATCCCATGAAAAAGAACAGATGGTTTTTGCGGATGGTGGTGCTGCTGTTGCTCAGCGCCGCGCTGAACATGACGGTGTCCTTCGCGGCGGAGGCGGGCTCCTCCGGCGACCCGCTGGTGACGCTGAGTTATTTAAATGATACGTTCCTGAACACCGTCCTGCAAAAGGTAGATCAGAAGATCGCCGCCCGGAACAGTCAGATCGCCCAGCAGCTGGGCGGACAGGCGGTCGGGGGAACGGGCTCCGCCGCCACCTTTACCGTGGTGACGCTCTCCAGCGGCCAGACTCTGACCGGAGACATCGGCTGCGAGGTCATGCTGCGGGTCGGCACGGCCACGTGTGTGTCGCCCTCCGCCCCCGGCCTGATCGACGAGACTACCGCCGGGACGCTGAACAGCGGCGGCGCGCTGGCGCAGAACCACCTGTACATGATGACCGTTGAGGGCCGGGGCGTCAAGGCCACCGCCGCCACCACAAAGTTGCTGGTGCGGGGCACTTACACCATTGCCTGACCGCCGCTGTCCCACATAATCAAGACCGCCTGCGCATAGAGTTGCACAGGCGGTTTTTCAATGAGGGGAGGCAGAGGGCCATGGACAAGTTTCCGCTGCTGTGGGACGGTAAGCCGCTGGGAGAGCTGACAACGGAGCCGGAGACGCTGTACACCTGGTTCACCGCCCGCTGCCATATGCCGGGAGATGGGATCTGGTGCGCCTGGGCGGTGGGGGACCTGGGGGAGCTGCGGCTGGGTGTGCTGGAGCCGGAGGGGCGGCAGGCCGTTATCCGCCGCCGCTTCTCCCGGAGGATGACGGCGCCGCTGGGGCGGCTGCTGCGTGGCGAGCTGCGGCCCGCCAGGGGGCAGTCTGTCCAACCGATCTGGGAACAGGCGCCGGAGCCGGACCGGTTGTTTCGCGCCGCCTGGCTGCGCCGGCGTCTGCGGGGCGCCCGGGGCGTCCTGACCCGGACGGGGGATGGGTGCCGGTATGTAGCACTTCCATATGACAAGGGAAAGCACTTTCCACTGACTACACTGTTTTGCTTTGCGCGAATTCAAAATATCGATGGGGGCACATATGTAGTGTACGCCTTTGACGCGCAGGAATCGCCCGTGTTCCGCTGAGGTCGGAGGCACCCGGTGACCAACCGGCAGATAGCCAGTGCCTCCCGGGACCAGTCCCACTGTTTGCGCAGGGATGTGACCGGAGCTGACAGGCTGAAAATATCGGAAAAAAATAAAAATATGGATACCATATTTAGCGGCTCTGTGGTATAATACCCCCGATACCATGTGGAAGAAGACGCGCCGGCTCTCCGCCGGCGGAAAATCAGGAGGGTTCCTCATGAATTGTCCATATTGCGGTTTCAGCGAGAGCAAGGTCATTGATTCCCGCCCCGCCGACGAGGGCGCCAGCATCCGCCGCAGGCGGGAGTGTCTCTCCTGCTCCAAGCGGTTCACCACCTATGAGACGGTGGAGAGCCTGCCCATGGTGGTGGTGAAGAAGGACGGCAGCCGCCAGAGCTTTGAGCGGCGGAAGGTCCTGGAGGGTATGATCCGGGCCTGTGAGAAGCGGCCCGTCCCCCTGGCGGAGCTGGAGAAGATCGCCGGGGAGATCGAACAGGACCTCCAGAACTCCATGGAGCGGGAGATCAGCACCGAGGCCATCGGCGAACGGGTCATGGAGCGGCTGCGCTCCGTGGACCAGGTGGCCTATGTCCGGTTTGCCTCCGTTTACAGGCAGTTCAAGGACGTGGACACTTTTATGCAGGAGCTTACAAAACTGCTGGCCGAAAAGTAAAACTACTTTACAGAATGTTTCCGATACTGAAGCGCTCCATCTCGGCCAGAAGACGCAGCTGGTCCCGCAGATCGGACAGCTCCGCCCGGAACTCGCTGGTCTCCCGGGTGGCGGCGAAGGCCAGTGCCCGGTGGTACATGGCCTCCGCGTCGTCCACGGCGTCGTGCTCGGAGACAATGTGAAGGTAGGTCTGCCGGGCGGACCAGTCCGCGTAGCTGTCCGAGAGGGCGGCCATGGCGCCGGGCCAGTCCCCGGCCTGGGCCAGGGCGTCCGACTGCGAGAGCTGCGCCCGCCAGCGGTCCGTGTTCACGGTCATGGCGCGGCTGTTCCAGAGGGCAAAGGCCAGAATGGCCGCCAGCACGGCGATGGGGAGCAGATACCCCTTTTTCATGGGGACGCCTCCTTTTTGACGCAGGTCACCTGCTGCCGCTCGTCCAGGGTCAGGAGAAAGACCTCCCCGGGGGAGGACAGCTTTTCCTTGCGGAGGGTCCGCAGCAGCCACTGCTCGTCCTTGCCGCAGGCGGCGAGGTTTTTTCGAAGGACCCGTCCGTCGTTGATCAAAACCACCGGCAGGGTCACATCGTCTTCCAGGTCCAGTCCCAGCTGGGCGGCGGTGGGGGGCTGACGGCGCGTCCAGGGCAGGACGGACAGCTGGCCGGAGTTCTCCAGCACGGCGTATTTCACGTCCTCAATGCCGGAGATCCCCTGGCCCCGCAGCTCCTCCAGCAGCTCGTCCAGCGTGTAGCGGTTTTTCCGCATGGCCTCCTGCTGGAGCTGGCCGTCCCGGATCAGGACGGTGGGCGTGCCGCAGACCAGCGCCCGGAAGCGCAGATAGCGCAGGGACAGCTGGCTCATCAGCATGGACAGGGCCAGCAGCGTCAGGATCGGGATGACCCCCGCCAGCAGCGGGATGCCGAAGTCCTGCATGGGGACCGTGGCCAGGTCCGAGATCATCATGGTCAGCACCAGCTCCGTGGGCTCCAGCTCTCCGATCTGGCGCTTGCCCATCAGACGCAGGCCGAACATGATCAGAAAATAAAGGATCAACGTGCGCGCGAACGCGGTCATCATAGGCAGATTCCTCCATTGGAACAGTGTCTGCCGCTTTGCGCGATTTATTCCACCGGATAATGCTCCCGAGTGGGAGTTTTATCATATACTATCCCAGCGAAAGCGCAGAACAGAAAGGAGGACCATGGGCGGAGTTCCCATCACAGAGCGCCATGTGCCTGCAAAGTATTTGCACTTTGCGGGATAACGAGGAGAAGAGTTTATCGAAAATTCGGCGGATGCTCTTCCGTGCCTCCGCGGGCATGTGACACAGCTGACAAATATGCGGGTGACCGCAAAACAGAGAGGCTGTGACCGTGGGTAAAAGAGGCAAATCTCTGCGCGTTTGTCCTTTTGATATCTCTATCAGGAGGATTGATTTCCTATGTGCGGAATTATTGGTTTTTCGGGTCGCGAGCAGGCGGCCCCTATTCTGCTGGACGGACTGGCCCGGATGGAGTACCGGGGCTACGACTCCGCCGGCATCGCGGTGCGGTCCGAGACCCGCGGCTTGCAGGTGAAGAAGACCAAGGGGCGCCTGCAGGTCCTTAGCACGCTGACCCACGGCGGCGCCGATCTGGAGGGGACTCTGGGCATCGGCCACACCCGCTGGGCCACCCACGGCGAGCCCAACGACGTCAACGCCCATCCCCATGTCAGTGAGAACGGCAGCATTGCCCTGGTCCACAACGGTATCATTGAAAACTATCTGGAGATCAAGGAGCACCTGCAAAAGCAGGGCGTGACCTTCACCTCCGACACGGACTCGGAGGTGGTGGCCCAGCTGCTGGAGTTCCACTATAACGAGTGCGGCAACATGCTGGAGGCCGTGGGCCGCGTTTTGCGGCGTATCGAGGGCTCCTATGCCTTTGGCATCATCTGCTCCGACTATCCCAACGCCCTCATCGCCGCCCGGAAGGACAGCCCGCTGATCCTGGGCTACGGCGAAAACGGAAACTTCATCGCCTCCGACGTGACGGCGGTTATCAAGTACACCCGGGACGTGGTGTACATGGATGACGGCGAGATCGCCGTGGTGACGCCGGAGACCATCGACGTGTTCGACAGCGAGCTGATGCCCCGGGAGAAGGAGCACCACCAGGTGGACTGGGACGTGTCCGCGGCGGAGAAGGGCGGCTACGCCCACTTCATGTTCAAGGAGATCATGGAGCAGCCGGAGGCCATCCAGCGGACGGTTTCCCCCCGCATCCGGGAGGGCCGGGTGGTTCTGGACGACGTCTCTCTGACCGAGGCGTATGTGAAGGGCATCTCCCGCATCTTTGTCATCGCCTGCGGCTCCGCCTACCACGTGGGCATGGTCAGCAAGTACAATTGGGAGCACCTGCTGCGCCGTCCGGTGGAGGTGTGTCTGGCCTCCGAATTCCGCTACAGCGACCCGCTGGTGGATGAAAACACCCTGGTGCTGGTCATCAGCCAGTCCGGCGAGACGCTGGACACCATGGCCGCCATGCGGGAGGCCAAACGCCGGGGCGGCCGTACGCTGGCTATCGTCAACGTGGTGGGCAGCTCCATCGCCCGGGAGGCGGACGACGTGCTGTACACCTGGGCCGGCCCGGAGATCGCCGTGGCTACCACGAAAGCATACTCCACCCAGCTGGTGCTGATGGACCTGGTGGGGCTGTATCTGGCGGACCTGCTGGGAACAGTGAGCCGGGAGGAGTACGACGCCATCCTGGCGGAGGTCCAGGCCCTGCCGGAGAAGATGCAGCGGGTTTTGGAGCACTTCGAGGATGTGCAGTATTTCGCATCCCGGTACTTCAACCACAACTCCATCTTCTTCATCGGCCGGAACCTGGACTACGCCATGGGTCTGGAGGGCTCGCTGAAGCTGAAGGAGATCAGCTACATCCACTCCGAGGCCTACGCCTCCGGCGAGCTGAAGCACGGCACCATCTCGCTGATCGAGCCGGGCACCCTGGTGGTGGCGCTGGGGACCTTCGCGCCGCTGTTCGACAAGGCCATGAGCAACGTGGTGGAGGTAAAGGCCCGGGGCGCCGAGGTCCTGGCCGTCACCACGGACGCTTTCCGGGAGAAAATGGAGAAGACCGCGGACGCCACTGTGGCGATCCCGGACACCCACCCGGTGCTCCAGCCCTCCCTGGGCATCGTGCCGTTGCAGCTGTTCGCCTACTACGTGGCGCTGCAGCGGGGCTGCGACATCGATAAGCCCCGGAATCTGGCGAAGTCCGTGACGGTTGAATAAACGTACCGGCGCCACGTTCGCGCCAGGTGGCGCGTCCAAGTGTTTTTGCCGGGGCAAAAACCTTGAAATGGGCGGGCTTTGCCTGACCATTTGCGTCAAATAGCGGGGTCCCCGCAAAAGTGGAACTTTTACGGGGCGGCGCTGCAGCGGGGCTGCGACATCGATAAGCCCCGGAATCTGGCGAAGTCCGTGACGGTGGAATAAGGCAAAGCCGCCCTGTCTCTGGAGGCAGGGCGGCTTTTTTCCAAATTTTGAAACCTTTTGGCGGGCTGATACGTTACTATTACAGAAGAACTTGAGAGAAAGGGAGGGAGCGCCCATGATTTCCGGCTATCTTTCCATGATGGAGACGGACCCGGACCGGGAGTGGTTCGTCCGGCTCTACCGGGCCAACTGCCAGCGGATGACCCGGCTGGCCGTTCAGATCCTGGGCCCCGGGCCAAAGGCAGAAGACGCGGTGCATGACGCGTTCGTGAAGCTGATCCAGCACTGTGATGAGCTGCGGGACAGGCCGGAGGCGCAGGTCGCCGGCTGGCTGGCGGTGGTGGTGAAGAACACGGCGCTGGATATGCTGCGCAAGGACCAGCACGAGACGGCGCTGGACGGCACGCTGTGGGAGCCCGCCGCGCCCGCGGACGAGGGCGAGTTCCATGCGCTGGTGGCTCTGATCCGGGGACTGCCGGAGGACTACCGCCGGGTGCTGGAGCTGCGTTTCGTGGCGGAGTGGAGCCTGGCGGAGATCGCCCAGGCCATGGGCCTGACGGAGAACACGGTGAAGACCCGGATCTTCCGGGGACGGAAGCTTCTGATGGAACAGCTGAGAAAGGAGGGGTATCTGGATGGACGGGCCTATCTTTGACGCCATGCTGAAAACGGCGCTGGAGGAAGCGCTGCGGCAGGATATGGAAGAGCTGGAGAAAAAGCCGGAGATCCGGCAGTCCCGCCGGCAGCGAAAGCGGATGAAGCAGATGCTGGCGGACCCCTGGGGCTATGTGCGGCGGCAGTCAGTCGCGCCGGAAAAGTCCCCTGTTCGCCGTCGGAACCCCGCCCGGTGGGCGGCGGTGGCGGTGGTGGCGGCCCTGCTGACGGGCACCGCCGCGGGTTATGCCCTCCGGGGCGGCGCGTTTTTTCAGCGGATGTTCGACACCAGCCCCTGGGCGGCGCAGTACGGCGGCGCGGCAGACACGGAGCAGCTGCTGGACATGGGCGGCGAGTCCCTGGGCGCCGTGGTGGAGGATGAGACCCTGCGGCTGGAGCTGGTGGACGCGGTGTCCGACGGACAGTTCGCCATGGTGGCCATCCACATGACGGTGCTGGACCAGGCGGTGCTGGAGGAGCTGGGAAGAGAATTCCCCCACTTTTTTGAAACCGATATCTACCGGGCCTCTGGCGAGCCGGGGACCGATACGGTGTCGGGTTTCGGCACCAGTATCCGCCGCTGGGGCGGGCCGGACAGCCCGGAGACAGGAGGGTACTCCCTGATCTTCTCCATCGACGACAGCGCCCTGACCGGCGGCGGGGACTACCGGATCGCCATGCGGGACCTGGGAGTCTTCAGCGGGGACGGCTATGAGACGCTGTCCGCCGGGACGTGGACCATGGAGGTGTCCCTGCTGCCCGGGGAGGTGGTGACCCGTACCCCGGAGCGGCTCTGTGAGATCAGCGGCACGGACTGGGTGCTGGAGCGGGTGACCTGTTCCGCCCTGGCTTTGAAGCTGGAGTTCCGCGGTCTGGAGGAGACGGAGCTCTCCTTCCGGGACCTGGATGTCCATCTGGCTCCTGAGATTTGGCTGAAAAACGGCATGTCCATTGGAAGCGAGGGCTATAGCTGCGGGATCGTGGGCAGCTCGGACTATATCGACATGACCCTGGAGTTCCAGATGCCCATCGACGTGGAGGAGATCGAACGTGTCTCCGTCTGCGGCCAGGAGATTTTTCTGGAAAACTGACAACGGAACAGAACAGCGGCCCCGCCTGTCTGGCGGGGCCGCTGAACGTTTTTTGCTCAAAATTAAAATTTGCCTCTTGACTCTCACACAGAGGGAGGGCTTATGCTGTACCTGAGCTCAAAAAACACACCGATATGGAGGGGCCCCAATGCTAAAGATCGGCGAATTTTCAAAACTGTCCAGGGTCAGCATCCGCATGCTGCGCCATTATGACGAGATCGGCCTGCTGGCGCCGGAGACCATTGATCCCTTCACCGGCTACCGCTATTACAGCGAGGCCCAGCTGCTCACCATGGGCCGCATCGCGGCGTTAAAGGAGCTGGGTTTCTCTCTGGCGGCCATCTCGGAGCTGCTGGCGTGCTATGACGACCGGGCGGCGCTGGAGCGCCAGCTGCTGCTGAAGCGGGCGGAGGTCCGGGAGGCGGCGGAGGAGGCGGCACACCGGCTGCGGCTTCTGGACACAGCCATTGAACGGCTGAGAAAGGACGAACCCATGAAATACGATGTGACTGTCAAGACCATTCCGAAGCGGTATGTGGCCAGCGTCCGGCAGATCATCCCCAGCTACGATCTGGAGGGCCATCTGTGGAGCATCTTCCTGAAGGAGACCGCCCATATGCACATCCAGGACGGCGACCCCTGCCTGTGTACGGCCCTGTTCTACGACGGGGAGTACAAGGAGACCGACGTGGACGTGGAGATCCAGAAGTCCGTGCGGGGCAACTATCCCGACACGGAGCATGTGAAGTTCAAGACCGTCCCGGCGGTGCAGGTGGCCTCCGCCGTCTACAAGGGCAGCTATGACCAGATCAGCGAGGTCAACGCCGCCGTGGCCTCCTGGGTGGAGGCCAACGGCTACGTCTTTGACGGCACTGCCTTCAACATCTACCACGTCAGCCCCCATGAGACCCGGAACCCCGACGAGTTCGTCACCGAGGTCTGCTACCCGGTGCGGAAGAGATGAGCTACCGCCTGCGGGAGGTCGTCCTGGAGGGAGAGGGCGGCGCGGAGGAGCTGTGGCGGGACATCGTCTCCGGCAGGTTGCCCCTGCTGTTCGAAAGCGACGGCCGGCCACTGCGGGGCCTGTCTCCGGTGACGCGCTACGCCCACGGCGCGGACGGCGGGGAGACCCGGAGCGTCCTGGCGGTGACGGCGGATTTCTTCCAGCGGCTGAACAGAGAGGCGGAGCGGGGGCGTTACCGCCGCTTCGACGCCCTGGACGCGGGCGGCGACACCGCCGCCTGCGCCCGTCGGGCCCGGGAGCTGGCGCGGCGGGCCGGCATCCGATCAAAGCCTGGCGCGGCGGAGTATGAGAGCGCCGTTCCGCCGATGTATACTAGGGACGGCGCAGCCCACACCTATTTGTATATCGCCCTGTAGCGGGAAAGGCGGCGGGCTAAAGTCCGCCGCCTTTTCGGGCTTCCTTGACAAAGCCCGCCACCGTGGCATACAATACATGGAAAACGGCGCTCACGCGCCCCGATTCGGGAGAGTCCGCCATGGAAAACCTGATCTTCAGCCTCAACGCCACCGTGCCGGTGTTCCTCATGATGGCGCTGGGCTTTCTGCTGCATCAAAAAACCCGGTTTTTGAACGACAGTTTCGCCGGGTATCTAAACACCTTCGTCTTCCAGATCACCCTGCCGGTGCAGCTGTTCCAGAACCTGTCCGGATCGGATTTCCACACGGTCTGGAACGGCAAAGTGGTGGCGTTCTGCTTCGCGGCGTCCCTGGCGGCGATCTTGATGATGGCCGCCCTGTCCCTGCTGCTTGGGGACAAATCCCTGCGGGCCGAGTTCATCCAGGCGGGCTATCGGGGCAGTCAGGCGCTGTTGGGCGCGGCGCTGATGCAGAACATCTACGGCGGGACCGGGCCGCTGGCGCTGGTCCTGATCGGCGCGGTGCCTCTTTACAATGTGGCGGCAGTGGTCATTCTGACACTGCTGGCGCCGGACGGCGGACGTCTGGACCGGCGG
>CABSFC010000099.1 GCA_902476875.1 uncultured Oscillibacter sp. | reverse complement strand
CGGCAAAAAGAGAATGGGGGGTGCAACTCCCAGCGCCGCGACACGGCGCACCCCGCCCCGCCCTCCGGGCGGCCCCCTCCGAATACGAATCGTATAATATCAATTTAATATTACAAAACATCATCAAAATTTGGAGTTTTATATGGAAGAAATCAAGGTAAAATATTTTGTTGACGACATCGACGAGCTGTGCTATGTAGATGGAAAATCCGACTGGATCGACCTCCACACGGCCGAGGAAGTGACCTTGAAGGCCGGGGAGTTCCGCCTGATCCCCCTGGGGGTGGCCATCGCCCTGCCGGAGGGCTATGAGGCCCACATCGTCCCCCGCAGCTCCACGTTTAAAAACTACGGCATCCTGCAGACCAACTCCATGGGGGTGGTGGACTGCTCCTACTGCGGCGACAACGACCAGTGGCGGATGCCGGTCTACGCCACCCGGGACGTGACCATTGAGAAAAACGCCCGCGTCTGCCAGTTCCGCGTCATGCGAAACCAGCCCGCCCTGACCTTCACCCGGGTGGAGCGTCTGGACGGCCCGGACCGGGGCGGCTTCGGCTCCACCGGAAAGTGAGGCGCCCCATGGCAAAGATCGTATTGGCCTCCGGCTCCCCCCGGCGGCAGGAGCTTCTGCGGCGCATCGGCATCACGGAGTTCGACGTCCGTGTGCCGGAAACGGCGGAGGACTACCCCGCCGGCCTGACGCCCCGGGAGATCGTGGAGTATATCTCCCGGGAGAAGGCGGACGCCGCCAGGGCCCTGTGCGCGGACGACGAGATCGTCATCACCGCCGACACCATGGTGTTTCTGGACGACGCGCGCCTGGGCAAGCCCGTGGACGAGGCCGACGCGCTGCGGATGCTGACGGCCCTCCAGGGCCGCCGCCACACGGTCTGCACCGGCGTGACGGTGCGCCAGGGCGCCCGCTCCGTCACCGAGAGCGAGTCCACCGAGGTCTATTTCCGCCCCGCGACGGAGGCGGAGCTTCGCGGCTACATCGCCACCGGCGAGCCCATGGATAAGGCCGGGGCCTACGGCGTCCAGGGCAAGGGCGCGCTGCTGGTGGAGCGGCTCAACGGCGACTTCTTCAACGTCATGGGTCTGCCGGTGCTGCGGCTGAGCCGGATGCTGGGCCGGTTCGGCGTCACCTTTTTCGACTGAGCCGCGTCCCAATCGGCTTTCCCCTCTCTAAGGAGGACTTGATTTGAAAAACTTCCTGAAAAATCACGGATTGTGGGTGTTGTTCGCCGCGGCGGTCATCGCAGTGGCGCTGGCCGTCATGTCCGCCCTCAGCAACACCTCCGCCCCTCTGACCAATGTGGCCAACATCGTGGCCTCCCCCTTCCGCTCCGCCTACACCGCCGTCGCCACCTGGTTCAACGACAAGCAGAACTACTACCGGGACACCACCGCGCTGGAGGAGGAGAACGCCGCCCTGCGCAAACGGATCGCCGAGATGGAGGAGACCGTGCGGCAGGCGGAGGCGGCCCTGGACGAAAACGAGCGCCTGCGGGAGCTTTTGAACCTGCGGGAGCAGCGCCGGGACCTCAGCGATTTGGAGGCCGCCTATATCACGGAACACGAGGTCACCAACTGGACCTCCTCCCTGACACTGAACAAGGGTACCGCCCACGGCGTGGAGGTCAACGACTGCGTCATCGACGAGCGGGGCTACCTGGTGGGCATCATCAGCGAGTGCGGGACCAACTGGTCCACGGTGCTGACGCTGGTGGACACGGACATCTCCCTCGGCGCCCAGGTCTTCCGCACCAAGGACCTGGGCCTGGCCCAGGGGGACTTCTCCCTGATGGGGGAGGACCGGCTGCGGCTGGACTACCTGCCCGCCGACTGCCAGCTGCTGGGCGGCGATCTGGTGGTGACCTCGGGTCTTGGCGAGTACTACCCCTCCGGGCTGGTCATCGGCTCCGTGGAGGAGGTCCAGGTGGACGACTCCGGCGCCGCCTCCTACGCCATCCTGACCCCCGGCGTGGACTTCGCCTCCCTGACGGAGGTCTTCGTCATCAAGTCTTTTGACATCGTACCCTGAGACGTCGCAAGCTCCATATCCCTCGTGTCCGCCTGCCGGCGATCCCTCGCTCATTCCGCTGCTCCGTCTCTTCCCCGCCGATCCCGCTCCGCTGGGCTTCGCCGGGGGCCCCCAAGCTCCATATCCCCCGCGTCCGCCTGCCACCGAACCCGCTCCGCTATTTTCCGCGAAAAGGAGGTCCGCCGCCTGTGCTGGCCCGTAACGAAACCATCTTCAAATGGGCGCTGTACGCCGCCGCCACGGCGCTGTGCTTCCTGGTCCAGGGGGCGCTGTGCCAGCGCGTCACCCTCTGGGGCGTCATCCCCTTTGTCTATCCCCTGCTGGCGGTGATCCCCGCCGCCTATGAGGGCCCCGTGCCCGGCACCGTGTTCGCCCTGGCGGTGGGCGTGGTCTGCGATCTGCTGCTGCCGGGGAGCGGCCCCTGCTTTTACACCCTGCTGTTTCCCCTGACGGGGCTGTGCGCGGCCCTGATGTCCCAGAGCCTGCTGCCCGCCGGGGTGCTGTGCTCCCTGGCCGGGACCGCCGCCGCCTTTTTGATCACAGGCGCCGCCCACGGCCTGCTGCTGTGGATGCATGGCAAGGCCGCCTGGAGCGCCTGCGCCTTCGTGGCGCTGCGGGAGTTCTGTGTCACCGCGCCGCTGACCATCCCCGTCACGCTGCTGTACCGGGCCGTGTACCGGAAGACCCATCTGGACGATTAAAAGGAGCACACATGGACCACAAAGAGACTCAACACACACGCCTGTACCTGCTGGCGGGCTTTCTGGCGGCGGTGCTGCTGGTCTATCTGGGCGTTCTGTACGACATCCAGGTGAACCAGTATGACGACTACGTCGCCCGCTCCATCCGCTCCATCGCCCGGGAGGAGAAGGTGGAGGCCTCCCGGGGCGTCGTCACCGACCGGAACGGGCGGCCCCTGGTGAGCAGCCGCTCCACCTACTCCCTGACCTTTGACGCCAGTCTGCTGAAAGCCGACGACGACCAGAACGAGGCCATTTTGCGCCTGGTGGAGCTGTGCCAGGACAACGGCGTGACGTGGGTGGACAATCTGCCCGTCTCCCGCCAGCTGCCGGTCACCTATACGCTGGACCAGCTCTCCGACACACAGAAGAAGCGGTTCCTCTCCTATTTAAAAAGCCTGACTCCCGCCAGGGAGGCCCTGTCCGCCTATCTGCTCCAGCACCCCGAGGCCGTGGCGTCGGAGGAGGCGCCGGAGCCGCGGGGGGCGCTTTCGGAGACGGAGGCCGACGCGTCCGCCCCGGCCTCCCCGGAGGAGGCGGCGGAGGCGCTTTTGAAGCGGCTGACCGTTGAGGACCTGACCGTCCAGCTGCTGAGCGGCGCGGGCATCACGCCCTCGAAGCTGCTGGGCTGGATGCGGGAGGACTTTGCGCTGCCCGCCGGCTTCTCCCTGTCGGAGGCCCGGCTGGTGCTGGGCGTCCGGTATGAGCTGTCCCTCCGGGCGCTGGATATCACCAAGATCGCCTACACCTTCGCGGAGGACATTGACACGGAGTTCATCTCCCTGCTCAGCGACGGCGGCTACCGGGGCGTCAAGGTCTCCCGGTCCTCCGTCCGGGAGTACGCCACCACCTACGCCGCCCACATCCTGGGCACCGTGGGCCGCATCGACAGCAACGAGGAGCTGGCGGCCCTGGGCGCGGGCTACGACCTGGACGATCTGGTGGGCAAGTCCGGCGTGGAAGCCGCCTTTGAGCCGTATTTGAAGGGCACGGACGGCAGGCGCGTCGTCTCCTCCAACAGCGAGGGCAAGATCACCGGCGAGTATTACAGCACGGACCCCCAGCCCGGCAACACCGTGGAGCTGACCATCGACCTGGAGCTCCAGCAGGTGGTGGAGGACACCCTGGCGGAGGCCGTCGCCGCCATGAACGACGAGGACGGCCTGGTGTCCCGGGGCGCCTCCGCGGCCGTGGTGAAGGTGGGCACCGGCGAGATTCTGTCCCTGGCCTCCTATCCCACCTACGACCTGGCCACCTACCGCCAGTCGGACATCTATCAGGCGCTTCTGGCGGATCCCGCCAAGCCCTTCAACAACCGGGCCACCAGCTATCCCTACGCCCCGGGCTCCACCCTGAAGCCCCTGACCGCCGTGGCGGCGCTGGAGTCCGGCGCCACGGACCTGACGGAGAAGATCAGGGACACCGGACGCTGGATCTATCCCGGCACCACCAATGACGGCGCCAACTGCTGGTTCCGCGGCGGCCACGGCAAGCTGAACGTCACCGAGGCCATCAGCAACTCCTGCAACTACTTTTTCGCGGAGATGGGCTACCGGATGGGCATGGACACCTTCCGGGAGTATCTGACCGCTTTCGGCCTGGGGGAGCCCACCGGCATTGAGATCGGCGACAGCGCCGGCACCCTGCCGGAGAACCAGACCGGCGAAAACCTGACGCCCTGGGCGGCTTTCGGTCAGGCCAACCAGCGGTACACCCCCCTCCAGCTGGCCAACTATATCGCCACCCTGGTCTCCGGCGGCAAGCACTGCCAGGCCCACCTGCTGAAGGCCGTCAAATCCTACGACAACGCCGAGGTGCTGGCCACCGGCGACACCTCCCCCGCCAACCTCGTCGACATCAGCGACAGCACGCTGAACGCCGTGAAAAAGGGCATGTACGACTACACCCAGCCCGGCGGCATGGTCCACAGCGCCTTTAAGGACTGCGTGGTGTCCGCCGGCGCCAAGACCGGCACCGCCCAGGTGGACGGCCAGGAGAACAACGGCGTGTTCGTGTGCTTCGCGCCCTACGACGAGCCGGAGATCGCCGTGGCCATCGTCATCGAGCAGGCCGGCGCCGGCGCCACCGCCGCGCCTGTCGCCGTTGAGATCCTCAACGCCTACTTCTCCGCCGACGAGACCGGCGCCGCCGTCACCGGCGAAAACCAGCTGCTGCGGTGAGCCCCGGCCTTCGCTTTCCTCCCCGGACGGCGGATCCCCCCATTACTTCCACAATAAGGAGCCTCACGTATGAGCGAACCATTCGTTTTCGACCCCCGCTGCGAAGCCTGCAAGACCCCCTTCGGGGCCGTGGTCTGCGGGCAGGAGATCCTCTTCCGCTGCCGCCCTCTGGCCCGCGAGGGTTTTTCCCACTGCTCCCTGGTCCTGCGCCACGAATTCGCGGCCGCCGGCCAGGAGGTGGAATTGACCCTGACCGGCCTGGAGGGCGACCGCGTCTGCTTTTCCGCCGCCGTCGCCGCGCCGGAGCGGCCGGAGCTGAGCTGGTACCACTTCCGCCTCTGGCGGGACGACGGCACCGGCTGCGACCTGGACAGGACCGGCTACCGCAGCGACGGCGGGACCGCCCCCTGGCAGCTGACCACCTACCGGGAGAGCCACACGCCCGCGTGGTTCGGCTCCGGCGTGGTTTACCAAATTTTCCCAGACAGGTTCTGCCGTCTGGAAACGCCGGACCCGGCGGGCATGATCGGCAACCGCTGGGTCCACCGGGATTGGACGGAGGGCCCGGAGTGGCGGCCGGACCCGGACGGCGAGATCCGGAACCGGGACTTTTTCGGCGGCTCTCTAAAAGGTATTACCTCTAAGCTGGACACGCTGGCCGAGCTGGGCGTGACGGCGCTCTACCTCTGCCCCATCTTTGAATCCGCCTCCAACCACCGCTACAACACGGCGGATTACACCAGAATCGACCCCATGCTGGGCAGCGAGGAGGATTTCCGGGAGCTGTGCGCCCAGGCCGGGGCCCGGGGCATCCGGGTGATGCTGGACGGCGTGTTCAATCACACCGGCTCCCAGAGCCTGTACTTCAACGCCGACGGCTTCTATCCCACGCTGGGCGCGGCCCAGAGCAAGGACAGCCCCTATTTTGACTGGTTCTCCTTCCACCCCTGGCCGGAGGACTACGATTCCTGGTGGGGCATCAGGACGCTGCCCGCGGTCCGTGAGGACTGCCCCAGCTATGTGGATTACATCATTGAAAGCGAAACCTCCGTCGTCCGCCGCTGGCTGCGGGCGGGCGCCTCCGGCTGGCGGCTGGACGTGGCCGACGAGCTGCCGGACTGGTTCATCGAAAAGCTCCGCGCCGCGGTGGAGGAGACCGGCTCCGACGCCTTTCTGCTGGGCGAGGTCTGGGAGGACGCCAGCACGAAGATCGCCTACTCCCAGCGCCGGAAGTATCTGCTGGGCGGCGAGCTCCACGGCGTCATGAACTACCCCTTTCGCAACGCCCTGCTGGACTATCTCAAGGGCGGCGACGCCGACGGCTTCCGGGAGGCGATGGAGACCCTGCGGGAGAACTATCCCCCCGCCGCTTTCTACTCCTCCATGAACTTCCTGGGCACCCACGACACCGCCCGCATCCTGACGGTGCTGGGGGCGGAGCGCGTTCCCGGGACCAGGGAGGAGCGGGCGGCCTACCGCCTCTCCCCCAGCCAGCGGAAGCGTGGCCTGGCCCTGGTCCGGCTGGCGGCGCTGGTGCTGTTCACCTTCCCCGGCGCCCCCACCGTCTACTACGGCGACGAGGCGGGCATGGAGGGCTGGGAGGACCCCTTCAACCGGGGGACTTATCCCTGGGGCCGGGAGGATAAGGCGCTGAAGGCCCGCTTTGCCCATCTCGGCGGTCTCCGCCGCCAGCGGCCCTCGCTCCAGCGGGGCGCCATCCGCTGGCTGTTCACCTCCGGTCCCCTGCTGGCCTTTGCCAGGGAGCTGCCGGAGGAGCGGACCGTCACCGTGGTGAACGCCTCCGCCCAGCCTCGGACGCTGACGCTTCCCTGGCCCGCCTCCCACGCCCTGGACCGCCTGACCGGCGAGGTCTGGCCCGCGGAGAACGGCGTGCTCTCTCTGGCGCTCCCCCCCTATGGCGGGCTGCTTCTGACCTGACCGGCTACCGGGATGTTTCACGTGAAACATCCCGGTTTTCTGTTTAAAACGCTGTTTCACGTGAAACACTGAATTTTACGGATTTTTGGCCTTTAGACCTTGCAAGCGCCTGGTTGCCTTGTTATAATATGTTCGTATGCTCACCCGGATATTTGGAAAGTAGGTGCCTTCGTGGCAAAAACCATAGCGATTGTCAATCAAAAGGGCGGCGTCGGCAAGACGACCACCTGTGTAAACCTCTCCGCCGCCCTGACCGAGGCCGGGCAGCGGGTCCTGCTGTGCGACTTTGATCCGCAGGCCAACTCCACCTCCGGCATGGGGGTGGACAAAACCGTGTCCAAGGGGATCTATGAGACCCTGATCGAGGACACGCCGGCCGCCGACGCCATCGTACATACCCGCTTTGGCGACGTGCTGCCCTCCAACAAGGCGCTGGCCGGAGCCGGTATCGAGCTGATCGGCATGGAGCGGCGGGAGTTTCTGCTGCGGGACGCGCTGGAGCAGGTCAGGGACCGGTACGATTTTATCTTCATCGACTGTCCGCCGTCTCTGGAGCTGCTGACCCTCAACGCCCTGTGCGCGGCCGACTCCATTCTGGTGCCGGTGCAGGGGGAGTATTACGCCCTGGAGGGCCTCTCCGACCTGATGAACACCGTGCGCATCGTCCGCCGCTCCCTGAACCCCGGGCTGGAGCTGGAGGGCGTGCTGCTGACCATGTTCGACGGGCGGACCAACCTGGCCCTCCAGGTGGCGGAGGAAGTGAAGCACTACTTCCCCGGCAAGGTCTTCGCCACCGTCATCCCCCGCAATGTCCGGCTCTCCGAGGCCCCCAGCCACGGAAAGCCCATCACCGCCTATGACCGCGCCTCCCGGGGCGCCGAGGCCTACACCGCCCTTGCGGCTGAATTTTTAAAGCAGCAATCCCCATGAATCTTCCTGAAAGGAGCATCTGTCCATGGCATCCAAAAAGCCCTCCGGCCTGGGCCGGGGTCTGGGCGCACTGCTTGGCGACGACGTGCTGCATAACGACAGCCCCGGCGTACTGTCCCTGCCCATTACCAGTGTAGAGAGCAATTCCGCCCAGCCCCGCAAAAGCTTTGACGACGCGGCGCTGGCGCAGCTGGCGGACTCCATCCGCCAGCACGGCATCATCCAGCCCCTGACCGTTCGAAAGCTGACCTCCGGCTATTATCAGATCATCGCCGGCGAGCGCCGCTGGCGGGCCGCCCGTCTGGCGGGGCTGAAAGAGGTCCCGGCCCTGGTCATCGAGGCCGACGACCGCAAGGCCGCGGAGCTGGCGATGATCGAAAACCTCCAGCGGGAGGACCTGAATCCCATTGAGGAGGCGGCCGGTTATCAAACCCTGATCCAGCAGTACCACATGACCCAGGAGGAGGCCGCCTCCCGGGTGGGCAAATCCCGCAGCGCGGTGGCAAACGCTCTGCGGCTGCTGGAACTCAACACCGCCGTACAAAAGCGGATCAAGGCCGGGGAGCTGTCCGCCGGACACGCCCGGGCCCTGGTGCCCCTCTCTCCCCTGCTGCAGGTCCGGGCGGCGGACGCCATCGTCCAGGGCGGCCTCTCCGTGCGGCAGGCGGAGGCCCTCGCAAAGCGGCTGGCGGCTGAAAAGAAGCCCGAAAAGAAAGCCGACCTGAACCGGGTGGACTACGCCGCCGAGGCCCAGAAGGAGCTTTCCTCCAAGCTGGGCCGGGGCGTGAAGATCGTCACCGGGCGCAAAAAGGGCCGCGTCGAACTGGAATACTACGGATTGGACGACCTGAACGACCTGCTGGAGGCCCTGGCCCTGCTGCGGGCGCACCGCCCAGAGAAAGGACCGGACGCATGAAACTGGAAAAACGCAACAGCGAAGAGACGCCGCGGTCCCAGGAGGCGGACAAGCAGCCCACCGGAAAGAAGCCCGTCGTCGTCTATATCATGATCCTGTTCATCGCGGCGTTTCTGCTGATGGCCCTGTCCTTTCTGATGCACCAGCGCAGCAACACCGAGGCCCTGGGCCAGCTCCAAAACTCCGTCACCGCCATGCAGGAGGTCCAGGCCACCCAGGAGAAGATCATCGAGCTCCAGGATGAGCTGGCGGAGGCCAATCGGGAGCTTGAAAACCTGCGGGAAAAGGCGGACGCCGGCCAGGCAGAACTAGAAGAACAGAAAGCTTTACTGAAGGAGCAAGCGGCAACAACCTCCGCGCTGCAACACCTCTATGCATTGCAGCAGCTGTACAGCGGCAAGCACTATGATTCCTGTCTGGAGCTGATAGAAACTATGGAACAGCAGGGCGATCCATCCCATCTCCCTGACGCCGCCATGACTGGCGTCACGCCGCCCGCCGAACGCTACCAGGAGCTGAAGGAGGCTGTGGAGGCCAGGGTGGTGAAGCAGGGGTGATCGAGGCCCGCGACTTTATGTTTCACGTGAAACAATCAATCGATTTGAGTTTGTAAATTAAGAGGAGAAATGCACGATGCTTGATATCCGTTTTATCCGGGAAAATCCCGACGCTGTCAAGGAAAACATCAAGAAGAAGTTCCAGGACGCCAAGCTCCCCCTGGTGGACGAGGTCATTGCGCTGGACGCCCAGCGCCGCGCCGCCATCGCGGAGGCCGACCAGCTCCGCGCCGCCCGCAACAGCCTTTCCAAGCAGATCGGCATGCTGATGGGTCAGGCCAAAAAGGACCCCGGCAAGCTGGCGGAGGCCGAGGCCGTGAAGAAGCAGGTCAAGGAGCAGGCCGACCGTCTGGCGGAGCTGGAGGCCCAGGAGACCGCCCTGGAGGAAGAGGTCCACAAGCGGATGCTGGTCATCCCCCAGATGATCGACGACTCCGTGCCCATCGGCCCGGACGACTCCGCCAACGTGGAGGTCCAGCGCTTCGGCGAGGCCAGGGTGCCCGACTTCCCCATCCCCTACCACACCGAGCTGATGGAGAGCTTTGACGGCATCGACATGGACGCCGCCGGCCGGGTCTCCGGCAACGGCTTCTACTATCTGCTGGGGGACATCGCCCGGCTCCATGAGGCCGTGCTGGCCTATGGCCGGGACTTCATGATCGGCAAGGGCTTCACCTACTGCATCCCCCCCTTCATGATCCATGGCAACGTGGTGGAGGGCGTGATGAGCCAGACCGACATGGACGGCATGATGTACAAGATCGAGGGCGAGGACCTGTACCTGATCGGCACCAGCGAGCACTCCATGATCGGCCGGTTCATCGACCAGATCCTCCCCGCCGAAAAGCTGCCCCAGACCCTGACCTCCTACTCCCCCTGCTTCCGCAAGGAGAAGGGCG
>CABSFC010000098.1 GCA_902476875.1 uncultured Oscillibacter sp. | reverse complement strand
CGCCCAAGGCGGCTGGCCCGGCATCAACCGCCGGGTCTGCCGAGGCCCGTTCCTTTGGGCCGAGGCTGGGTCAAGGTATTTTCGCCACGCACATGTCCCGGCGAAAATGATTTGATTTTCTTCTTTTGCTGATAGCAAAAGAACTGGGAAAACCGTAGGTTTTCCCTAGCCCCTTTTCCGCGCGGGAAAGGGGGGACAAGCCTTGACGATCTCATTTTTTGGAGGAAAACGCCTATGTTTTCTACGATCGGATACTATATTTGTATCCCCTTCGCCTGGCTGGTTCGGCTGTTTTACAGCCTGACGGGCTCCTACGGCGTGGCCCTGATCCTGTTCACCCTGGTCATCAAGCTCATCATGCTGCCCTTCCAGATGAAGTCCAAGAAGAGCATGATGCGCATGAACCGGCTGTCCGGCAAGATGCAGGAGCTGCAGAAAAAGTACGCCAACAATCAGGCGAAGTACGCCGAGGAGATGCAGAAGCTCTACGCCGAGGAGGGCGTCAGCCCCATGAGCGGCTGTCTGTGGAGCTTCATCCCCCTGCCCATCCTGCTGGCCCTGTACTCCATCATCCGCCAGCCCATCGTCTATCTGATGAACTTTGGCGGCCGGGCCGCCGGCTTGGAAGTGGTGGAGGAGGCCCGGGCGCTGATCACCGGCGCCGGCATCGAGCTGACGTCCAGCGTGGCCTATGAGCAGATCGAAATGTCCACCATCATCAATGCCCAGTTTCCGGAATTTATCGCGGAGCATACCGGCTGGTTCCATGTGGACTATAACTTCCTGGGCCTGGATCTGACGGCCATGCCCTGGAACGCGGTGAAGGGCTTTTCCCTCTCCTGGGCTGTCATCGGCCTGATCCTGATTCCCATTCTGGCCGGCGGATCCCAGCTGCTGTTGTCCATGGTCACCATGAAGCAGCAGCCCCAGCAGGAGGGCGCCGCGGCCAGCTCCACGAAGGGCATGATGTACATGATGCCCCTGTTCTCCGTGTACATCGCGTTCATGATGCCCGCGGCCCTGGGCGTCTACTGGATCGCGCAGAGCGTGTTCTCCCTGATCCAGGAGGTCGTCCTGGGCAAGTTCTACACCAAGAAGCTGGAAGCTGAGGAGAACGCCCGGTATGAGGCCCGTCAGGCGGACCGCCAGCGCCGGATGGAGGAGGCAAAGGTCCTTCAGGAGCAGCGCAAGCAGGAGGCCGCCAAGAAGCAGAGCCTGCGGGAGAAGCAGAAGGCCGCTCAGGCGGCCAAGACCGCCAAGGCCCAGAAGGCCAAGACCAGCACCACGGAGGCGGGCCGCGTCGGCGACCGCCCCTATGCCCGCGGCCGCTCCTACAGGGCGGACCGCTATGACGATTGAGGATTGAGGAACCGTTATGAGAGAGTTTATCGATGTAACGGGCAAGACCGAGGATGAGGCCATCAGCAAGGCGCTGGCGCAGCTGGGCCTCGACCGGGACGATGTGTCCGTTGAGATTCTGGAACGCGCGAAGTCCGGCTTTCTGGGCCTGGGCAGCTGCCCGGCCAAAGTCCGGGTGAGCTACGGCCCGGAAGAGGAGGAAGCGGCGCCGGTGGCGCCTCCCGCCCCCAAGGGCGAACCCAGGGCCGAACCCAGGGCCGAGCCCAAGCCGGCCCCCAAGGCCCAGCCGAAGCCCGAGCAGCCCAAAAAGGCCCCCGAGCGGAAGCAGGAGAAGAAAGCCGAACGCCCCGCTCCCAGACAGGAGAGCCCCGCCGCCCCGGCCGTGGAGCCCAAGCCCGCCCCCGTGCAGGAGCTCGGGGAGGAAGTGGACGATGAAAAGGCCCGGGCCATCAGGAAGTTTCTGACCGGCCTGCTCGCCCAGATGGAGAGCTCCGCCGAGATCAGGGTCTACCAGCCTGAGAAGGGCCGCTACAAGGTCATTCTGGAGGGCAAGGGCCTGGGCGCGCTGATCGGCCGCCGGGGCGAGACCCTGGACGCCATCCAGCAGCTGACCAGCTACGCCGTCAACCGCACCGGCGGCCGTGTCCGGGTCCAGCTGGACGCGGAGGGATACCGGGAGAAGCGGGAGCAGAGCCTCCAGCACCTGGCCCGGAAGGTGGCCGCCAAGGTGGTCCGGTACCGCCGCAGCGTGACCCTGGAGCCCATGAACGCCTATGAGCGCCACGTGATTCACACGGCGCTGCAGGACGTGGCCGGCGTGACCACCTATTCCACCGGCGTGGACCCCAACCGCCGCGTCATCGTGGCCTACGACCGCGAGAAGCACTGAATTTAGATATGGAAATCCGCCCGGAAAATTCCGGGCGGATTTTTTTTCACCTTTCGTGACAAAACCCGCCGCTGTATCGTATGATAGGTGAAAGCTTTCAGAACAACAGGAGAGAACCATGGAACGAAGTGCATTTCAGGCCGCCGTCGGGCAGTATCAGGATATGGTATACCGCGTTGCCCTGCACCAGTTCGGCGTCCCCCAGGACGCGGAGGACGCGGTGCAGGAGGTGTTTCTGCGCCTTTACACGGCGGAAAAGCCCTTTGAGAGCGGCGAGCACCTGCGCCGCTGGCTGATCCGGGTAACGGTCAACGTCTGCAAGGACACGCTGAAAAGCCCCTGGCGGAGGCGGCGGGTGCCTCTGGAGAGCCTGCCGGACCAGCCAGTCTTCGACAAGCCGGAGGAGCGGGAGCTGTACCAGGCGGTGATGGCCCTGCCGGAGAAGTACCGGACGGTGCTGGACCTGTTCTATTACGAGGAGCTCTCCACGAAGGAGATCGCGGCTGTGCTGGGTCTGCGGCAGTCGGCGGTGACCACCCGCCTGTCCAGGGCCCGCGAGCTCTTGAAAACACAGCTGAAGGAGGTGTGGAAGGATGCGTGAGCTGTATCAGCGGACATTTTCTCAGGTCCATTCTTCCACGGTGATCCGATGGGAGGATATGGAGGCTATGAAACCGAAAAAGAGGATTTCCAGAAATTTGATCATGCTGGCGGCGGCCGTGGCCTTGCTGGCGGCGCTGTCCACCGTGGCGGTGGCAACGGACCTGTTTGGCCTGCGGAGCATCCTGCTGCCCCGGAAAACGCCGGTGTCCGTTCTGGACGACAACGGCGTCGTGGTCCCCGGCGCGGTGGAAGAGGTGGACGCCATCAGTCTCTCCGGCCTGCAGGAGATCGCGGAGAGCCGCGCCCTGGCGGAGTGGCAGGCTTTTCTGAACAGCTATGACGTGACTGGCGCCGCCCAGGCCGCCGATAAAAACCCGGAGGGGCTGGATGAGAAATACAGCCTGTATCAAGTCTATAACCGGGAAATGGCCGGCAAGCTGGATGAGATTGTGAAAAAATACGGCCTTACCCTTCACAGCCGGATGGAGCTGATCCTCCCCGGCGACTGGCACGACACGGTGGGTGACTTTGCCTTGCCGGGCAACACCGTCTACACCGGTTATATCTACGAGGACGGCACCTTCGCCTACGACGGCGACGCCATGCTCCATACCTACGGTCTGGTGGACTATCAGTTCCGCCGCAGCGTTCGGGGCACCTTCAACGAGGTGATTCTCAACATCACAGATGCCGCGGAGTACCGGGAGTGGACCTATGAGACCGCCTGCGGCGTCCCCGTTACCCTGGCCCTGGGTCCCAACAAGGCCTTGATCCTCACGGATTTGGACGACTCCTTCGTGACGGTGAATGTCCTGGCGGGCACAGAGACAGACCCCGATGATATCTTCTCCTCCGGCCCCATCTCGGCAGAGGACTTGGAAGAGCTGGCGGACCTCTTTGACTTCACCGTCTTAACCCCGGTCCGGACGCCGGACATGGACGCCGTGGCGGCCCTGGCGGAGGCCGCGGTCCCCAGCACCGCAAGACCTCCCGAGACCTTGGAGGAGGACGCCCTCTACGCCGCCACCGGCATGGAGGACTCCTTCGCCCAGTCGTTCTACTGCGGGTTCTACAAGGCTGTGGAGGAGGACCGCCGGGAGGATGTCGCCAACATGATCGCGTGGCCCCGGGTACTGGCCTCGGAAAAAGGGGAGATTCTGATCATGACGGCGGAGGAGTTCCTGCCCTATTATGACGAGGTTGTCACCCAGGGGTTGAAGGACGCCATGTCCGGGAACCAGTATACGGAGGACCGGGCGGACCTGTTCTGTCACGACGGCTCCGTCGGCGCGGCGGGCGGCGCGGTGTGGTTTACCCTCGTGGAGGACGGCAAAGCGGAGATCATCACCCTCCAGAACCCGGAGGGCGTCAGCGTCCGCTACGGCGGCTATATCGGACGGAATGTCGCCGGCGTGTACACCGACACCCAGGGGACGGACGAGGTGTACAGCAGCCTCGAGCTGTGTGACCGGGGCGACGGCACCTACGACGCCACCATATCCCTGTACCGCCTGGCGACGCTGGACGGCATGGCCGGTCCCCGGTATGACCGGAGCGACGGGATGCTGTACTTCACCTCGGAGGACCAGCTGGTGGAGGCTGTCATCGGCTTTGGCGGCGACACCTCCACGGTGGACGCCGCGGCGGTGACCATCACCTACTCGGAGGTCCCTTCCCTCCGGGTGGGGGACACGTTCCACTTCCCGGACGGCAGCGTATAAAAATACGGGGTGGACAGCGGAAGAAGGGGCCCTTGACATTCCTCAAAAAACGTGATAAACTCTCACCCACGAATAAAAGGCTGTGAAAAGGAACAGTATTCCGGAATATCCGCGCCAGAGAGGGGACGGTCGGTGCAAGTCCCCGCGGAACACGGGAGAAGGCGCCTTTGAGCCGCGGAGCGGAAATGCTTCGCCGGTCCCCGCCGTTACCGGGACAGAGTGCGCATCAGCCAGATGCGAATTCAGGTGGAACCACGGATCGATTTTGATTCGCCCTGAGCCGAATAACCGGCTCGGGGCGTTTTTTGTCTCTGGGCCAACAGAAGGAGAGTAACTATGAAAAACACCGAGAAGACCATGGACAAGATCGTGGCCCTGTGCAAGGGCCGGGGCTTCATCTTCGCCGGCTCCGAGATCTACGGCGGCCTGGCCAACACCTGGGACTACGGCCCCCTGGGCGTGGAGCTGAAGAACAACATCAAGCGGGCCTGGTGGAAGAAGTTCGTCCAGGAGAACCCCTACAACGTGGGTCTGGACGCCGCCATTTTGATGAACCCCCAGACCTGGGTGGCCTCCGGCCATCTGGCGGGCTTCTCCGACCCCCTGATGGACTGCCGGGAGTGCCACGAGCGCTTCCGGGCCGACAAGCTCATCGAGGACTGGTGCGGCGAGAACGGCTTTGACCTGCCCAAGCCCATCGACGCCTTCTCCCAGGCGGAGATGAAGGACTTCGTGGAGGAGCACAACATCCCCTGCCCCACCTGCGGCAAGCACAACTTCACCGACATCCGGCAGTTCAACCTGATGTTCAAGACCTTCCAGGGCGTCACCGAGGACGCGAAGAACACCGTGTACCTCCGGCCCGAGACCGCCCAGGGCATCTTCACCAACTTCGTCAACGTCCAGCGGACCACCCGCCGCAAGCTGCCCTTCGGCATCGGCCAGATCGGAAAGTCCTTCCGCAACGAGATCACCCCGGGCAACTTCATCTTCCGCGTCCGGGAGTTCGAGCAGATGGAGCTGGAGTTCTTCTGCCAGCCGGGCACGGACCTGGAGTGGTTCAACTACTGGCGCGGCTTCTGCCACGACTGGCTGCTGGGCATTGGCCTGAAGGACGAGAACCTGCGCCTGCGGGACCACGACCCCGAGGAGCTGTGCTTCTACTCCAAGGCCACCACGGACTTTGAGTTCCTGTTCCCCTTCGGCTGGGGCGAGCTGTGGGGCGTGGCGGACCGCACCGACTACGACCTGACCCAGCATCAGAACACCTCCGGCAAGGACCTGACCTACTTCGACCAGGAGAAGAACGAGCGGTATATCCCCTACGTCATCGAGCCCTCCCTGGGCGTGGAGCGCTCCGTGCTGGCCGTCCTGTGCGACGCCTACGACGAGGAAGTGGTGGGCCAGGACAAGAACGGCAAGGACGATGTCCGCACGGTTTTGCACCTGCACCCCGCCCTGGCGCCCTTCAAGTGCGCCGTGCTGCCCCTGAGCAAGAAGCTCAGCGACAAGGCCCTGGAGATCCAGCGGGAGCTGAGTAAGGATTGGATGGTGGACTTCGACGACGCCGGCTCCATCGGCAAGCGCTACCGCCGGGAGGACGAGATCGGCACGCCCTTCTGCGTCACCGTGGACTTCGACACCGTGGGCGACGACACCAAGGAAGGCGACAACTGCGTCACCGTCCGGGATCGGGACACCATGGAGCAGGTGCGCCTGCCCATCGATCAGCTCAGGGCCTATCTGGCGGAAAAGCTGGCCTACTAAAAAGCGCGACCCAACAGGGCGGGTGAAAACCCGCCCTGTTTTCACAACGTTCATGCTTTCACGGCGGACCTGTGATAAAATCGAGGAAGAGAGGAGGCGGGTCGCGGCGGCGATGATCTATTTACAGAGCTTTTCCCTGCCCGGCGAGGGCCGGGAGTGGTGCTTCCTGGAGAACAACCGGGAGGCGAAGCGCACCTGCTACGGCAGCCGGTATCCCTTTGGCGTTTTTCGGAACAAGGGCCTGTCCGGGCTGGAATTCGAGCCCGTCACCATCTTCTGCGGCGGCAACGGCAGCGGCAAGACCACGCTGCTGAACCTGATCGGGGAGAAGCTGGAGCTGCGGCGGGGCGCGGTGTTCAACCGCAGCGCCTTTTTTGGGGACTATCTGGGCCTGTGCCGGGCGGAGACGACCCGCGCCTTTGACCGGGAGGCCCTCGCCGCCAGCCGCGTCGTCACCAGCGACGATGTGTTCGACTATCTGCTGGACCTGCGCTGTATGAACGAGGGCATCGACACGAAGCGGCGGGAACTGCTGGCGGAGTACACGGACAAGCGGTACGCGGATTTTCAGATGCGCTCCCTGGAGGACCTGGACGAGCTGCGGAAGGTGGTGGACGCCCAGCGCGGCACCGGCTCCCGCTACGTCAACCGGCAGCTGATGCGGGACGTGCCCGGCCGGTCCAACGGCGAGAGCGGCTTTCTGTATTTCACCCGCCATATTCAGGAGAGCGGCCTCTATCTGCTGGACGAGCCGGAGAACAGCCTGTCCGCCCAGTTCCAGCTGGAGCTGGCCAAGTTCCTGGAGGACTCCGCCCGGTTTTACCGCTGCCAGTTCGTCATCGCCACACACTCGCCCATCCTGCTGGCCATGAGGGGCGCCAGGGTCTATGACCTGGACCGGACGCCGGTGGATGTCCGCCGCTGGACGGAGGTGGGGGACGTCGCGGCCTTTTACGCATTTTTCAAAGCCCACGAGGCGGACTTTTCCGCTTCCCCTGACGCGAAACGAGGTGACTGATTTTTGAGACATTTCTGGCTGTTCCAGACCTCTCCCGGAGATCTCTCCGGCGGGAGAAGGGCGGCGTTCTGGGGCTGGAACCTGGGAATCCTGCTGATGGCGGGGGTCTGCCTGGGCCTGCTGTCCCTCTTCTTTGCCTACGGAGATTACCCGGACGTGCTGATGGGGAGCTACCTCCGGCGGCCGCTGCTGCTGGCGCTGAACATCGGCCCCGTGGCGGCGCTGGTGCTGCTGCTGTATGCCCTCATCGGCCGGCCCTGGATCGCTTTCCTGGCCGCCGCGGTCCCGGTCTGGGGGCTGTCCCTGGGCAACTACTACAAGCTGCGCTTCCGGGACGATCCCGTGATGTTTCAGGACCTGAAATACCTCCGGGAGGCGGGCTCCATCGCAAAGACCGCCAACTACGACCTGACGCCGGACAAGCGGGTGTGGTTCGGGCTGGGATGCGTCGTGCTGGGGACGCTGCTCCTGTTCTTCCTGGTCCGGGGCGTGCCGAAACGGAGGGTGCGTCTGCCCCTGTTTCTGGCGGGGGCGGCGCTGTGCGTGCCCCTGAGCCGCCTTTACGCGGACAAGCAGCTCTACAACACCAGGACCCAGAATTACGACTATATCAACCGCTGGTCCTCCACCCAGGTGTATTTGTCCAAGGGATTCGTCTACCCCTTCCTCCACAGCGTCACCACCGGGTCCATCGAAGCCCCCAAGGGCTACAGCCAAGGGGAGACGGAGGCGCTGCTGGATTCCTACGAGCCGGCGGACATCCCGGAGGCGGAAAAGGTGGATATCATCACCCTCCAGCTGGAGGCTTTCGCGGATTTCTCCCTGTTTGAAAACGTGGAGGGCATCGACTGGGAGGCGGCCTACGCCGTCTATCACCAGCTGGAGGCGGAGAGCTATACGGGGAACCTGGTGACCAACATCTTCGCCGGCGGCACGGTGAACACGGAGCGGGCGTTCCTGACGGGCTACGCCGACCAGTGGAACTACCGCGCCAACACCAACTCCTACGGCTGGTATTTCTCCAGCCAGGGCTACGCCGTGGAGGGCAGCCACCCCAGCTACGAGTGGTTCTACAACCGCCGCAACGTCAACGCCTATCTGGGCCTGCCCACGTATTACTACTATGAAAACCGCTTCAGCGACCTCTACACCGGCGGTATCGCCACCGACGACGTGCTGCTGCCGGAGATCTTCCGGCTGTACGAGGAAAACCGGGACGGGGAGGGGAAGCCCTACTTCTCCTTCAACGTGACCTACCAGGGCCACGGGCCCTATGACACGGAAAGCGTCTGGCGGGGCAAGCACTATACCGACGGCCGGTATTCCACCGCCACCACCAACATTGTGGATAACTACCTGGGTTCCGTGTCCGACACGGCGGAGCAGCTCCGCTGGCTTCTGGACCAATTCCGGGCGGAGGAGCGACCGGTGGTCGTGGTGGTCTTCGGCGACCACAAGCCCTGGTTTGGCGACGGCAACTCCGCCTATCAGGAGCTGGGCGTCAACCTGGACACCTCCACGGAGGAGGGCTTTTACAACTACTACGCCACCCGCTATCTGATCTGGGCCAACGACGCGGCCAGGGCGGCGCTGGGCGGCGGCTTTGTGGGCGAGGGGCCCGACGTGTCCTCCTGCTTTTTGATGAACCTGCTGTTTGACCTGTGCGGCTGGCGGGGCGACGCCTGGGCCCAGGCCACCACGGAGATCTGGCGGATCCTGCCGGTGCTGACCACGGTGGACCGCTATGTGCGAAACGGCCGGCTCACCGAGACGCTGGACGAGGTGGGGCAGGGGGCGCTCGCGACCTACAAGAGCCTGGAGTATTACTACGGGACCCATTTCCGATACTGACGGGTCCTGCCATAAAATCACCGAAAACCCGGCAAAATCCGGATTTTCGGTGATTTTTCATAAAATTTTTTCGTAATATTTTGCAAAGAACACCGAAATGACCAAAAAAGGTCGACCTTTTTCCACGAAATGCCGGACAGAGAACACTTGTTTTTGACGCCGGATTTTCGTATGATAAAAGCAGAAAAACTGTTTTTCCCGGCAAAAAAATTTCAGAATCGGCGTTTTACGGGAAAACAGGGAAAGAGGGAGCGTATGGAGCAAATTTTTAAGCTGAAGGAGAACGGGACCACCGTCCGCACAGAGATCCTGGCGGGTCTCACCACGTTCATGACGATGGCGTATATCATCGCCCTGAACCCCAATCTGCTGACCAATTTTGATGTGGGCTCCTCGCTGTGGAACGGCGTGTTCATGGCCACCTGCATCGCCTCCGCCATCGGCATGTTCTGCATGGCCTTCCTTGCCAACAAGCCCTTCGCCCTGGCCCCCGGCATGGGACTGAACAGCTTTTTCGCCGTGGTGGCCGCCAACATCGTGGGCCTCACCGGGATGAGCTATGTGGAGAGCTTCCAGGCCGCGCTGGTCATCATCCTCATCGAGGGCATCGTGTTTATCATCCTGTCCGTCCTGAACATCCGGGAGAAGATCGTGGAGGCCATCCCTCTGGGCGTCCGACTGGGCATCGCCCCCGCCATTGGCCTGATGCTGATGAACATCGGCCTGGGCTCCAACGTCGGCGTCTACTCCGAGACCGGCGGACCCTTCTATGTCATGCGGGACTTCTTCGGCGCCCTGACCCCCAGCGTGGCCCAGACCGCCATGGGCTCCGGCTACAAGACCATGGTTTTGACGGTGGTCACCATGTTCATCGGCCTGTTCGTCATCGTGATTCTGGCGAAGCACGGCATCAAGGCCGCCGTGCTGCTGGGTATGCTGGTGGCGTCCGTGATCTACTGGGCCGGCGAGGCCGTCGTCCTGGGCGTCAATCCCTTCGCGTCCCTCTCCACCGCCTCCTTCGCGCCGCCCTTCGGCGACATGATGGAGACCACCTTCTTCAAGTTCAACTTCTCCGGCTTCCTGCAGATCGGCTGGTTCACCGCCGTCACGCTGGTCATCACCTTCTGCATGATCGACATGTTCGACACCATCGGCACTCTGGTGGGCACCGCCTCCCGGGCCGGTATGGTGGATCAGGACGGCAACATGCCCAACATGAAGGAGGCCCTGCTGTCCGACGCCATCGGCACCGTGGCGGGCGCCTGCACCGGCACCTCCACCGTCACCACCTTTGTGGAGTCCGCCTCCGGCGTGGAGGCCGGCGGCCGCACCGGTCTGAC
>CABSFC010000097.1 GCA_902476875.1 uncultured Oscillibacter sp. | reverse complement strand
ACGGCCCGTTCTCTTTTTGCCGCGGCAAAAAGAGAATGGGGGGTGCAACTCCCCCCGCCCACCAGGGCAAAAAAAGAACAGGCCGAAGCCTGTTCTTTTCCCGATCCGTCTTATCCGTTTTTGCCCAGGTACGCTTCCTTGACCTTCTCGTTCACCAGCAGCTCCGCGCCGGTGCCGCTCATGGTGATATTACCGGTCTCCAGCACGTAGGCCAGGTCCGCGATCTTCAGCGCCATGTTGGCGTTCTGCTCGATCAGCAGCACCGTCACGCCCTGGCGGTTGATCTCCTGGATGATCTTGAAGATGTCCTGCACCACCAGGGGCGCAAGGCCCAGGGACGGCTCGTCCAGCATCATCAGCTTGGGGCGGCTCATCAGCGCCCGGCCCACGGCCAGCATCTGCTGCTCGCCGCCGGACAGCGTGCCCGCCACCTGCCAGCTGCGCTCCTCCAGCCGGGGGAACAGCTGGTAGACCCACTGGATGTCCTCCTCGATCTCCGCCTTGTCCTTGCGCAGGTACGCGCCGATCTTCAGGTTCTCCAGCACCGTCATGTCCGGGAATACCCGCCGGCCCTCGGGGCTCATGGCGATGCCCGCGCTGATGATCTTGTCGATGGACTTGCCCAGCAGCTCCTCGCCGTTCCACTGGATAGAGCCGGAGGACGCTTTCACCAGGCCCGAGATGGTCCGGAGCGTGGTGGACTTGCCCGCGCCGTTGGCGCCGATCAAGGTGACGATCTTGCCGTCGGGCACCTCCAGGGAGATGCCCCGCAGGGCCTGGATGCCGCCGTAGCTGACGCGGAGGTTTTCGATTTTAAGCATCTTCCGCCACCCCCAGGTACGCGTCGATGACGCGCTGATTGTTCTGGATCTCCGCCGGGACGCCCTCGGCGATCAGCTTGCCGAAGTCCAGCACATAGATGCGGTCGGAGATGCCCATGACCAGGTTCATGTGGTGCTCGATCAGGAACACCGTCAGGTGGAATTTGTCCCGAATCTCCCCGATGAAGGCCGTCAACTCGTCGGTCTCCTGGGGATTCATGCCCGCCGCGGGCTCGTCCAGCAGCAGCAGCCGCGGCTCCGCCGCCAGGGCCCGGGCGATCTCCAGCCGGCGCTGCTTGCCGTAGGGCAGGCTGGTGGCCAGCTCGTCCTTCACGTCGTACAGCCCCACGGTGTTCAAAAGCTCCGCCACGTGCTCCCGCTGCGCCGTCTCCTCCTTCCGGTTCAGGCGGAAGGTGGCGGAGAAGACGTTGCTGGTGGCGCGGCAGTGCTTGGCGATCAGCACGTTGTCAAACACCGTCTGGCTCTTCCACAGGCGGATGTTCTGGAAGGTACGGGCCATGCCCAGCTTGGTGATCCTGTCCGGTGTAGGCGAGAGGACGTGGCTGGTAAAGGCGTGGGGGTCCCGCTCCTTCTCGGCGGCACGGCGGAGGGCCAGGGCCTCGTCGTCCTCTCCCGGCAGGGCCTCCAGCTTGTACTCGCCGGTGTACATCTCCGGGTACTCCCCCTTGTAGAGCTTCTTCATCTTGCCCTGGGGGTGGTTGCGCACGATGGTCTCGCCCAGGAAGGACACCCGCCCGTTGCTGGGCTGGTACACGCCGGTGACCACGTTGAAGGCGGTGGTCTTGCCGGCGCCGTTGGGACCGATCAGGGCCACGATCTCGCCCTTGTTGATCTCGAGGTTCAGATTGTCCACAGCCACCACGCCGCCGAACTGCATGGTGACGTTTTCCATTTTCAGAATGTTCTCGCTCATTTTCCGGCCTCCTTCTTCTTACGGCGCTTGGACCGCCGGTCCAGCAGGTCGGGCAGCTCCCTGTCGCCCATGATGCCCCTGCGGAAGAACAGCACGATGACCATGATGATGACGGAGAACACCGCCATGCGGAAGCCGTTCTTGAAAACGGCCGGGGCGTTGATGCCCAGGAAGGTGCCGGAGTCCAGCCCCCGCAGCAGCCACTCGGAGCTGAAAATATACAGGAAGCTGGCCAGCACGGAGCCGGTGATGGAGCCGATGCCGCCGATGACCACGATCAGCAAAATCTCATAGGTCAGAGAGCTCTTGAAGGGGGCCGCGGCGATGGTGCCCATATACATGGCCATCATGCCGCCGCCGATGCCGGCGAAGAAGGAGCTGATGATAAACGCCATCCGCTTGTGCTTGGCCAGGTTGATGCCCATAGCCTCGGCGGCCACCTCGTCGTCCCGGATGGCCTTGAAAGCCCGGCCGTAGGTGGAGTTGATCAGCAGCACGATCACCGCGATCATCAGCCCCGCCAGCACCACGTAGGGCGTGGCGTGGGAGAAAGCGGGATAGCTCTTGAGCAGGTTGGAGCCGTTTGTGATGGGGCCCAGGGCGTTCCACTGGAAGAAGGCCCGCAAAATCTCCGCGAAGCCCAGGGTGGCAATGGCCAGATAGTCGGATTTCAGCCGCAGCACCGGCAGGCCGATGAGGTAGGCCACCAGGGCCGCCAGGATGCCGCCCACCAGCAGCGCCAGCAGCATGCCCACCGTGGTGCCCACGGTGTCCCCCAGGACGCCGGAGATCACCTCCGGCAGGGAGAAGCGGATGGCGCCGCCGTCAAAGTACTGGTAGACGCTGGCCCGCTTGTCCACGGGGATGGTCAGCACCGCGTAGGTGTAGGCGCCCAGCAGCATGAAGCCCGCCTGACCCAGGGAGAACAGGCCGGTGAAGCCGTTCAGAAGGTTCATGGACACCGCCACCAGGGCGTACACCGTGGCCTTTTTGATGACCGTGACGGCGATGTGGTAGGTGGGCAGCGTCACGTCCACGACAACGCATATCGCCAGCAGCACCGCCAGGACCACCGCCGTAAAGAGCGTCTTTTTCTTGTTCATCGTCATATCCGTCCCTCCTTACACCTTGTCGGTGACCTTTTCACCGAACAGGCCGGTGGGCTTGACGCACAGCACCACGATCAGCAGGGCGAAAGTGAACGCGTCGGAGAAGGTGGTGTAGCCCGCGCCCTTGATGACCTCCTCGCACAAGCCGATGATAAACGCGCCCACCACGGCGCCGGGAATGGACCCGATGCCGCCGAACACCGCCGCCACGAAAGCCTTCAGTCCCGGCATGCCGCCGGAGGTGATGGCCACGGAGGGGTAGTTGGTGAAGTACAGCATGGCCCCCACCGCCGCCAGGAAGGAGCCGATAACGAAGGTCATGGAGATGACCGCGTTGATCTTGATGCCCATGAGCTGGGCGGTCTCGAAATCCTTGGCCGCGGCCCGCATGGCCATGCCGATCTTGGTGTTGTTGATGAGGTACACCAGGGCGATGACCAGCAGAATGGTCAGCACCGGGGTGACCAGAGTGACCCGCTTGGTGGACTGGCCCAGGACCGTCACGTTTTCGGAGATCCAGGGGATGGGGTTGGTGACGGGCTGGGGCACGCCGCCGGTGATATAGAACGCCAGGTTCTGGATCAGGTAGCTGACGCCGATGGCGGAGATCATGACGGACATGCGGGGCGCCTGCCGCAGGGGCTTATAGGCCACCCGCTCGATGGTGAAGCCCAGCAGCACCGTGACCGCCAGCACCAGGGGCAGCGCCACATAAAAGGGCAGGGCGGTGGTGGCGTAGACCATGACCAGGCCCGCCACCATGAACACGTCGCCGTGGGCGAAGTTGATCAAGCGCAGGATGCCGTAGACCAGCGTATATCCGATGGCGATCAGCGCGTACTGGCCGCCCACGGAGATGCCGTTGATGATATAGGGCAGTATTTCTCCCATGAGAGAACCTCCTTGGTGTAATTTGTGTCGGATTGGGCCGTCTCGAAAGGGCGGGCCTGCCCGCTCTTTCGAGGCGACCCAGAAATGCGGAAAAAGGGGATGGCGTGCGGACCGCTCCGCCATCCCCTTTTCAGTCTTTGCCTGTCTTGGATCAGTCGACTCCCTGGACCTTCACGAAGTCCCAGGAATTGGCCTCGGTGTTGGCGGTCTTGATGTAGGCCGCGTCGCGCTTTGCGTCGCCGATGTCGTCAAACTCGATCAGGCCGCACACGCCCTCATAGCTGACGGAGGGCAGGGCCTCCATAACGGCCTTGGGATCCGTGCTGCCGGCCGCCTTAATGGCCTCCAGCGCGGTGAAGTAGGCGTCATAACCCATGGCGGTGACGGCGGACACCATGTCGTTGCCGCCGTTGTTGGTCTTGGCGTCGGCGTTGGCGTTGATCCACTCCTTGATGCCGGTATCGAAATCAGAGCCGCTCTCCTGATAGAAAGTGGTGATCTCGATGTTGACATTCTTGCCCTGGGCGCTCTCCAGGACCATGTTGTTGTCCCAGGTATCGGAGCCCAGCAGAGAGCCTTCAAAGCCCTGAGCCGCGGCGGCCTCGATGATCAGCTGGGCATAGTTGGTGGAGACGGGGGCGAAAATGACGCCGGCGCCGGAGCTCTTGGCATTGTTGATATAGGAGACGAAGTTGGCGCTGCCCTCGGGGAAGTCCTCGGACACCACGGTGCCGCCCAGGCCCTCGAAAGCCTCGGTGAAGTAGTGGACCAGGCCCTGGTCATAGTCGCTGCCCAGCATGGCCAGGGTGTAGGCGGTGGTCACGCCCAGCTCGTTATAGGCGTAGTTCGCCAGAACGGTGCCCTGGAAGGGGTCCAGGAAGCAGATGCGGAAATAGCAGTCATAGTCGGAAGTGACCTGGGGGTTGGTGCAGGTGACGCCAATGGCGGGCACGCCGGCCTCCTCAAACACCTTGCCGCCGGCGATGGAAACGCCGGAGCCGTAGGAGCCAAGCACCACGGACACGTCGCGGTTCACCAGCTCGGCGGCCGCGGAGGGGCCGTTCTCAGCGGTGGTGCGGTTATCCACGATCTCCAGCTGGACGTCGTAGGTCTCGCCGTTGATCTCCACGGTGGGCTGGACGGTGTTGGCATACTGCATACCCAGGATCTCCTGTTTGCCACCGGCGCCGTTGTCGCCGGTCTGCGGCTCGTACACGCCGATCTTCACGACCTTGGCGCCGTCGCTGCCGCTGTCGGCGGGCTGGCTGCTGTCGGCGGAGTTGTCGCCGCCGCAGGCCGCCAGGCTCAGGACCATGGCCAGCGCCAGCATCATTGCCAGAAACTTTTTCATTCTTTTCATCCTCCATTTCGGTGGGACAGCCTCTGTCCCTCGTATGAACAGCATTTTATTTGTTTTTGTCCACCTTTGCAAGATGAATTATTCACAGAAAGATTTCCCCGTTTTTTCGATTTCAAAAGCTTTTTCCGCGCATTTTTCAGGTTTCTGTCCTCTTCTCGTGGACAGTCGCAAAATGACTGCGTTTTTTGACACGACATTTGTATTTCTGTCGCGGACATTCGTTTTGGTGATTTTGCCGAATTCTCTCCGCGAATTTTGTCCCCCGCCTTGCCTATCTGCACAGCCCCTCCAAAAGAGGACCGCCTCCCGGCGGTCCTCCTGCAAGGTCCTGCGCGCTCACTCCGCGGAGGGGCTCCCGCTCTCCTCCACGGCCTCCGGAGCGCCCTCCACCACGGCCAGGAACTCCTCCCGCTCCATAGTCTCGTGCTCCAGCAGGTACCGCGCCACGGCGTCCAGCTTCTCCCGCCGGTCCCGCAGGATGGCCTCGCACCGCCGGTAGGCGTCGCCCACCACGGCCTTGACCTCCTCGTCGATCTGGGCGGCCACCGCCTCGGAGTAGCTGCGGCCCTGGCTCATTGTGCGGCCGATGAACACCTCGTCGTGTCCGGACTCGAAGGACACGGTGCCCACCTTCTCGCTCATGCCGTAGGACGCCACCATCTTCCGGGCGATCTGGGTGGCCCGCTGGATGTCGTTGCTGGCGCCGGTGGAGATATCCCCCAGGCACAGCCGCTCCGCCACCCGGCCGCCTAGCAGCGCCACGATCTGGTCCTCCATGTAGCGCTTGGAGAGGTAGGAGCGGTCCTCCTCCGGCAGGGAGATGGTCATGCCGCCCGCCTGCCCCCGGGGCACGATGGTGATACGGCTCACCGGGTCCTGATCCGGCAGGGCGTGCATGACCACGGCGTGGCCCGCCTCGTGCCACGCGGTCAGCTCCCGCTCGTGCTGGGGGATGACCCGGCTCTTCTTCTCCGGTCCGGCGATGACCTTGATCTCCGCCTCCTTCAGGTCCGCCATGGTGACGACCTGGCGGTCCTTCCGGGCGGCCAGCAGGGCGCCCTCGTTGATCAGGTTCTCCAGGTCCGCGCCGGTGAAGCCCGCCGTGCCCTGGGCCAGCTTTTTCAGGTCCACATCGTCGGACAAAGGCTTTCCCCTGGCGTGGACCTTCAGGATCTCCTCCCGGCCCCGGATGTCCGGCAGACCCACATACACCTGCCGGTCAAACCGTCCGGGGCGCAGCAGGGCGGGGTCCAGCACATCCGCCCGGTTGGTGGCGGCCAGGACCACCACGCCCTCGTTGGCGGCGAAGCCGTCCATTTCCACCAGAAGCTGGTTCAATGTCTGCTCCCGCTCGTCGTGGCCGCCGCCCACGCCGGTGCCTCGCTGGCGGCCCACGGCGTCGATCTCGTCGATGAACACGATGGCGGGCGAGGTCCGCTTGGCCTGGTCAAACAGGTCCCGGACCCGGCTGGCGCCCACGCCCACGTACAGCTCCACAAAGTCGGAGCCGGAGATGGACAGAAAGCCCACGCCGGCCTCCCCGGCCACGGCCTTGGCCAGCAGGGTCTTGCCGGTGCCCGGAGGGCCCACCAGCAGCACGCCCTTGGGGATGCGGGCGCCCAGGGAGATATACTTCTTAGGGTCCTTCAGGAACTCCACGATCTCCTGGAGCTCCTCCTTCTCCTCATCGGCGCCGGCCACGTCTTCAAACGTGACCTTCTTGTCCTTGTCCGTCAGGGTGCGGGTCCGGGCGGAGCCGAATTTGGCCATCCGGTCCGGCCCCATGCCGCCGCCCTGGGCGCGGAAGACGAAGAAATAGAACATGACCCCCAGCACCAGGATGGTCAGGACCCAGGGCAGCAGTAGCTCCACCCAGTTGGTGGAGTGGTCCTGGTGATAGTCGTAGGACTTGATGACGCCCCTGGCCGCCTGGTCCTGGACCAGGTCGTTCAGATCGTCGTAGAAGAGGTCGAAGTCGTACAGCTCGTAGGTCAGGGTCTTGCTGCCGTCCACCTCCTCCCGGAGCGTCATGGTCAGCCGGTTGTCGTTGATGACGAAGGACTCCACCTTCTCCTGCCGGAACAGCTGCTCCACCTGGGAGTACTCCAGCTGGGGCGCCTGATTGCCGGTCTGCCAGAGCCAGCTCATGCACAGGACGATCACCAGCGCCAGAAAGATGAAGCTGAAATTGGATGCGCGGTACTGCTTTGTCAAAAAGGTCCCTCCTTTGGGGGTATTGCCGTTTTTATTGAATGGGTGGTGTCTCCGGCCTCAGCCGGCGGAATAGACCTCCGGCTTCAATACGCCGATGTAGGGCACGTTCCGGTACTGCTGGCAGTAGTCCAGGCCGTAGCCCACCACGAACTCGTCGGGCACCACGAAGCCCGCCAGATCGGCGGTGATGGCCTTGGTGCGGCGGGAGGGCTTATCCAGCAGCGTCACGATGGTGATGGACGCGGCGCCCTTGGTCATAAAATACTGCTTCAAAAACGCCAGGGTGTTGCCGGAGTCCAGAATGTCCTCCACGATGATCAGGTGGCGACCAGTGATGTCCTGCTGGATGTCGTGGTTGATCTTCACCCGGCCGGAGGACACGGTGGCGTTCTCATAGGAGCTGACGGCGATGAACTCCACGTCGCTCTTCACCTGGCAGGAGCGCACCAGGTCCGCCATGAACACGAAGGACCCCTTCAAAACGCTGAGGAACAGGGGGGCCTTGCCCTGGAACCGCTCATACAGTTCCTCCCCCATCTCCGCGATGCGCTTTTTCAGCTCCTCCTCCGTCACCAGGACTTTCAGGATGTCGTTTTCCATTTCACTTCTCATGGTCGCTCTCCTCTGTCTTTTTGATGATTTGAATAAACCGGCAGGCTTTTCCCTCCGGCAGAAATTCCACATCCACACCCAGCCGCCACACGGCGGCCAGACGGCCCGACACATAGACGGCGGGTAGTGTTTCCCGCTCCGCCAGCGAAACATGGCGGTCCAGACACAGCCGCTTGACGCCGCGGCCCCCTCTGGCTCCCGGCAGGGTCAGGCGGTCTCCCGGCGCCACGGGGCCCACGGTGACGGTATCGCTTTCACATGCGCTCCGCTCCCGCAGGGTCAGGCCCTCCCCCTCCCTGTGGTCCAGCAGGGTCAGGGTGTAGTCCCCCCATCGGAGGGGCGCGTTCAGGCGCAGCGCCGTCTGTTCCAGCGTTTTCCGGCGGCTGACGGAGAGCGTATCCCCCGCCCTCCGGGCCGTCAGGCCATAGGGCAGCTCCACCTCTCCCGCGCCCCGCTCCGCAAGGTCCAGCACCGCCTCCACATGGGCCGCCGTGAAATCCCTGCGGCGACCAGCGGCGGCGGCCAGCAGCCGCAACACCGTCCGCTCCGCCAGCGCCAGCGGCACATCCAGCAGCATCTGGCAGGAAACGGACACGCCGTCCCCCGCGGAGGCGGCCTGTTCCAGCAGCCCCGCCGCCAGACGCTCCATGCCCTCGTTCTCCCTGCTCAGGATGCCCGCCGCGGCGCTCACGTTTTCAACAGCGCGGCCGTTCAGCTGCCGCAGAACCGGCAGCACCTTGTGCCGCAGGACATTGCGGGCCGCGTCATCCAGTTCATTGGTCTCGTCCTCCACATGGGGGACGCCGTGGGCGGCGGCGTAGGCCGCCAGCTCCTCCCGGCCGGTTCGCAAAAAGGGCCGGTAGATACTGCCCCGTACCTGGGGGATGCCCGCCAATCCCGCGGAGCCGGTGCCGCGAATCAGGTTCAGCAGGACTGTCTCCGCATTGTCGTCGGCGTGGTGGGCGGTCAGGATGGCGTCGCACCGCTCCCGCTCGGCGGTCTCCTCCAAAAAGGCATACCGCAGCTTTCGGGCGGCCGCTTCCACGGACAGGCCCTCCGCCGCGGCCAGCGCCCTGGTGTCGCCTCGGCCCGCCACGAAGGGGACGCCCTGTTTTTCGCAGTATGTCCGGACGAAGTTCTCGTCCCGGTCCGCCGCTTCGCCCCGGAGCTGATGGTTGAAGTGGGCCGCGATGACGGAAAATCCCGTTTGGCGGCGCAGGAAATCCAGCAGGCACATGGAGTCCAGTCCACCGGACACGGCGCACAGCATCCGCCCCCCCTCCGGGAAGTGTTTCCGCAGAAATGTCCGGGCGGAAATCAGCTCACTCGTCATCGTCATAGCGGTTATCCAATGTGGAGAAGGTGGTGTACTCCGGCATCCACCGCAGCTCCACCTTGCCCGTCTCGCCGTGACGGTTCTTCGCCACGATGCACTCGGCGATGTTGTGCTTGTCGGAGTCCTCATTATAATAGTCGTCCCGGTACAAAAACAGAACGATGTCCGCGTCCTGCTCGATGGCGCCGGACTCCCGCAGGTCCGACAGCATGGGCCGCTTGTCGTCCCGCTTTTCGTTGGCGCGGCTGAGCTGGCTCAGGCAGACCACGGGGACGTTCAGCTCCTTGGCCATGATCTTCAGCATGCGGGAGATATCGGACACCACCTGCTGGCGGTTGTCGCCGCTGCGGGCCTGCCCGCCGGCGGAGGTCATCAATTGCAGGTAGTCGATGACCACCAGGCCCAGGTCGTCCAGGCGGCGGCACTTGGCGTTCATGTCCGCCACGGACAGCATGGGGTTGTCGTCGATGCGGATGTCCAGCTTGTTCAGCACGGTGGCGGCGCCGGCGATCTTCTCCCAGTCCGTTTCCCGCAGGGCGCCGGTCTTCAGACGGTTGTTCTCCACCAGGGCCTCGGAGGACAGCAGGCGGGTGGCCAGCTGCTCCCGGGACATCTCCAATGAGAAGACGGCCACGGTCTTCTTGGCGCTCTTCGCCACGTTCAGGGCCACGTTCAGAGCCAGGGAGGTCTTGCCCATGCCGGGCCGGGCGGCCAGCAGGATCAGGTCGGACTTGTTCAGGCCCGTGATCTTCTGGTCGATGGCGGAGAGGCCCGTGGACAGGCCCGGCAGGTGATTCTCGCTCTCGCTCATCTCCCCCAGGCGGTCCAGCACATCCGGCAAAACCTGCCGCAGGGGCACCATGTCCTGGGCCCCCTGCCCCCGGCGGATAGCGTACACCTTTTGCTCGGCGGCCTCCAGAATGTCCCCGGCCTCGCCCACGCCCTCCTGCACCATCGCCGTGATCTCCGACGCCGCCTGGGCCACGCCCCGGAGCAGCGCCTTGTCCCGGACGATGGCCACGTACTCCATCACATTGGCGCTGGTGGGGGTGATCTCCATCAGCTGGGCAAGGTAGGAGCGGGTGGTGTTCTCGTCGTAGGTGCCGGCCTTCTGCATCTCCTCGCAGACGGTGATGCCGTCGATGGGCTTGGCGTAGGTGAACATGGAGTAGATGGTCTCGAAGATCTCCCGGTTCTGCCGCAGGTAGAAGTCCGACGGGCGCAGCTTGTCCATAACGTCCTTGACGCAGTCGGAATCAATGAGCATGGAGCCCAGGACGGCCTGTTCGCCTTCCAGGCTGTGGGGCATTTGACGGGTGAGCAGGTCTTCCATTGCCATGGGGGTTGCCTCCTTTTGGCTCCCTGGCAGGGAGCGGGGGTTGCACCCCCCGTTTTCTTTTCGGTTGCGCCGAAAAGAAAACGGG
>CABSFC010000096.1 GCA_902476875.1 uncultured Oscillibacter sp. | reverse complement strand
TTCCCTCATCGAGCGTGGGATTTGACTCCGGCTGTGCCTCCATGTACACAATATGAACGACCAACGCGCTTTCAAGTATCTCATAGGCTGCCAGAGCGATCAATTCATCGCCAACTTTGGCCGCATATTTTTCAAGCCTCGGATCACCCAAATACGTACTTGTCCATGAAGTCTGCCACAGCGGATGTGCGTTTGTCAACTCAGCATCCTTCTGGGTCATCAACTCGATCGTCACGGGGACTTGCTGATTCGCTCCATCATAAACAAACGGTTGAAAGCGCACATTTCTCACCTCGTGTTTAGTATAACATATTTACAATGAAAATGAAATGCAAAATCACGTCCTTACACAACCAATTTTATAGCAGTGCCTTCCCACCCGCAGCGCCTCAAACCTTGCCCCGCATTAAACAAAAATAGGCCATACACGATACAGGCCAATCCGAAATGAATCCTATTAATCTCGACTGCAAGCATGGGTTTCTTTCAGAAAGCCGCAATTGCAATGTAATGAGTTGGTTATTTTGAGCCGTATCTGTTTCAAGTCCTGCCGTTTAGTCATAAGCCGCTTTGTTTGCCAGCAGTGAACAGACAAGCTCCGCAATTTTAACAGGTGAATCTGACCGCAGATGGATCACGTTCTCCACCTGTGAGGATTTCAGCGTGATCTGCTCATTTAAGGCGATCATACGGATTCCCTCTTTTCCCGCCAGCACTTCCGTAAACGCGGGCATATCCTGATAGTCTACATGGCTCATATCAATGACGATCACCCGGAAAGAGCGGTGCAGTGCGATCCACCGCGCGTCCGCCAGACTCATTGCGGAGACGATTTGGCAGTCTGTGGTCTCGACCTGTTCCAGCAGTTCCATAAGCATCGGCTGCGGCAGTCCCACCGTAAGTACACATTGACCTGTCATACATATCCACCTCATTGAAAGCGATAACCGCCGTTTTGCAGCGCCTGCGCATAGTTTTCTGAAGCTGATTGAAATCAGCAAAGCGCCGCCGCTTATAGCCCGTCTCGTAATGAAAGGACGCGATCCGCTCTTTGGGATTCAGCCATATATACCAGGCGGCTTTGTTCTTATTCATCTCTGTTTTCCCCTCCTGAAATATGTGAAGGTGCGCCCGGTCATCCCTTCACCGAGCGCACACGACACCTTCTCTGACCATATGGCTCCGGCCATACGTCCTCCGGTGAGCAGTTAAATATAGATCAACAAGCCTCGCTTCTCACGAAAAACCGATACCCCATATCCGGAACCGTTCGGATATAAGCAGGCTTCTCAGGATTCCGTTCAATTTTGAACCGCAGCACATTCACCAGCACGTCATCGTCCCAGCTGGCCGCGGCATCGGAATACCAGAGCATACGGTTTAGTTCCTGATCGGTGATGAGTCGCCCGGCGTTCTGCAAAAAGAATGCCAGCAAGCCGCACAGTTCAGGAGAGAGCTGGATGAATTCCTTTTTTACAGTGACCCAGCCCTCCCACTGATCCAAAAAGAAGTCGCCTCTGGCGATTGGAAACTTTCCCGTCTCGCTTGCCTCCAGAAAGTCGTCTCCGTTGCTTTGATACTGGTGCATAAGGGCCGCACCATAGGAAACCGCCTGCCGGCAGGGAAGTTCCGCGGACACCGTGTAATCCACGCCAAGCTCCGATGTCCCCGGCGTGCTGGCAAGTGCGAGGATAGGGAGCGTCTGCATGCGGCGGAGTTCTGAAATAAACTGGAAATCTGTTTCGGGGAGTGTGGTCAGATCCAAAATCACCAGCCGGAACACCTGCCCCTCAAGGGCCTCGCAGACGGCAGGAAGACTGTCCGCAAAGCAGACGCTGAAGCCCAGCGTCCTCATATGGCAGGCGTATGGCTCCAGTTGTCTGGGGTATGCTCCCGCTATCAAAACATCCCTTTTCATTGTGATCCACCTTCCGTAATTCACCGCAAATTCCAGGCTTCAACGGATATTCTGCTTTTCTTTCTCTATATACCGCTGAACTTTCCCCGTGTCCAGGCACTTGATCTTTCCTCTGGCGTTCTCATGTGTCGTGATGTAGGCGTCGTTGCCGGTACGCAGATACCCGGATATCTGCGCGTAAGGATTCAGCCCTGTCTGCCTGATGGCAGCCACGATCTCCTGCATTCTCGTCTCAAAAGAGCTTTCACTGATCCGCATATCTGAACCTCCTCAAGGTCTCTTTATTCATATTGGAAACGCCCCCGCTTATAGCTGCCAGTCAGAACAGCTTGGAAAGCACATGGGCCCATTCCTTTATATTGGCTTTTGCCGTGTTGACGCACAGGTCATAACAGGTGCGGTCGCCCCATTTTTGGCCGGTATAGAAGTTATAGTAGCTGGCCCGGTGCTTATCGACATCCGTGATCTGTTTTTTCAAATCCCTGTCCGTCAGCTTTTCCTGCTCCGGCGCCTTCCGCCGGCAGCGCTCCATTTTGCTCTCCATATCCGCGTAAACAAACAGGCGGAAGGGCTTCATATCCCGCAGGATATAGTCCCCGCAGCGGCCCACGATCACACAGTCCGACTGCTCCGCCATTTCCCTTAGGATGCGACTCTGTTCCTGAAATACCGTGTGTGTCTGTTCCAGGACAGGGTTGACGGCGGGATAGAATGTCCTGCCGGTATGGATCGGGAAAGACGTGATAGGCCGCCGCTCCATGATCCTTTGAACATACTGCTCGGACAGATCGGTGCGCTTGGCGATCTCCGTCACGATCTCCTGGTCATAGTAGGCGATCTTCAGCTCCTCCGAAAGTCGCCGCCCCAGTTCCCGGCCTCCGCTGCCGAACTCCCGGCCGATGGTGATGATCTGATTCATGTTGTAATGCTCCCTTCTATCGGTAAGTTTTTGGTGTATTGAACCATCTTGTAAACCACATACACGGCCACCAGCAGTTCCGTGATGGGCATGGCGAACCAGATGGAATCCGCTCCCATCAGCACAGGGAGCAGGAAGATGAAAATACCGCTGATCACAGCGCCCCGGGACACCGATACGACAAACGATGTGGCGGGCTTCATGACCGCCTGGAAATAGTAGGTGGAGAAGATGTTCAGCGGCAGCAGAAGGAAGGAAATGCTGTATCTGCGGATAATGCCGGGGGCGATTCGCAGAATCTCCTCTGTGGGCGTCATGAAAATCCTGGTGTAGAAATTGGGGACTGCCAGACTGAGGGCCGTCCAGAACAGGGCGAAAAACGCCGTGGTGCCCAGCGCGTATTTCAATGTCTCCCGGATACGGCCGCCCTTGCCCGCTCCGAAGTTGGTGGAGATAATCGGCTGGGCCGCCTGCCCCACACTGTAAGCACAGCACTGGACAAAACCGCTGATGTTAATGATAATGCCGTAGACGGAAAGAGCGTCGGTGCCCAGGTACTTCAGGATCTGCCGGTTGAACAGGACGGTCAGAATGCCCATTGCCACGTCAATGAAGAAGGTGGAAAAGCCGGTAACGGTGATCTCCCGCAGCTTACGCGCCAGTTTCGTGGGCTTGACGAGAGCCAGCGTATTTTTCCGGCTGACAAAATGGGTCATCATCACCAGGAAGGACAGCGCCGAACCTGCCGCCGTGGCAAAGCCCGCGCCGAACAGGCCCCAGTCCAGGGTGAATACGCAGAAGTAGTCGCCGAACACATTGAAGATGCCGCCGATCAGCACGGCCTTGGTGGCAAGGCCGGGGTCGCCGTCGTTTCGCAGGAATGCCGCCAGCATTTGGTTGAACAGGAACAGCGGCACCACAAATTTCACAGGCAGTACATATTGCCGGGCCAGCGGCAGCAGATTGTCCTTGGCGCCGAACAGGGTCAGCAGCTGCCTGTCAAAGAAAACAAGTCCTGCCCAAACCAGCAGAACCAGCACCACAGCGCCAATCACAGCGGCCGTGAAATACTCGTTTGACCGGCGCAGGTTCTCTCTGGACTCGCCCCGCAGGGTACTCAAAAGGACGGAGCCGCCAATACCCATCAGCAGGCCCAGGCTGTAAATAATGTTCCAGACAGGCATGACCACCGCCAGCGCCGCCGTTCCCTCCGGCCCCTGGTAGTTGCCCACCATGGCCATATCCACAATGCCGTAAATGGAGGTGATGAGGGCACTGCCAAAGGCGGCAGTCAAGTATTTGAAGTAGATTGGTTTAATATTATCTGTCAAAAAATTCATATCGTTACCTCTTGGATCAAGTCAGTCTCCGGCGCTCCGCCCGGCGCACCAGGATCACGGCGACGACCAGCACGATGGCCTCGTAAATGCCGAATGTGAACCAGATGATCCCCTTGCCAAAAACGGCGGGGAGGATGCGGATCACCAGCGTATTGACGATCAGGCTGCGCAGGGTGTTGATGATGACCGCCTGCTTGGTGCGGGTGGTGGAGTACAGATAGGCGGAGATAATGGTGTTGAATGACATCACAATGAAGCCCCAGGCATAGAGCGGCATACTCTGCACGGTAAACTGGAGGGTATCCGCGTCGGTGCCGAACAGCTGACAGACAGAACCGCCCACCACCAGCAGCAGGAGATTGATGATCACGCTGCCGAAAAAGTTGATCAGGATGCCCGCCTTGAAGTAGTAATGCAGGCTCTCCTCATCCTTGGAGCCGTAGCAGTGGCCGAACAGGGGCTGGAGGCCCTCGGCGGTGCCGAAGAAGATCGCAACGGAGAAAGACGCCACATAGGAAATGATGGAGTAGGCGTTTACCGCCACGTCGCCGATCTGCGCGATCAGCACGGAATTCATCCACAGCGTAGTCACCGGAGTTGCAAACTGCGCGATACACTCGGGCAGTCCCCGGAGGGCCACCTCGCCAAACAAGACCCTGTCGGCCCGGTAACGGCTGAAGCGCAGAACCCCCTGCCTGCGTAAAAAGTGGCTGAGCACGATCAAAAACGTGACGGTCTGGGAGACGCCGGTGGCGATGGCAGCGCCGGCCAGCCCCATCTGCATGGGAAAGATCAGCAGCCAGTCGCCGAAGATGTTGCAGACCGTGCCAGTGACCACCGCAGCACTCACCAGCACGGGAGAACCGTCATTGCGGCAGAATCCCTGGAGCGCCGTGGACATGCCGGAGGGGATGATAAAGACGGAGTACCAGAACAGGTATTCCCTGGTCATTTCAAAAAACGTGTCGTTGGCACCCATCAGGCGGCAGAGGGCGTCTGTGCAGAGGGTGCCCAGGGCGCACAATACGACGGAAATGAGTATGGCGATGGTGATGGAATGCATAAAAGCCTGGTTTGCGCCCTTTTCATCACCCTTTCCCAGCCGGATCGCCACGATTGTGACGCCGCCGATGGTCGCCAGCATAAACAGCGCGTTGACCACCATGACAAAGGGCATGACCAGGTTTACAGCCCCCAAAGCGTCCGTTCCCACGCCGTGGCCCACAAAGATGCCGTCCACAATGGTGAACATGAAAAAACAGACGCTGCCCAGCATGGTGGGGATCACATATTTGATGATGTTTTGATTTCTTGAACTTGCCATAAATCCGAATCCTTCTTTTCGTTGGAATCACTGTCTTGTATTTGCTTCATTGCCGCGGTAAGCAGCGCGCTGAATTTTTTCGTCAGCTTTGTCAGGCCGCTCTGCTCCCCCGGGTCCATGGACTGCCATGCCTGTTCCTCCAGCTGGCGCATCTGGACGATATATGCCTCCGCAAAATGTGCGCCCATGTTTGTCAGAAAAAGCCGCTTGACCCTTTGGTTTTGCTCCAGCGGCTCCAGGCGAACCAGTCCTTTTCTTTTCAGCGCCATAACGGCAGAATTTAGTGTCTGCTTACTGATGGACAGTCGCGCGCTGATCTCGCCCTGTGTCCTGACGCCTTGGGAAATCATCATGAGTGTCCAATATTCCGAAACGGACAGGCCGCACGCTTTTGCGAATAGCGTATAGGCGGCGTCCAATTCCATAGAGGCCTCACGAAAAGCCTCGGCTGTGCAATCGCCGGAAATACAGCTCATGGCTTGCGCTCCAGTTCCCGTTCCAGATTCCTGATCTGGCGTCGGATTTTCCGGCAGACGCCTTCATTTTCCTTGTCTCTGACCGTCAACCGGTGCAGTCTGAACTTCAGCAAATTGATCTTGTTTAACGCAGTCATTTTAACTTCACCTTTCGTTCCTTTTATTTTGGAGTTCTTGCCGGACGGCTGCGTTCGATCCTCCTTTCCAAATAAAAAAGCGCCCGGTTATCCGAAAATAACCGAGCGCACTCGACATCTTTCTCAATCCAACAGCTGCGGCCATGGATTTTCCGATGAATGCCTATTTGAATTTTGGGGTAAAACAAAGAGCCGGATAAGTACCACAGGCATCTCAGCCTGTTGCCTTATCCGGCCCATCATTTCCAACGAATGATTTGCCCTCCGAGCAAGCACCATTCATTATACGAATCCATCTCCGTTTGTCAAGTCCTAAATCGTATTTTTTTGTCGGCCATTTTACAAGGCCGATCCAAAATCAATCCTGACTCCGAACCTTATCCTGATATCTCAGCCCCACTGTTCCATGGAGTGTTGGACCTTTGCCTGTATCAATACGGGGCAAGTAGTAGTACCAAATGATATCCAGCACAAATCACTTCGTATCAGCGGCGATATCGATATCGTTCTATCGGCGTTGCGCGATTAAGTTGCCTCTACATGATGTGCCCGCTCAAGATTTGTGTCGCATAAACAATACTAAGGCCAACTGGAAAGGATAAATCTTTTCAGCCGGCTTTTGCGTATGAGATTTCAAAGTCCCGCGAGCCGTCTGCGCACCTCGTCATCGGCCAGTTCACCACGCTCTGCCTGTTCCAGCACCTTCATCGCTTCCGCAACGGCGGCGTTCCATTCCGCCACGCTGATCTTCCCCCGGTTCTTCCGCTGCTTTAGCCGGTTATAAGCACGGTCATACTCCACTTGGGCTGGACTACGGTTAGCCTTGCCCTGTGCCTCCTTGCGGTGAGCGCCTACCTTACGACAGGTGCGCTCAATTTCGCCGGGGGCAATGTTGTTGCAGTAACAGGTGTTGTACCCCGCTGTCAACAGAAAATACCGTCCACAGTTGTGACAGCGGCGGGGCGCGTTGCCTGCCATGAGTCCGCAGTAGAAGTCCGTGTAGAGGACGTGGGAGAGGTAGGAGAACTCCATCTTCTCCGCCAGCACAGGCCAGCCGTTTCCTTCGCTGTGTACCATCGGCACAAACTTGATCTCAGCGGGAAAGCTCTGCTCAAAGGGCGGCGCGTCAAAGAGGACTCTTCCGGCGGTATCTACATCGGTGAAATATTGAGCGTATGCCTCAGCGTAGGCCTCGGCACCTCTGCGCTTCAACGGCTCAAAGTACAGCGCCAGCATCCCTGCGATCTGCCCCCGGAAATTGCGGAGGCTCTCAGGAAAATACTCCAAGCCGTTTAAAAAGTCCTCCAGCATGGCATGGCCCTCAGAGTTCACATCCAGCGCCTCATTCCATTTCTCCTGGTCAGAAAACAGAAGGGGAAATAAATTGTGGGCGGTGTCCAAGTCCATCTCCAGATCCCGATAGAGCGGCAGCTCAAATACCAAGTCCCAGACAGCGTTCAGTTTCTCCTGTGCGGAGGCTGCGGCGCTGTCTGGTTTTTCTGTGAAAATCGCTGCCGCAGCGGACATAAAGTCGTTGATCCGCCGATCGATCTCGGCCAGCACCGCGTCGTCCAGATTCAAAATGTCGGTAGTGAGTTGCCCCAACGGAAATTCCTTTCCGGACACATACACCGTCTCCGGAGTAAAGAACACTGAAAATCTGTCAAAAGAATCTGCCATAGCGGCCTCCCCCCTGTACCCGATTAAGAATCGGCGTTTACCTGACCGCGCCCAAATCCATTGAAACGGGCATTCAGATATGATACTCTCATCGTACCAGATGGAGAAGTGAAAATCAATTAGGAGGTACTGAATTGAAAGAATCTGTCTACAAAAGCTTCTATGATCTCCCACTGTTTCTCAACGCAGAAACAGTAGCGAAGGTACTGGGAGTATCACCGTCCAGTGGATACGAGCTGATGCACGAGCCGGGGTTCCCGGTGCTGCGCATCGGCAACCGCATGGTGGTGCCCAAGGAGCAGTTCATCCGCTGGGTGAACGACCACACAGGAGGAGATACATGAAGTACGGTGGGCCCGGAAATTTTTTCTCTCTGCCCAATGAGGTATTCCTCCTGGGACTCAGCCCTGGCGAGCTGGCGGTATACAGTTATCTGCGGCGATGTGAAAACCAGAGGACACATCAATGCTGGCCCAGCTACAAGACCATTGGGAAAGCGGTAGGCATGAGCGAGAACACGGTACGAAAGTATACGCTACGACTGGAGGAACGAGGACTCATCTCCACAGAACCTACTGAGATCATCACCAGGGCTGGAAAGAAGCGCAACGGCAATCTGCGATACACCCTCCGTCCTATCCAAGAGGTAATAGATAGACACTATGACCGGCAGTTGGAGCATCTGGAGATGGATACGGAGCGGCAGCGAATATCCAGATTGCTGCAAGAACAGGAAAGCCCCGCATGACCGCTTGTGAGCCGCTGTGTGCCGTCCTCGACGAGAAGACAGCATCCCCCCACCAGCCCTGCTAAACGCGACGTGAGGACAGTGTGGCCGAAATTCGCAGGTGAACCGAGGGGATGAAAGTTGAGCGGGATAAAAACCAATTCACAGTTTTCCGCAGTGCGGACAGCATTCGAGAATTGCCACGGCAACGTCAGAGCGTTTCCCACCGTTGGGTGGGGCAAGCATAGCGTCCGGCTATACGCCGGACGCACTCGCCGGGGCAAAGCCCCGGCACCCCCTGCCCCTAAAGGGGAGAAAGGAGCAAAATGCAGAAGAAGAAAACCGCCATCATCACCGCCAGAATGACACCGGGAATCAAAGACCTGATCCAACACCTGGCGAAGCAGGCAGGTATGACCGTCACCGACTACATCATTACCTGCACTCTGGGCAAGGAGATCGTCCGGGTGGATGGGCTGGATGAAGTCCTGACGGAACTGAAGGCCCAGGGCAGAAACCTGAATCAGCTCACCACCCTCGCCAACATGGGCCGTATCCAGATCCTCCGAAGCGACGAGCTCATAGACCGGTATGCCGACGTCTGCCAGAAGCTCACGCAAATCAGCAGGGAGGTGAAGTGATGGCGACCTTCACAGCGGTACACAACAAGAAGCAAACGGCGGGGACGATGGCAAATGTGATGAAGTACGTTGTCCAGGGCAAGAAAACGATGCTGGGTGACCAGTGGATGGTTACAGGACACAACTGTGTGGCCCAGTCCTCCTATCTGGAGATGATAACCACCAAGCGGCGGTTCCAAAAAACAGACGGCCGCCAGTTCTATCACTTCGTCCAGTCCTTCTCCACTGAAGATCATTTGACGCCGCAGGAGGTCAATGCCATCGGCGTGGAGTTCGCCCAGAAGCAGTTCCCTGACTATGAAGTGCTTGTTGCCACCCACATGGATACCGGACACCTCCACAACCACCTGGTGGTCAACAGCGTCAGTTATGCGGATGGCAGAAAGCTCCACCAGAACGCTGCCGATCTCCAGCGGCACCGACAGGTAAATGATGAAATTTGTATCGCTCACGGGCTGATTGTGCTGGAGCCGCCGAAGAAACACACCCGGAAACGGCAGATGCGTCCCGGTGAGTATCAGGCGGGACTCCGTGGTGACAGCTGGAAGCTGGATCTGATCCAGGCCATTAACGAAGCGCTGGAGTGCGCGGACGACCGGGAAAGTTTTATTGAAAACATGGAGTACGAGGGGTACGAAGTCAGCTGGGTGCCAACTCGGAAGCACATCACCTTCACCTGTCCCAACGGCAGGAAGTGCAGGGACAGCAGTCTGCACGACGAGACCTTCCTCAAGGAAAATCTGGAAAAGCTGTTCGTTTACCGTCAGGCCACAGGCTTTGACCCTGGCACGATGGAGCCGGATGAGGGGTGGATGGGAGAACTGGCCAACGAGCTGGTACGACTGAGCAAATCGCTGGAGAACAATGCGGACCTTCCGCCTCTGCCCACACCGCCCATCTGGACAGACAGTAAGCAGCGCCGCCGGGAGGCGATCAAGAAGTTGGCAATGGGACAAAAGCTGAGCCATGACCAAAGCTGGGGGCAAACGATGTGGTGATTATCAGACAACTCAAAATCTGCGCCGCAAAACAAAGAATAAGCGCCCGCCCACAAATGATAACTTTCCGATAACACTTCCCAAAACTCATAGCTATTCCAGTGCCGTTGTGGTATGGTGTGCTACTGCAAAGGAGGGCGCCCACCATGCCAAAGAAACGCGCAAACGGCGAAGGCAACATCAGAAAGAGAAAAGATGGCCGATGGGAGGGAAGGTATACCGCCGGATACGATTCCAACACCGGCAAGCGCATCATCAAAAATGTGCTGGGCCGCACCCAGGCGGAGGTCAAGGAAAAGCTGAAAGCGGCCATGGCGGAATCGCAGCTTCTCGATGTGAGCCGCGAGGATGAATACACCGTGGCCGCCTGGCTCAAAACCTGGTACGAGCTCTACGCCAAGCCCAACATCCGGGTAGCGACAGCAGACCGATACCGTCTGATGATCGAAACCTACACCATTCCCCGCATCGGGAAAATCAAGCTGAAGAAGCTGTCCTCCCGTGACCTTCAGAAACTGTACAAAGACCTGATGGAAAAAGGCCGTGTGAACACGAAAAGCGGACATGGCGATCCCGGCCTGAGCAGTACCACGGTGCGCAGCGTCCACCTGATGCTCC
>CABSFC010000095.1 GCA_902476875.1 uncultured Oscillibacter sp. | reverse complement strand
TTCACCGCCGGGGGGCTGTGCCCCATCTGCGCCTCCCCCAAGCGGGACGCGTCCACCATCTGCGTGGTGGCGGACCCCCGGGACGTGGCCGCCATCGAGCGAAGTCGGGAGTACAACGGCCACTACCACGTTCTCCACGGCGTCATCTCCCCCATGAACCACGTGGGGCCGGACGACCTGGCCATCAAATCCCTGGTGGAGCGGGTGGCCAAGGGCGGCGTGCGGGAGGTCATCATGGCCACCAACCCGGACACCGAGGGGGAGGCCACCGCCATGTACATCGCCCGGCTGCTGAAGCCCTTTGACGTGCGGGTGACCCGGCTGGCCTACGGCATCCCCGTGGGCGGGCACCTGGAATTCGCCGACGACGCCACGCTGATGCGGGCCCTGGAGGGGCGGAGAGACATCTGAATCCGGAAAGCGCCGCCCGGACGGGCGGCGTTTTCTTTCCTGTTGGTTAATTTTTTTTGCCCATCCGTTAACTTTCCCTCCATTGCGGGATTTCCCGGGACGTGCTATCCTGATACCAGACAAGGCGCCTTGGACTTCTTTTCAGGAGGTTCTTTTATGGAAACGAAGATCGGAAGCGTGATCTGCGACCTGCGGCGGAAGCGGGGCATGACCCAGGAGCAGCTGGCGGAGGCGGTAGGCGTCTCCACCCCCGCCGTCAGCAAGTGGGAGACGGCCTCCAGCTGCCCGGACGTGGCGCTGCTGGCCCCCATCGCCCGGGCGCTGGACACGGACGTCAACACCTTGCTCTCCTTCACGCCCACCCTTTCCCAGAAGGGATTGGCGGCTTTGATCAAAGAGGTCCAGCGGCTTGCCGGCCAGGACGCCTCCGCGGCGCTGGACCGGATACGCGAGGCAGTGCGCCGCTATCCCACTGACGCGGGACTGCGGTTCCAGCTGGCCAGCCTTGCCATGAGCTTCCCCTCATTGTTCGGCTGGGGCGAGGCGGAGGCGGCGGAGGCCCGGGACTTCGCGGAGCAGGGGTTTGTATTCGCCCAGCAGCACGGGGACCAGAAGCTGCGTCCCACCGCCACCTATCTGCTGGCGGGTCTGGCCCTGAACCATGGAGAACTGGACCGCGCGGAAGCGCTTTTGGATTCTCTGCCCATGCTCCCCCTGTCTCCTCAGTCCCTGTATACCGCGCTGTATCAAAAGCGGGGCGACAAGGAGAAAGCGCGCGCCTCCGCTCAAAACCAACTGGCAACGGGCGCCACGTCGGTGCTGAACGGGCTGCTGGCGCTGGCCACCCCCGGGCTGGCGGAGACGGAGGAAGAGGCGCGGCGGTTCTGTCAGGCTTACCGGACCACGGCGGAGGCGCTGGGCTATCCCAAGTCCCAGACGGATATCATGTTCGCGGCCCATGAGCTGCAACGGGGGCAGACAGAGCAGGCTTTGGCGCATCTGCTGGCGGCCGCCCATAAGCTGATGGAGCAGGAGGTCCCTCATCTGCTGTGGAGCTCCAATGTCCCGGAGGAGCAATACGGCGAGTACCGCCGCTCCATGGGCCAGATGCTGCGGAGCAGTCTGCTGTCGGACCCCGCCTTTGACGGCGTGCGGCAGGAACCCCGGTATCTGGAGGCCCTGGAGATCCTGGGGGCGGAGGCGTGAAACAGGCAAAAGCCCGGCGCTGACGCGCCGGGCTTTTGCCTGTTTTCATATTTACATCAGGGTATACAGGATCTTCGCCATCTGCCCTCGGGTGATGTTGCTGTTGGGCTTGAAGCTGCCGTCGGTGTAGCCGCTGATAACGCCCTGGGCCACCATGGTCTGGATATAGAAGGTGGCGTAGGCGGGGATCTTCCCGGCGTCGGTGAAGGTCAGCTCCGCCGCGGCGTAGCCCTTCGCCTGGGTCCGGCCGATCATGGTGGCGGCCTGGGCGCGGGTCAGGCTGGCGTTGGGGTTGAAGTACAGCCTGCCGTCCGTCCCGGCGGAGCCGTTGATGATGCCCTCGGTATACAGCGCCTTGATGGCGGGGACGGCGTAGTCCGCGATCTTGCCGTTGTCCGCGAAGGGCAGCGTCACGCCGGCGTACCTGCTCTCATCCAGCCCCAGATAGCGGTACAGCATCACGGCGAACTGGGCCCGGGTGATGTTCTGGTTGGGGCGGAAGGTGCCGTCGGTATAGCCGGTGGTGATGCCGGAGGTGTACAGGTAATCCACGTAATTAGATGCCCAGTAGTCCTTCGTGTCGGTAAAGGAGGGCGTCCAGTCCTCCCCTGTGGGGATGTCGTGAGAGGCCCGACCGATGTTGCCGGAGGCGTCCCTGGCCGTGACGGTGACCCGGTGGGCGCTGCCGTCGGCGGCGGGCAGCGCGGCGGAGAGGGCGCCGGTGCTCTCATTGTAATTGAAGTCGACCGCCCTGCCGTCATAGGCGACGCTGACGGCGGATTTGGCGGGCACGCCGTCCACGGCGTCGTTGACCGTGCCGCTCAGGGCCGTGCCGCTGACACTCAGGGTCACGGTGGGGACCACCTGGTCCGTCACGCTGCCGTAGGAGGCCACGATCTGGTCGATATAGACGGTGCCGCTGGCGCCGGGCAGATAAGCGGTCTCGCCGTTTTCATCCACATAGGCCGGACCGTGGACATAGAATCCGGTCAGGGCCGCGTCACCCGCGTTCAGAGCGTTGTTAAACAGCATCCAGCCGGTAAAATCCAGGGTGGCGATATCCTTGACGGACTTGACGCCATCACTGCCGACGGTTTCGATTCCCAGCACATTGCCGGAGCCGTCGCCGTAGATCCAGAGGTTCAGGCTGCCGTAGCCGGCGGGGATCGCGCGCTCCGCCATGGGCAGTTCGGCAAATCCGGAGGAGGCGTCATAGACCAGCTTGCCGGAAGCCTTGCCATAGCGGACGGTCTCCGCGTTCGTGTTCCGGCTCAGTTCCGCGCCGCTTCCGGTGTACTGCGGGAGGGAACTCTCAAAGTCCTCCACGGTCTTCAGCGCCATGCGGGTGACCGTGACCTCCACCGAGGCGGTCTTCCCTCCGGCGGTGGCGGTAATGGTGCCGGTGCCGGGGGTCGTGGCGGAAAACTGTCCCCACTGGTCGATGGTGCCGATATCCCCGGTCACTGTCCAGGTAAACGCCTCCGCGTCCGCTTTCAGGGAGATATGGTTGTAGGCGGCGGAGCCGGTCAGGGCCGTCGTCGTGCCGGGCGCCGCTGTCAGCGTGGTAATGACGGCATTGCCGCTGTTGCGAATGGCCACGTCCGTGGGATTGTCGATGACATGGACTGTGGTGGTGCCCGTCCCGCCGCCGCTGGAGGCGGTGACGGTGATTTCGCCGCCCTGGCCGGGAGTCGTCAGCACGTCGCCGTCCAGTTCTCCGGCGGAGGTCTTCAGGCTGTAGCTCTGGGTCATGGGGATGAAGTTGGTGTCCACGGCGGCGGCGGAGATGTTCACCTTGCTGCCCGCCAGGACATACGCGTGGTCGGCGCTGACGTAGAAGTGGCTCAGCCTGCCGGTGGGCTCGCCGCTGGCCACCAGGAAGATCTGGTTTGACACGGCCCGCTCCCCGCCGTCGGAGGGGGTGTTGAAGGTCTTGGCGGTCAGCTCGTCCGGCTCCGTGATGGAGAGGGTGGTGGACCCGCCGCCGTCCAGACACAGCGCCGTCTCGCAGCCCAGCTCGATGAGCCGCTGGGCCACCTGGGTCATGGTGGCGCCGATGGAGTGGCCGGACTTCCGGCCGTCGATGGTGTAGAACACCAGGGTGCCGTCGGGCTTCTGGCCCACGGCGGTGCGGGGATTGGAGCCGCTGGGCAGGCCGGACGCCACGCTGCCGTACTCCACCAGGGAGTACAATGCGCCCACGGCGTACTCCACGTCGGCCCAGCCGTCGTTGCCGGTAAGGGTCAGAGTGATCTCGCTGCCCAGGGGGATGTTCCGCAGGGCGTCCAGATGGTAGCTGTCGGACTGGAGATTGGCGGACAGGACGATCTGGTCCGGCCCGATGGCGGTGGCGGAGGTGGTCTCGGCCACCTGGTCCACCGTCGCGGTCAGGGTGCCGCCGATGGCCAGCTCGCCGTCCCGGATGGTGCAGACCACGTCCACGCCGGCCTCGGTGTTGCCGGTGGTGTGCTTGGCGTTGAAGTCGTAAGTATAGAGGTAGATGCCCCCGGTGGCCACCCGGGCCTTGTTGACGGCGGTGACCTGCCGGACGACCTGCGCGGCGGAGCCGTAGCTGTCATAGCCGGTGTAGCCCAGGTCGGCGGAGACCTTGACCCCGGGCTTGCCCAGCACGGCGGTGCCGTCGGCCCGGAAGCCGATGGCATAGTAGCCCGCGTCGCTGCTGCGGAGGCGGCCCTCCGTCACCACGATGCCGATGGGCAGGCCGTTGTTCACGTTGTAGAAGTCGCCGTTGATGCCCGCAACCACCCGGTAGCCCTGGGCCTCCAGCGTCTTCGCCATCGTGGAGACGGTGCTCCGGTCCGTCAGCACGTCGCCGTAGGTGATGATGGGCGTTACATCCCGGTTGGGCGTGTAGGTGACAAGGTTCTCGGTCCGGAGGTCCGAGTAGGCGGTGCTCCAGAACACATTGGTGGACAGCTGCGTCTCCTGGTTCAGCAGCGTGTCCCTGGCCGTCAGATCCTCTCCCAGGGCGTCCGACGCCAGGGCGGGCAGGCTCAGGGAGCCCAGCAGGGCCAATGCCAGAAGAAGGGACAGGAATTTGCGGGAAATTTGCTTCATGATATACCTCCAAGCGTGTGAAACCGTATAGTCTACATAATATCTAACAATAGCACAACCGCCGGACAAAGTAAATGTCAATTCGGAAACAAAAATCTGCCCGCGGCCCCGGTTTCTTCCACCGCTGTCAACAAAAAGACGGACCGGGCCGGAAAAAAGTTCCCGTTTTGGAAAAAGCCCTTGGAAAATCCGCTGTTTCATATTACAATACAGGCAGAGAAAAAGGAGGGCCGGTATGACCATCACCATCGACACCAGCCGCTGTATCGGCTGCGGCATGTGCGCCTACGCGGCGCCGGAGGTTTTCCGCGTCGTGGGGAAGTTCTCCACCGTCACGGCTCTGCCGGAGAAGAGCCGTGAATCCCGGGTCCGGGACGCCGCCAACGGCTGCCCGGTGAACGCCATCGCCATCCGGCGGGATTGAAAAAGGGGTCCGGCAGCGCAGACTGCCGGACCCCTTTTCATGAAAATGAGCGCCCTGGCTTTCGCCAGGGCGCTCATTTTTTATGTCTTTCCTAACGCTCCGTCAGAAGCTCAGCACTTCTCGAACACAGTGGCAACGCCCATGCCGCCGCCGATGCACAGCGTGGCCAGGCCCTTCTTGGCCTCGGGGCGCTTCTGCATCTCATGCAGCAGGGTGACGATGATGCGGGCGCCGGAAGCGCCGACGGGGTGGCCCAGCGCGATGGCGCCGCCGTTGACGTTGACCTTGCTCATGTCGAAGCCCAGCTCGCGGGCCACGGCGATGGATTGGGCGGCGAAAGCCTCGTTGGCCTCGATCAGGTCGATGTCGTCGATGGTCACGCCGGCCTTGGCCAGCGCGGCGCGGGAGGCGGGCACGGGACCGACGCCCATGATCTTGGGATCGACGCCGCCCTGGCCCCAGCCGATCAGCTTGGCCATGGGCTTCAGGCCGTACTTCTCAACAGCCTCGCCGGAGGCCAGCACGATGGCGGCGGCGCCGTCGTTGATGCCGGAGGCGTTGGCGGCGGTGACGCGCTGCTGGCCCTTGTCCTCGGCGTCCCGGAGGCCGGTGGGCTCAAAGGTGTGGACGACCTCGGGGGCGGGGGACTCGGGCCCCACGGGGAACGCGCCGCGCATCTTGGCGATGCTCTCGGCGGTGACGCCGGCGCGGGGGAACTCGTCCTTCTTGAACTCCACGATCTCCTTCTTGACCTTCACGGGGACGGGGACGATCTCGTCGTCAAAGCGGCCGGCGGCCTGGGCGGCCTCGGTCTTCTGCTGGGAGGCGGCGGCGAACTCGTCCTGCTCCTTGCGGGTGATGCCCCAGACGTCGTTGATGTTCTCAGCGGTGGTGCCCATGTGATAGTTGTTGAACGCGTCCCACAGACCGTCCTTGATCATCTCGTCCACCAGCTTCTTGTCGCCCATGCGGGCGCCCCAGCGGGCGTCGGGGGAGGTGAAGGGAGCGGCGCTCATGTTCTCGGTGCCGCCGCAGACGACCACGTCGGCGTCGCCGGCCAGGATGGAGCGGGCGCCCTCGATGACGGACTTCATGCCGGAGCCGCAGACCATGCCCACGGTATAGGCGGGAACAGAGTAGGGGATGCCGGCCTTGACGGAGACCTGGCGGGCCACGTTCTGGCCCAGGCCGGCGGTCAGGATGCAGCCGAACATCAGCTCGTCCACCTGCTCAGGCTTCACGCCGGCGCGGTTCAGCGCTTCCTTGACGACGATGGCGCCCAGCTCGGCGGCGGGGGTGTTCTTCAGGGAGCCGCCAAAGGAGCCGATAGCGGTTCTGCAGCAATTCACGACGTAAAGATCTTTCATGGTGTTCCTCCGTTTTTTCATTAGATTTTTTGTGATTGGCGGCGTTCCACGCCGCCGCGGATACTGGATCATGTGGAGAGGGCCATATTGTCAAAATTCTGACAGGATTGCTAAATTTTTGACAAACATGTGGATTCCAAACCCTCACAAAATTGATTATAGTGACTTTTCCGCCCTGCGTCAATGCAAATCTGGTATTTCTCCAAATTTTGTTAAAAGTTTGACAAAATGCCCGCCATTTTCGTCAAGGTGACGAAAATAAAACGCCCCGCCCGCCTGAACATCCCGTCCGGCAGGCGGGGCAGGGCTTCACGAATCAGCGGCCGACTCCCGGGCGGTCCGCAGCGCCGCGTCGAACGCGGCGGCGTCCAGCGCGTCGTAGGCCTCCGTTGTCTCCACCAGCGCGCTTTCCGCCGCGCTCTGGAGCAGGTGGTCAAAATAGCCGTCCGCCAGGGCGTCCGCGTCGGCCGCCAGCCGCCGGAGGATGGAGAAGCCCTCCTCCGACTCCAGAATACCGGAGCACTGGCCCTCCGCCAGCGCCATGGCCGCCGCCTCCAGGGAGCTGTCCAGGGTGCCGTCCCCCGGCAGGAACGTCCGGGGACCCGCCGGGTCGTCCCCCGCCGCCGCCAGGGCGGCGAACGCGGCCCCCTGGTCCGCCGCGCCGTTGAGCTGCGCGAAGAGCTCCGCCGCCTTTTGCCGGGCGGCCTCCCGGTCCCCGCCCGCGGCCACCAGGATGCGGTCCACTGTCAACAGCCCCGCCTCCTCCGCGAAGGCCGCCAGGGCCGGCGCGTCCGGCGCCAGCGGGCTGTCCTCGTCCAGGTACAGCGTGTAGAGCTTGCCGTACAGCACCCCCACGCCCGCCAGCTCCTCCGCCCGCCGGCGGTCCAGCCCCAGCTCCGCCAGCTCGGCGAGATAGCCGTCCTCGCCGCCGTGTGCCGCCGCCTGCTCCGCCCAGGAGGCCGACAGGGCCGCCCGATCCTCCTCCGTCAGGGCGCAGCCGTACCGCTCCGCCCAGTTCTCCACCGTGGCGTACAGCGCCGTGTCCGCCAGCGCCTGGTCCCGGGCGTAGTCCGCCAGGGTCCCGCCGGAGACGGGCGTGCTCCAGTCCAGCGCCAGCCCGCTCTCCTGATACCGTTCCCGGACGCGGTCGCAGGTATAGGCCAGCCAGTACAGGTACCGCCACGCGGGCACCTCCCGGCCGTCCACCGTCAGCAGCACGGCGTCCTCCCGCATGTCCGCCGCCCGCCCCAAAACCGTCGCCTGGCCCCGGCTGTCCTCCCCGCCGCAGGCGGTCAGGGTCAGACACAGCAGCAGGGCCAGAGCGGTCACGCGCTTTTTCATGGCTCACGCTCCTCCCCCAGGTTGTCCCTCCATGTATATGCGGGGGAGGGAGCGGATATGACAGACGCGAAAGGTATAAAAACGCTGTGTTCCGCCAGGGGCGGAACACAGCGTCTTTGCTCTCAGTCTATTTGCCATTAAGGGTTGCCGCCGGCCAGCTTCAGGTCCTCCACCAGCTCCAGCGCGGTCTCCAACACGTCCGCGCCGGGCTTCAGCTTCAGCGTCAGCGCCGGAATGTCTCCCGCCGCCAGCGTCAGGCGGCCCCTGTACTTCGCCAGACCGCACACCGCAACCAGAGCCTCGGGCCGGAACACGCCCAGGGTGAATTTCAGCACGTCTCCCTTCTGAGAGATGTCCGACACCCCCGCCTTGGCCGCGGCGGAGCGCAGCAGAGCCACATCCAGCAGGGCCAGCACCGACTTCGGCGCCTCGCCGTAGCGGTCCAGCATCTCGTCCAGCAGGTCGGAGGCGTCCTCGTCGGCGCGGATGGCGGCGATGCGGCGGTACAGATCCATCCGCTGCTCCGGCGCGGGGACGTACCGCTCCGGGATGTTGGCGTTGACGGTCAGGTCGGCGGAGCACTCCGTCTCGATCTTCTTCTCCTCGCCCCGCTCCTCCAGCACCGCTTCCTCCAGCAGCTTCAGATACAGGTCATAGCCCACGCTCATCAGGTACCCGGACTGCTCCGGCCCCAGCAGGTTGCCCGCGCCGCGAATTTCCAGGTCCCGCATGGCGATCTTGAAGCCGGAGCCGAACTCCACATACTCCCGGATGGCGGAAAGGCGCTTGGCGGCCGCCTCCTGCAAAACCTTGCCCCGGCGGAAGGTCAGGTAGGCGTAAGCCCGCCGGGCGCTGCGGCCGATGCGGCCCCGGATCTGGTGGAGCTGGGCAAGACCCATGCGGTCCGCGTCCTCGATGACCAGGGTGTTGACGTTGGGGATGTCGATGCCCGTCTCGATGATGGTGGTGCAGACCAGGATGTCCGCCTCGCCGTCCACCATGGCCTGCATGACGCCGGACAGCTCCTGCTCGCTCATCTTTCCGTGGCCCGTCACGATGCGGACCTCCGGGCCCAGCAGCTTCTGGATGCGGGCGGCGGTGAGGTCGATGCTCTCCACCCGGTTGTGGAGGTAGTAGATCTGTCCGCCCCGGGCCAGTTCCTTCCGCATGGCGTCCTCCAAAATGCCCCAGTCGTGCTCCAGCACATAGGTCTGGACCGGCTGGCGGTCGGCGGGGGGCTCCTCGATGGTGGACATGTCCCGCAGGCCGGAGAGGGCCATGTTCAGCGTCCGGGGGATGGGCGTGGCGGACAGGGTCAGCACGTCCACCTGGCGGCTCATCTCCTTCAGCCGCTCCTTGTGGGTCACGCCGAAGCGCTGCTCCTCGTCGATGATGAGGAGCCCCAGGTCGTGGAACTCCATGCCCTTCTGCAGCAGCTTGTGGGTGCCGATCAGCAGGTCCACGCCGCCGGTGCGGGCGGCCTCCAGGATGCGCCTGGCGTCTTTGGCGGAGGTGAACCGGGACAGCACCTCGATCTTCACCGGGAAGTCCCTGAACCGGCCACAGGCCGTGGCGTAGTGCTGCTGGGCCAGGACGGTGGTGGGCACCAGAATGGCGGCCTGCTTGCCGTCCAGAACGCACTTCATCACGGCCCGGAGGGCCACCTCCGTCTTGCCGTAGCCCACGTCGCCGCAGAGAAGCCGGTCCATGGGCCGGGGCTTTTCCATGTCCTTCTTGATCTCCGCGATGGCCCGCAGCTGGTCGTCGGTCTCGGCGTAGGGGAAGGCCTCCTCAAACTCCCGCTGCCAGGGGGAGTCCGGGGAGAAGGCGAAGCCGGGGCGGCGCTGCCGCTCGGCGTACAGCGCCGTCAGGCCCTTGGCCAGGTCTTTGGCGGCCTTCTTGGCCCGGGTCTTCTGCTTGGCCCACTCGGTGCCGCCCAGCTTGTTCAGCTTCTGGCGGTCCTGGTCCTCGCCCCCGCCGATGTATTTGGAGACCATGTCCAGCTGGGTGGCGGGGACGTACAGGCAGTCGCCGCCGGCGTAGTCGATCTTGATGTAGTCCTTCTCCACGCCGTCCACCGGCATCCGCTGGATGCCCGCGAACCGGCCCACGCCGTGGTGGACGTGGACCACCAGATCGCCGGGGGTCAGGTCGGTGTAGGACTGGATTTTCTGGCGGTTGGACTCTTTTTTGAATTTAGTCCGCTTTTGGGTGGGGGCGGTCAGCTGGCCCTCGGTCAGTACCGCCAGCTTCAGTGCGGGCCACTCGCAGCCCGCGGACAGGGCGCCGATGGCGATGCGCACCTCTCCAGTCCCGGGCATAGCGGCGTTTTTCAGGTCCAGCGTGGCGGGGATGTTCCGCTCCTCCAGCAGGCGGTGAAGATTTCTGGCCCGGCTCTCTCCGGCGCACAGCACCAGCACCGCGCTGCCGCCGGCGCGGTAGTGCTCCAGGTCCGTGACCGCGGTCTCCAGACTGCCGCCGTAGGAGCTGAGCTGCCGGGCGCTCATGCTGAGCAGTCCCCTGGGCCGCAGGGGGTGGCGGGAGGTGGGCAGAGAGTCCGTCATGACGACGGGGAACTCCTCCAGCGCGGCGTACAGCTCCTCGGCGGAGAGGCACAGATGGGCGTACTCTCCCACCATGACGCCCGCCTCCAGCAGGGCTTCCACGTCCTGTTTGTTGGCAAGCAGGGTGCTCTTCACCCGCTCGTCCACCCGGCCGCTCTCGCAGAGGAACACCACCGCGTCGGCGGGCAGGTAGTGGACGCCCGCCGTCACGTCCGGGTAGATGGCCGCGAGATACCGGTCCATGCCGCCCGGCTCCGCGCCGTTTTTCAGCCGCTCGCCGTCCTCCCGGAGCCGCGCCACGGCGGCCTCCGTCTTCTGCTTTTTGGCCAGCTTTCCGGCCAGCTTCAAAAGCTTTTCCCCAAGGCCCGCAAGCCCGCCCCCGGCGCTGCGGGGCAGCACCTCGGCGGCGGGCAGCAGCAGGGCGGATTCCACATTGGCGGTCCGCCGCTGGGTACCGGGGTCAAAGGCGCCCATGGAGTCGATCTCATCGTCGAAAAACTCGCACCGCACCGGCTGGTCCATCAGGTGGGAGAACACGTCCAGAATACCGCCCCGCAGGGCGAACTGG
>CABSFC010000094.1 GCA_902476875.1 uncultured Oscillibacter sp. | reverse complement strand
CGAGGCGGCGAGGCTGGCGGGCGGGGCCCCGGAGAAGCTGCGGGCCGTGCTGCGCCAGGTGGGCGACGCGGATTCGCTCATAGGCACCACCCAGTTCGGCTCCTGCGTGTTCGCCAACAGGCCCGGCGACGGCTCCGCCCGGGAGCAGGCGGCATCCTGCCAGAAGGTGCTGGGGGGCTTTGCCAACATCTGCTATGAATTCGCCACCAAGCGCTACCGCTCCAACTGCATCAACTGGGGCATCCTGCCCTTTACCCTGGACCCGGACACCGCCTTTGACTACCAGCCCGGCGACTGCGTCTTCGTCCCCGGCATCCGGCAGGCCGTTGAAAACGGCGCGGAGGACATCCCCGCCAAGGTCATCAAAGTCACCGGCGGCGTGGAGGACATCCTGCTCCATGTCAAGGGCCTGACGGCGGACGAGAAGGAGATCATTCTGGACGGGTGTCTGATGAACTACTACGCAAAGAAGGCGGAATGATATGGAAAAAATTAGAATGACCACGCCGTTGGTGGAGATGGACGGCGATGAAATGACCCGCGTGCTGTGGGGCATGATCAAGGAAAAGCTGATTCTGCCCTTTGTGGACCTGAAAACAGAGTATTACGACCTGGGGCTCCTGCACCGCAACGAGACGAAGGACCAGGTGACCATCGACGCCGCCAATGCCACCAAGCGGCTGGGCGTGGCCGTCAAGTGCGCCACCATCACCCCCAACCGCCAGCGGATGGAGGAGTACCCCGAGCTGACGGAGATGTGGAAGTCCCCCAACGGCACCATCCGGGCCATCCTGGACGGCACCGCTTTCCGGGCCCCTATCGTCCTGCCCTGCATCCACCCCGTGGTGAAAAACTGGGAGGCCCCCATCACCATCGCCCGCCACGCCTACGGCGACATGTACAAGGCCGTGGACATGACCACCGGCGAGCCGGGCACCGCCACCCTGACCTTCCGGGGCGAGAGCGGCGCCGAAAAGGCTCTGACAGTCCAGACTGTGAGTGGCCCCGCCGTGTGGCAGGGGCAGCACAACACGGAAAAGAGCATCCGGGCCTTTGCCCGCGCCTGCTTCCAATACGCCATCACCCAAAAGCAGGACCTGTGGTTCTCCACCAAGGACACCATCTCCAAGGTCTACGACGGCGAGTTCAAGCGCATCTTTGAGGAGGAGTACGAGACCACCTACAAGGCGGAGTTTGAAAAGCTGGGCCTGACCTATTTCTACACCCTGATCGACGACGCCGTGGCTCGGGTCATCCGCTCCAAGGGCGGGTTCATCTGGGCGCTGAAGAACTACGACGGCGATGTGATGAGCGACATGGTGGCCACGGCCTTCGGCTCTCTCGCCATGATGACCTCCGTTCTGGTGTCCCCCGACGGCACCATGGAGTTCGAGGCCAGCCACGGCACCGTCACCCGGCACTATTACAGGTACCTGAAGGGCGAGAAGACCTCCACCAACCCCATCGCCACGATTTTCGCATGGTCCGGCGCTTTCAAGCGCCGGGGCGAGCTGGACGGCCTGCCGGACCTGACGCGGTTCGGCGAGGCCATGGAAGCCGCGTCTCTGGAGACGCTGGAGAGCGGCGTCATGACAAAGGACCTGATCGGCCTGGTGGACGATGGCTTCCAGACCACCGCTGTCAACAGCGAGGAGTTTCTGGACGCCATCGCGGAACGGCTCGGGGAAAAGCTGCGCTGACAGGAATTCAAACGGAGCTGCCGAAATCGGCAGCTCCGTTTTTGCAGCAGACTGTGACGCTTACCGCAGGCCGAACAGGTCCGCCAGCTCCCGCATGCCGCTGCTCTGGTTCAGATTCTGGAGACCGGTCAGGGTCGCCATGCAGGTGAGCACCAGGGCCGCGCGGGTCAGTTCCTCCGTGCTCATGCTCTTCGCCAGCGCCACGGCCAACGCGTAGACGCTGGCGCTCTGCGCAAAGGCGTCCATGGTTCCCCTCCTCTCCCCATACAGTCTATGTAGATTAAAGGGCCCTGTGTGCCGGGTCAGGCGGCGATGAGGACAAAGGGCAGGAGCAGATTCAGCAGGAACGCCAGCACCAGCGCCAATTGCAGGGGGTACAGGTAGCCATACCGCCCCCGGCAGGGCATGGGCACGCCCGTCCGCAGGGCGTTCCGCAGGCGGCGGAGGGCCCGCTGGTCCACATAGATTCGTGCGGCGCAAAGTGCCGTCAGCAGGAGGATCGCCGCCAGCATCCAGCAGAGCGAAGCCCAGCCGGTCCCGCCCCTTTGCATCGTCAGAAGCGCGTTGATCAGCCCGGGCAGGGCAGGCAGCGGGGCGCAGCACCACAGCCCGGCCCGCCAGTAGCGCTTCCACAGCCACTGGTAGCGGATGCTCTCCGACTCCGGCTCCGTGTACAGCTCCGCCGGGTCCGGGCGGGCGGAGCGCCAGACGAAGAACTCCTCCTGCGTGGCGCTGGTCTTACAGACATACTCCCAGCCCGCGTCCAGATAGGCCTCCAGCTTCTCCTCCGAGGGCTTGTACTCCCCGTCGGCGGCGGGCTCCAGGCGGAACTGGAGTTCCGCCGGCTCGCCCCGGCGGAACACGCACCAGCCGCACCAGTAGTCCAGCAGCCAGCCCTTCTTCGCCTGGTCGCTGAACCAGGCCTGCAGCGCCGGGACATCGTACCGGCTGGCGGGCAACAATTTCAGCATGGTCAAGCCTCCTCTCTATTTTGCTTCCGGTAAATCTTTCGCATAGTCATTCAGGTGATCTATCAGGTCGTCCGGAACTTTAGCCGCCACATACAGGACCCGCCCGTCCCGGCGGAGGGCCAGGCACTGCCAGTCCTCCCGCCGACTGTAATAAAGCTCGTCAAAGCGGGCGTCCTCCAGCGCCACCGTGTCCGCCGGGTTCCACCATGAGCGCAGCTCCGCCAGGAGCGGTCCGGCCAGGAAGGGCAGGCGCAGGGAGACATACTTGGTCACTGTGACCGCGTCTGCCACGCCGCCGTCCGGCGGCGTCTCCACGCTCCACACAGTCCGCCTGGCCAGTAGGTTCCTCCCTGTCACGATAAAGCCGCCGGGTTCCTTCCCCTCCGCACCCAGCTCCGCCGACAGTCGCACCGGCGGTACATCCGACTGGATGGACAGCGTCCGCACGGGCCGCCACCAAATTGAGAGGACCAGCAGCACTGTCAGCACCGCCAGCAGCGCCCCGCGCCCCCAGGTCCGCCATGCGCCGGGGCGCTTGGTGTGGTCCAGCGGAATCCCCCGCCGCAGGCTTTTCCGCAGCCGGCAAACCGCCCGGGCATCGGAAACGGCACCGGCCAGAAGCCAGCCGCACAGCAGCAGCCAAAACAGCCGCCAAGTGCCGGGGGTTTCATAGATCAGGCTCTCCAGGGTACCCTGGAGCACACCGGGACGTGGGGCCACCACCACATACAGCTCCGCCAGCACCCACAGCACGGTCAGCGCACAGGCGCGGTACAGCACACGGGCCAGACGGCGGTAGGCCCGCGCCTCCACCTCCGGATCGCCGTGGAGCTCCACCGGGTCCGGCCGGGTGGAGCTCCAGATACGGAAAAATCTGTTGGATGTAAAACAGACGAACTCCCAGCCCGCGTCGGTATAATAGTCCCGCAGGTCCGGGTCCCGGATCAGCTCCGGGCCATCCACGGGCTCCAGGCGGTACTGGCAGTCCACCGGCGCGCCCCGCGCCATACGGACGCCCAGGAGCCCAAAGCCCTCCAGAAGCCATCCCCGCTTCGCCTGGTCGGCCAGCCAGGTTTCAATGGCGGCAACATCATAAATGCTGGCGGGCGGCAGCTTCATCTTGTGATCGCTCATAGGCTCTCCTCCCGTTCGCCGTCGGCGACGCACAGCTTCAACCGGCTCAGCTCCTGGCGGAACAGGCCACGGCCACGGTCCGTGATGGCGTAGGTCCGCTTGCGGCCCTCCACCGCCGTCTCCCGGATAAGGCCCTCCTCTGAAAATTTTGCCAGGATGGTGTACAGCGTCCCCGGCCCCAGGGGCACCCGCCCCGCCGTCATGTCGTCCACAAACTCCACGATCTCCGTGCCGCACCGCTCCCGCCGCAGCAGGCTGAGCAGCACGTAAAACATGCTCTCCGTCAGGACTTTCAACGGTTCCTTCGACATGCGTTTCTCCTCCAGTATCGAAACACGATATTCCTTGCTTCCAGTATAATATCGTCTTTCGATATTGTCAACAGTAAACTGTACATCTGCGCGTTTTTTCCAGCCCTGCCAGGTTTTGAGGGTTGCTTCCTCCCTCTGGTTTCCGGTATGCTTTTCAGGTGAAATCCCCACAGAAAGGAAGAATCCCCATGAAACGACTTAAAAATCGGCCGCGCGGCGACTTTCCGGGAAAGCGGCAGGCAAAGGCCGCTTTGTGCGGCCTGCTGGCCGCCGCCTCCCTCTCCGTGTCCGCCCAGGCGGCCAGAACGGTGCCTGTCCAGGTGGACGGCCGGACGCTGGCCGGCACCTCCTATCTGGAGCAGGGCGTTACATACGTGCCTCTGCGCTACCTGCTGGACGCCCTGGGCGGCTGGGACGTCCGCTGGGACAGCGAGACCCGGTCGGCGGTGGCCGTCTCCGGCGCCGCCAGACTGACCGCGGACCCCGCCGCCGACACCGTGACGGTGGACGGAAGGACCCTGTCCGGCCAGGTGACGGTGGTGGGCGGGCGGACCTACGTCCCTCTGCGGCTGGTGGCGGAGGCCCTGGGGGGCGCGGCATCGTGGGACCCGTACCTGGGGGGGGCGGCGGTGACCTCCGCCGGGGCGGACTATGACGCGGCGGACCTGTACTGGCTCAGCCGCATCATCAGCGCCGAGAGCGGCGGCGAGCCGCTGCGGGGCCAGATCGCCGTGGGCAACGTGGTTTTGAACCGGGTGGAGAGCAGGGAATTCCCCAACACCATCCCGGAGGTCGTCTTCGACCAGACGCACGCCGTGCAGTTCGAGCCGGTGGAAAACGGCACCGTGTACCGCACCCCCACGGCCCAGGCGGTGGAGGCGGCCCAGCGGGTGCTGGACGGTGAGAACGTCATCGGCTCCGCGCTGTACTTCTACGCCCCAGCCCTGTCCCAGGGTGTGTGGATCAACGCCAACCGGGTGTATTATCAGACGATCGGGTGCCACAAGTTCTATCTGTAAAAGCTTGCAGATCAGAGTTCCCTGCATCTCCATGCTTCACGCTTCACGCTTCAATCGTCATCCCCGCAAGCCCGGTTGACTTTTGGCCCTTCCGCGTCTAAAATAGGGACATCTGAGTTGTAAAGGAGCATTTTTTATGCTGTTTTCTGATCGTCCCAGGGTCCATTACCAAAACGCTCCGGCCCGCGAGGTCATCTGTCAGCTGCGCTTCCCCACCATCCTGACCATCAACAACGTGGAGCCCGCCGATTTCCAGGAGTCCATTCGGGACGAGTTTCCCCAGTACGCCCGGCGGCAGGACACCGCCGCGCCCAGACTCTCCGGCCTGGGCGGCCCCAACGTCCGGGTAGAGCAGCAGCCTCCCGTCACCAATTATCACTTTCTCTCCGCCGACGGCAGCTGGAAGCTGAATCTGACGAAGGACTTCATCGCCCTCTCCACCCTCCGCTACCCCGGCTGGGAGGACTTCGCCCGCCATCTGGACCGGCCCCTGGCGTCCTTCATCCGGCTGTACAAGCCCGCCTACTTCCAGCGGGTGGGTCTGCGTTATGTCAACGTCATCTCCCGGGCCCGCCTGGGCCTGGAGGACACGCCCTGGGCGGAGCTGCTGGCTCCGGCCTACACCGGCCCTCTCCAGGAGGAGGACGTGCGGGAGGACCAGGTGCTGAACTGCGGCTGCGACCTGCTTTTGAAGCTTGACTCCAGCTGCCAGGCCAAGGTCCACGCCGGGCCCGGCCGCGTCAAAAACAACGCCCCCGGCGCGGCGGCAGACCCGGAGGTCAAATTCATCCTCGACCTGGACCTGTCCATGACCGGCAACACCGCCTGCACCCTGGCCGCCGCCGCGCTGGAGACCCTCCACGGCCACGGCACCCGCGTGTTCGAGGGCGCCGTCACCGACCGCCTGCGGGAGGCCATGGAACCGGCGGGGAGCCAGTAAAGGTAGTATCTCTCCCGAAAACAAAAGTCAGTGCCTTTGTCCGTCTCGGAAAAAGGTGCTGATTTTTTTGTAAAAAATGCAGGAAATCGTTTGCCCGTGGGGATTATATTTTAGGGAATTTCTATCTTGTGTAAAACCCACAATTTCCTTTATTCTATAGATGGTGAATTTATCGCATTAAACACACAAAGAAGAGGGGCAAAATTATGTTGAAGAGTGAATACCTGCAGCGCGTCTACACCCAGGTAGTAACCCGCGACCCGGACCAGAAGGAATTCCACCAGGCGGTCCTGGAGGTGCTGGAGAGCCTGGACCTGATCGTGGAACAGCATCCCGAGTACGAGAAGAAGGGCATCATCGAGACCTTCGTGGAGCCGGAGCGCATGATCGCCTTCCGGGTGCCCTGGGTGGACGACAACGGCCAGGTCCATGTCAACCGGGGCTACCGCATCCAGTTCAGCTCCGCCATCGGCCCTTACAAGGGCGGTCTGCGGTTCCATCCCACCGTCAACCTGTCCATTCTGAAGTTCCTGGGCTTTGAGCAGATTTTGAAGAACAGCCTGACCGGCCTGCCCATGGGCGGCGCCAAGGGCGGCGCGGACTTTGACCCCAAGGGCAAGAGCGACGCCGAGGTCATGCGCTTCTGCCAGAGCTTCATGACCGAGCTGAACCGCCACATCGGCCAGTTTGTGGACGTGCCCGCCGGCGACATCGGCGTGGGCGGCCGTGAGATCGGCTATATGTTCGGCCAGTACCGCCGTATCCGCGGCAGCTACGACGCCGGCGTCCTCACCGGCAAGGGTCTGGAATTCGGCGGCTCCCTGGTCCGCACCGAGGCCACTGGCTACGGCCTGTGCTACCTGACCGAGGAGATGCTCAAGTGCATGAAGAACGAGAGCTTCCAGGGCAAAACCGTGGTCGTCTCCGGCTCCGGCAACGTGGCCATCTTCGCCACGGAAAAGGCCACCCAGCTGGGCGGCAAGGTGGTGGCCCTCAGCGACTCCAACGGCTATGTCTACGACCCCAACGGCATCAATCTGGACGTGGTGAAGGACATCAAGCTGAACCGCCGCGGCCGCATCAGGGAGTACGCCGCCGAGGTCCCCGGCAGCACCTATACCGAGGGCTTCCGCAACATCTGGAACGTCCCCTGCGACATCGCCCTGCCCTGCGCCACCCAGAACGAGATCGACGGCGAGATCGCCAAGATCATCGTGAAGAACGGCGCCATCGCCGTGGCCGAGGGCGCCAACATGCCCTGCCGCCCCGAGGCCATCCGGGTGTTCCAGGAGGCGGGCCTCCTGTTCGCCCCCGCCAAGGCGGCCAATGCCGGCGGCGTTGCCACCAGCGGCCTGGAGATGAGCCAGAACTCCATGCGCTACTCCTGGACCTTCGAGGAGGTGGACGCCCGGCTGAAGGACATCATGGTGAACATCTTCCACAACGCCTACAACGCCTCCGTGGAGTGCGGCGCTGCCGGCGACCTGGTGGTGGGCGCCAACATCGCGGGCTTCAAGAAGGTCGCGGATGTCATGCTGGCCCAGGGCCTGATCTGATCCCAGGGGGAGCGGCCTCCCCCAGACGCCAAAGAAGAACAGGAGCGGAGCCGTCTGGCTCCGCTCCCGCTTTTTGCGCCCGCGGGCGCGGTGACCTTTTTACGCGACGGGGATCTCCACAATGCCTGCCGCGCCGGCGGCGATGGCGTACTTGGGGAACGTCAACACAACGACGCCGTCCTCCCGGATATAGAAGGTCGTATTCTCGTCCACGGTGGTAAAGCCGCCCGCGTCGGGGGTGAAGAAGTAGGTGAAGCCCTCCTCGTCCACACTGGCGTCGATATACGCCTGGACGGCCGCGTTGCAGATGTTCACCCAGTCATCCCCCAGCAGGTCCTGCAGGGTGAGGCTGCGGTCCTCCGCCAGGTCCAGGTTGTAATAATACCGCTCCTCCATGGAGGCCACCCAGCCCTCCGCCAGGGTCACCACGAAGGAGACCTGGGTGTCCGTCTGGCGCTTGATCTCGTAGTCCACGATGACGTCCATCTCACGGCCGCCCCACGCCTCTTCAGTGCCGCCGGTGGCGAAGAAGGCCGTCCGATATTCCTCCCAGTCCCGCCGGGCCTTCTCCAGGTGGGCGTCCACCCGCGCCTGAATGGCGGCGTTCACCTGGTCGGCCAGGGCGCTGTCATTCTCCACCTCCGGGACCGTCACCTGATAGTTGACGCCGTCCTCCGCCGTCTCGTAATGGCGGACCGTCAGCACACGGAACAGCCCGCCCAGCACCGGCGCGTCCGCCGCCGCGGCCGCCACGGTGGGGGACAGGTTCAGCGTGCCCACCAGTACCGCGAAGCACGCGGCCACGGCCCCCAGGCTCCGCCGCAGCGCTCTGCGCCGGCGCGCCCCGCGGTATGATGCCCGGCCCTGCCGGATGCCCGCCTGGACGCGGTCCGCCAGCTCCGCCGGGATGGGGATGTCTTGGTAGTTCTCTCTTGCCTCTTGAAAGTCGTTCATTCGATTTCCGCTCCTTCCAGTGATACCTTCAGCTTCTTAAGGCCGGTGTACAGCCGCGATTTCACGGTGCTGAGATTCAGCCCCGTCACGGCGCTGATCTCCTTCAGGGACAGTTCCTCGTAAAACCGCAGCCGGACGACGGTCCCGATCTCCACCGGCAGGGCGTCCACCCGCTCCGCCAGAGTCCCGTCGGCGGGCAGCGGATCCTCGTAGCTGCCGGTGTCCAGGGCGTCAGGGGGCACGAACGCCACCCGCCTCCGCCGCCGGAGCTGGTCTGTACACACGTTGACCAAAATGTGGTAAAACCAGGTGCGCAGAGCCCCCGGCTCCCGCAGGCTATCCTGCTTTTCCAGCGCCCTGCAGACGGCGGTCTGTACCGCGTCCAGGGCCTCCTCCCGGTTTTTCAGATAGCTGTAAGCCAGACGGTAAAACCGCGCCTGTTCCTCCACAAGAAATGTGGTCAATTGTTCTTCCCGAATCGCTGACACACGCATGGTCCTTTCTGTTTTGTTCTGTTATACAGACGTGGATGGATGGAAAAAAGTTTGCGATATCGCAAAAAATTCCGGTGAATTTTTTTCACCGGAATTTTTGTTTTAATCATACCGCAGAGCGTCGATGGGGTTCAGCTTAGCCGCCTTGTTGGCGGGGAGATAGCCGAACAGCACGCCGATGCCCACGCTGACGCCGAAGCTGATCAGAATGGACCCCAGAGTGGGCGTCGCGTTGAAGGTGATGCCGCTGGCGCCCAAGCTCTCCACCAGCATACCGCCGAACAGCGTGCCGATGCCCACGGCCAGCAGACAGCCGAAGGCGATACCCAGCAGCCCGCCGATGGCGGAGGTGGTGCCGGCCTCGATGATGAACTGCCGCCGGATGTCCCGCCGCTTGGCTCCCAGGGACTTGCGGATGCCGATCTCCCGGGTGCGCTCTGTGACGGACACCAGCATGATGTTCATGATGCCGATGCCGCCCACCAACAGGGAAATAGCGGCGATGGCCACCAGCACCGCCATGGCGATGCCCATCATGGCGTTGATCTGGTTCACCTGGTCCAGCATGGACTGCACGGCATAGTAATCATAGAAATGCTCTCCGGTCTCGTCGTGATAGAAATTCTGGAGGAAATCCAGCAACAGGCTTTGGGCTTCCGTCACCGTGTCCCGGCTGGTGGCGGTCATCTGGTAAAGGGAGACATAGCTGGTTCCGGAGAGGCGCATGGCGTTGGGATAGGGGATAAACACCTGGTCGTCTCCTCTGCCCTCCTCCAGGATGTCGCTCTCCTGGGCCAGCACGCCCACCACGGTGTAGGGCGCGCCGCCGATGGCGATGGTCCTGCCCAGGGCGTCGCCGCCCAGGATCGCCTGCTCCACATAGGCGCCCACCACGCAGACGTCGTTTCGGGTCAGCACATCCACATATTGGAGATACCGGCCCTTTTCCAGCTGGTCCCCGTCCAGGGTGGTGCCGGTCTGGGGACGGTACATGGCCTCGCTGACGCCGTAGATATTGGTCTTCTTATACTCCTCGCTGCCGCTGCGGATGCCGCTGCCGGCGGCGACCCAGGGGGTGATGCCGTCAAAGAGATCGGGGTGTTCGTCAACAAAGGCGTACATCTGCTCCGGGGTGATATTGCCGGTGGTGCCGTCGCCCATGCCCCAGGTATAGGCGTAGATCTGGGTGACGCCCACCTTTTCCACCTGCTGCTCCACCATACCGGTAAGGCCATTGCCCAGGGAGATGATGACGATGACTGCCCCCACGCCGATGATGATGCCCAGCATGGTCAGGAAAGCCCGCATCTTGCTGGTCCGCAGGGATTTGACGGCCAGCTTGAAGGATTGGCTGAAATTCATACCGCCGCCTCCTCTCCACTCTCCATGGGCCGGACCACGGCCTTGGGGTCCCGGGCGTCGCCGTCGTAAATGATCCTGCCATCCTGGAGCCGGACGATGCGCTTGGCCCTCACGGCGATGGAGTTGTCGTGGGTGATGAGGACCACGGTATCCCCCTCGGCGTTGAGCTTCTGCAAAAAGCCCAGCACCTCCCGGCCCGTCCGAGAGTCCAGAGCACCGGTAGGCTCGTCGGCCAGGATGACAGAGGGCTTCCCCGCCAGTGCCCGGGCGATGGACACCCGCTGCTGCTGGCCGCCGGAGAGCTGGCTGGGGAGATTCCCCCGCTTCTCCGCAAGGCCCACCCGCTCCAGGGACTGAATAGCCCGCTCCCGCCGCTCCTCGGCGGCGATACCCGCGTACAGCAGCGGCAGCTCCACATTTTCCTGGACCGTCAGCTTAGGGATCAGGTTATACTGCTGGAAGATGAACCCCAGCATTTTGTTGCGGATCTCCGCCTGCTGGTCGTCATCCATGGTGGATACGTCCACGCCCCCCAGATGGTAGGTACCGCTGGTGGGCA
>CABSFC010000093.1 GCA_902476875.1 uncultured Oscillibacter sp. | reverse complement strand
ACGCGGAACAACAGCCCACGTAGCGGCAGCGGGGCGGTTGCGGAAACCCTTGCGACAAGCACCCGCAGACCCGCACCCAACGTTTCAACTTGCGGCATAAACGTCGGAAACCCACCAACGTATAGCGCACCCGGATAAAGCTCATCAAGTCCGCGCCATCCCGATTCGCACAACCCCCGCATTTTGGCCAAATTTTCCCGCAAGGGGAAATTTCTGGCCGCCAGGCGTTTTTCTTTTGGACCGTGCACGGCCCGTTTTCTTTGGCAAGACCAAAGAAAATGGGGGGTGCATCCCCCGTTCCCCCTGCCAGGGGGAATGGACCCAAACGGGTCCCATAAAAACATACTGTTTCCATACAATGAAGCAAACTGGACTGAAACAGGTCCATTTGCGGAGGCAGTATGATGGAGCAGAAAATCAAACAGGATATCTGCATTGGAGCCAATATCCGGGCGATTCGGAAAAGCCGACGGTTGAAACAAACTGAACTGGTCCAATTGCTACAGCTGGAGGGTGTGGCAATGACCAGGGAGGCCCTGGTGAAAATTGAGCGGGGTGCACAGCATATTCAGGCTTCTCAATTGCGGGCGATCCGCAATGCGCTGCATACCACATACGATGAACTGCTGGCGGAACAATGAATCCGCTGGAAGTTATTCTGGACCTGCTGTTCCCGCCCAAATGCCCCTTCTGCGGCAAAGTCCTGGACCAGCCCGGCATCTGCCCCAAATGCGAAGCCGCCCTGCCGTGGACATACGGCTCCGAAAGCCTGCGGGAGGGCCCCGGCGGATTGCGGTGCGCCGCGCCGCTGTGGTACGAGGACCTGGCCCGGGACGGCCTCCTCCGCTTTAAATTCCAGGGCGCGGCGGGGCTGGCGGAGCAGCTGGGCGGCCTGATCGCACAGTGCGCCGCGGAGCGGTTTTCCGGGGAATTCGACACCGTGACCTGGGTGCCCGTCAGCCGTAAGCGGCTGCGGAAGCGGGGCTACGACCAGGCCGAGCTGCTGGCCCGGGCCGCCTGCCGCCTGTGGGACACGGCGCCGGTGCGCCTGCTGGCGAAAACGGAGGACAACCCGGCCCAGTCCGGTATTCACGACGCCGCCGCCCGCCGGGCCAACGTGCTGGGTGTTTACGAGCCGGTGGAAATGGACAAAATACAGGGAAAACGCATCCTGCTGGTGGACGACATCTGCACCACCGGCGCCACGCTGACGGAGTGTGCGCGGGTATTGAGGGACGCCGGGGCGGCGGATGTGGCGTGCGTCGCGGCGGCGCTGACACGCCCGGGGAAAAACGTTCACAAAATCGAAAAATAATAGGGTTGCAATCGGGGAAAACTGCCAGTATAATATACCTTGTATGATTGTATACGGGAAATCCGTTCATAATAGGATTTATAGAAAGAACAATGAGGTGGAAGTATGTCCATGGCAAAGGATATTGGTATCGACCTGGGTACCGCTTCGGTTTTGGTATATGTAAAGGGCAAGGGCATCGTGCTGAACGAGCCGTCTGTGGTGGCGCTGGATAAGAACACCGGCAAGCTGCTGAAGGTGGGTACCGAGGCCCAGGCCATGCTGGGCCGCACCCCCGGCAACATCATCGCCATCCGCCCCCTGCGGGAGGGCGTCATCTCCGACTACGACATGACGGAGCGGATGCTGCGGGAGTTCATCCACAAGGTCGCCGGGGTCTCCTTCTTCAAGCCCCGGGTCATCATCTGCGTGCCCTCCGGCATCACCGAGGTCGAGGAGCGCGCCGTCATCGACGCGGGCATCCAGGCCGGCGCCCGGAAGGTGTATCTCATCGAGGAGCCCGTGGCCGCCGCCATCGGCGCGGGCATCGACATTGCCAAGCCAGACGGCCACATGGTGGTGGACATCGGCGGCGGCACCGCGGACATCGCGGTCATCTCCCTCTCCGGCGTGGTGGAGAGCGCCTCCATCAAGATCGCGGGCGACCAGTTGAACGAGGCGGTCGTCAAGTATATGCGCCGCACCCACAACCTGCTGGTGGGCGAGCGCACCGCCGAGGAGATGAAAAAGCGCATCGGCTGCGTCTTCCCCAAGGACGAGGAGGAGACCATGGACGTCAAGGGCCGGTGCCTGTTGACGGGCCTTCCCAAGGTGGTCACCGTCAGCTCCACGGAGATGATGGACGCTTTCGAGGAGCCTGTGGAGCGCATCATGGAGGCTATCCACTCCGTGCTGGAGCGGACGCCCCCGGAGCTGGTGGCGGACATCTCCACCAACGGCATCGTTATGACCGGCGGCGGCAGTCTGGTTTCTGGTTTCGACAAGCTGGTCACCGCCCGCACCGGCATCCACACCGAGATCGCCGAGGACGCCATCAGCTGCGTGGCTCTGGGCACCGGCAAGAGCCTGGACTCCCTGAATAACATGCAGGACGGCACCATGAACCTGAGCCGCCGGAAGCAGATGAACTGAGACAGGGCAATTTCCCACATATTAAGAGAGGTCCGGGCATTGGCCCGGACCTCTTCGTCTTATTCCTCGGGGCTGGCGCTCCGCGTGCGCCAGGCGGTATACGCCCGCCGTTGGGCCTCCCAGCTGTCCCGGTCCGCTTCGGTGAGGGGGCGGAGGACCCGGCAGGGGTTCCCGGCGGCCACGACGCCGGCGGGGATGTCCCTTGTCACCACGGAGCCCGCCGCGACGACCGCGCCGTGGCCCACGGTGACGCCGGGGCAGACGGTGACGTGTCCGCCCAGCCAGACGTCGTCCTCCAGGGTGATGGGGCGGCCGAACTCCAGGCCGGAGGCCCGGACCGCCGGGTCCAGGGGGTGTCCGGCGGTGTACAGGCCCACCTGGGGGGCGATGAGGACCCGGTTTCCGACGGTGATGGGGGCCACGTCCAGAAAGACGCAGTCGTAGTTGATGAAAACGCCATCGCCCAGGGAGATGTTGACGCCATAGTCGCAGCGGAAGAAGGGCTCGATCCAGCTGTCCTCCCCCAGACGGCCCAGCAGTTCCCGCAGAAGGGCGGTCCTCCCGTCCCAGTCGGTGGGGTCCAGCTGATTGTAGCGCCAGGTCAGCCGCTTGGCCCGCTCCCGGGCGGCGGAGAGCGCTTCGTCTCCCGGATGGTAGAGCGCTCCGGATACCATGCGTTCCTGTTCGGTCATGGGACGCCTCCTTCTGTCAGGTTTGCCGTTCCAGGTCCGGGAAGAAGTAGTCCAGATAGGCGTTCAGCCGCTCCCGGATGTCCTGGGGAGCCAGGGAGCGCTCGCCGTAGGGCAGCTCCGCCAGCTCTGTCTCGCCGTTCAAGGCGTCCGCCAGGTCCGTCAGGGGGCCGCACAGCTCCCGGATGCGCTGGGTGTTGTCGGCGCCGTCGTAGGTCTCCTGGATGTCAATGCAGACGCCGTCTGCCGAGATGGTGACACGGACGGGGCCGCCCCCGCCGCCGGAGTTGTAGGGGTCGATGTGCCCCAGATCCTGACCCAGATCGTAGTAGTACAGCTCATTGAGGCCGCAGACGTAGTGGACATCGCCGTTCTCGCCGTCGTACCGGCCCCAGACCGCCAGACGGGGAATGACCAACAGGGTCTCGTCCTCCGTCAGCCATTCCGCCCACCGCTGGGCCAGAGCGGCCGTCACCGCGTCGTACAGCGCGGCGTCCTCGCCCTCCAGGCCGAAAGCCGCGCCGCAGGGCAGGGGGAACTCGGTGGTTTGCAGGATGCCGTCGCCGTTGGCGTCATAGGGGAGGGGCTCCGGCGCTCCCCCGGACGGCTCCGTGCCCTCGGAGGGCGCTTCCTGGACCGGCTGGGAGACGGCGGGCGTCTCCTCCCGGACGCCCTGCTCTTTGGGCTGGCAGGCCGTCAGGGCCGCGAGGCACAGGAGGACGCAGGTCAACGCGAGAAAACGTTTCATGGCGGAGGTTCCTTTCAGCAAAAGATTTTCTTCAGGATAAAAGACGGCGGGGGCGCTGTCAAGAGGGGACTTGCAATTTCAGGCGGATTTGGATATAGTGATAGCAGCCGCGTCCGGCGGCGCGCTGTTGCGGAAGCGACTGCAAAATCCAGGCATTTGGCGGATACTGTCTGAGAATACTACAAAAGCGGCGCGGCCCGCAGACCGCGCCGCCAAAAAGCTCAGGTGAAAATGCCCAGGTGGAGGAACGTGTCGATCTGACCCACCAGGATAAGGATCATCACCAGGGGCACGACGATCTTGATGCAGAAGGAGAAGAACCCGTCGATCCGCCGGTTGCTGCCGATGTGGATCTCCTCCAGCAGCGCCTTGGGCTTGATCTCCCAGGCGATCATCAGGCTGGTCAGCAGCGCGCCCAGCGGCATGGCCACGCCCTCGGACAGGGCGTCCATGAAGTCCAGCCAGCAGTCGTTGAACTCGCCGACGATGCCCGTCTCGCTGATCCCCAGCGCCCGGAAGGTGTGCTGGAAGGGGACGTACACGCCGTTGCTGCCCAGGCCGTCGATGGCGACGATGGCGGCCTCCACCATGATGGCGACGCACACCCAGAACACCACCTTGGGCCGGTTGCCGGTCTTGCCCTTGGCGGCGGCCCGGTCCAGGAAATAAGTCGCGATGACCTCGATCAGCGCGATGGCGGAGGAGATGGCGGCGATCAGCACCAGCAGGTAGAAGATCACGCCGAACAGGGGGCCGATGGGGCCCATGGCGTGGAATACGTCCTGCAGGGTGACGAACAGCAGACTGGGGCCGCCCAGCCTGATCTGGTCCAGCGGGGTGCCCTGCTGGATGCCGTTGGCCACGGCGGCGGGGATGACGGCGATGCCCGCCATGATGGCGACAACGGTGTCCGCGATGACGACGATGCCGGCGTTTTTGATCAGGCTCTGGCCCTTGTCCAGATAGGAGCCGTAGGTGATGGTGATGCCCATGGCCAGGGACAGGGAGAAGAACATCTGCCCGCCGGCGGTGGCCAGCACCGTGGTCATGTGGGGCGCGGCCTCGATGAAGCCCGCCTGGACGGCGTAGCCGGGGAGGAACATGAACTTCAACCCCTCCGCAGCGCCCTCCATGGTGACGGAGCGGACGATGATGATCACCAGCATGACGAACAGGGCGGGCATACCCACCTTGTTGAACTTCTCAATGCCGCCGGAGATGCCGCCCCGGTTGATGAGGTAGCAGATGATCATGAACAGCAGCGTGAACATGACGCAGCCGAACTGGTTGGTCAGCATGGAACTGAACAGGTCCGCGCCGGTCTGGATCTCCGCCCCGGCGAAAGCCAGGTTGCTGAGGTTCAGGGCCATGTACTCGATGCAGTAGCCGCCCAGAACGGAGTAAAAGCTCATGATGACGAAGGGGGAGAACACCGCCAGCCAGCCCACCCACCGGAACCTTTTGGAAAGGGCCTGGTAGGCGCCCACGGTGCCCTGTCCGGTCTTGCGGCCCATGGCCAGCTCGGCCATCAGGATGACGAAGCCGACGAACACCGCCAGCAGCAGATAGATGAGCAAAAAGGCGAAGCCGCCGGATTTGCCCATTTTGTACGGAAAGCCCCAGATGTTGCCAAGGCCGACGGCGGAGCCGATGGCCGCCAGCAGAAAGCCGATATTACTTCCCCAAGTTCCTCTCTCCTGTTTCAAAACGTTCCCTCTTTCTGATTCTTTTTTCTCATATTAGCTATTACAATTTTGCATATCATATAGAATACTATATCTGCCGTGTGTAGTCAAGCAAATGTTATAAAAGATTCTTATAATGAAAAAAATTTAACGATCAGTGATCAAAGGATGATGTTATGCTTCAATTCAAGCCAGTGACCCAGCGTGACGGCGGAAAGCTGCGGAAATACTACCAAAATTGCCAGTATGGGCTGTGCGAGTACTCGGCGGGTACCAAGCTGATGTGGCGCAACACCTGGAAATACGCCTGGGCGGAGGTCGCCGGGTGCCTGGTGGTGCGCTGCGAGGATGGGAAGCGCTGGATCTTCGACTATCCCGTGCCGGGGCCGGAGGGCGACGAGGACGCGGCGCTGGAGGCCATTGAGAACTACTGCCTGGAAAACGGCGCGGCGCCGGTGATTTCCGTGGTGCCGGAGTGCAGGGCGGCCCGGCTGCTGGCCCGGTACCCCTACGTCCGGGTCAGCGACATCCGCACCTGGCGGGACTATGTGTACTACCGGGAGGATTTGCAGCTCTTCGCCGGACGGCGCTACTCCGGCCAGCGGAACCACATCAAAAAGTTCCACAAGCAGTGGCCCGACGCGGAGTTCCGGCGGCTGACGGCGGCGGACGGCGCGGCCATTGAACAGTTCTGGCTGGACTACGCGGCGGAGTTCCCCAAGGGAGACAACGCCAAGGCCCGGGACGAGCTGGCGCTGGCCAAGAAGATGCTGCGGCTGGTGGGGAAGCCCTGGTTCCTGGCGGGCGGCATGTTCGACGGGGACAGGCTGGTGGCGTTGTCCCTGGCGGAAAAGTGCGGGGACACGCTGATCATCCACATCGAAAAGGCGCTGTACTCCTACACCGGCGTGTATCCGACGCTGGTCCAGGCCTTTGCCGGGGAGTTTGGCGAGGGCTGCCAGTGGATCAACCGGGAGGACGACGCCGCGGACCGGGGCCTGCGGACCTCGAAGCTGCAGTACGGCCCGGCGAAGCTGGCGCCGAAGTACTGCTTCGAGCCCCAGAACGAGCTGCTGCGCCATGTCTCCGCCATCCCGGAGTTGAGGACGGAGCGGCTGACCCTGTCCGCCCTGACGGAGGCGGACATCCCCGCCTACAACGCTCTGGTGCTGGACGGGGAGCGGAACCGCTGGTGGGGTTACGACGACGTGGGCGGCCTGGGCGGCCCGGTGGAGGAGCGGAGCTTCTTCGACGTGGCAAACCGGGATTTTGAAAACCGGCAGGCGGTGAATTTCGCCGTCCGGCTGGACGGAAAGCTCATCGGCGAGGCGGTGCTGTACCGCTTCGACTGCCGGGGCGGCGCGGAGCTGGGCTGCCGCGTCGACGGGGCCTGTGCCGGACACAGCTACGGCACCGAGGCCTTTGCCGCCGTGGCGGACTGGGCGCTGTACAAGGTCCACCTGACGCGGGTGGTGGCCAAGTGCTACCGGGAGAACCAGGCGTCGTACAAAATGCTGTCCTCCTGTATGCGGAAAAGCGGGGAGGACGAGACGTTCTTCTATTTTGAAAAGCTGGTCTGACCGGCGCCGGCACAGGATAAATCGCTGAAAACCCCGCAGGGAATACTTGCATTTTTAGGGAGATTGTTATATCATAAATAAGATTAATGTGCGAAAGACCCCTGCGGCAAAATCAGAGGATCAATTAGGAGGAGTTTCCATGAATTATAGTGCACTGATCCAAAACAGAAAATCTGTCCGCGAGTTTTCGGAGAAGAAGGTCCCGGCGTCCGTTTTGACGGAGATCGAGACCTATTATCAGAAGGACTGCCAGCGCCTGCTGCCCGCTCTGGAGACCGAGCTGCGCGTTTTCGGCGCTGAGGCGCGGGAGGCCCTGGAGGGCTCCGCCGGTTACAAGGATTTCCTGATCGGCGCGCCGCAGTACCTGGTCCTGCTCTCCGCGCGGGACGCCCACGCCGGGGAGAACGCCGGCTTCATGATGGAGGATCTGATCCTGAAGCTGACCGACATGGACCTGGGCAGCTGCTGGCTGACCTTTACCGACAGCGGCAAGGTCAAGGAGGCGCTGGGGATCGACTCCGGCCTGGATGTGGCCGCCATCGCCGCCTTTGGCTATGGGGAGAAGACCACGAAGCGCCTGCGGGTGAATATCCAGAGCATGTCCAATGTGGACATCAGCGCCCAGCGCCAGTATTTCGCCCCCAAGCACGGCATTTACGACATGGTGTTCATGGACACCTGGGGCAATGTGGACGGCCTGGACGAGCACATCGGCTTCTATGACGACATGCTGTGGGAGGCCCTCTACGCCGCGACCCTCTCCCCCAGCTATCTCAACCGCCAGCCCTATGGCTTCGTCATCCACGGCGGTCACACCGCCCTGGTGGCGAAGGACGACAGCTATACCGACGAGATCGACGGGAAGCTGGGCCTGGGCATTGTGCTGCTGCACTTCACCAGCGTTGCCTCCAGGTGGGCCGGAAAGATCAGCTGGCGCCTGGGCGGGGACGCGGTCCAGCTCCAGCTCCCCGGCGACTGCCATGTGGTGGCGTCCTGCGAGATCTGACGCATACATCGGCTGTATTTCAAAAAAATCCCCCGTGGGGAGCCAGCGGCTCCCCACGGGGGATTTTGTCAGGGGCGCAGGTCCTCCAGACGGCAGGTGCCGCCCTCCGTCAGGCCCAGGGCCTCCACCCGGAGCTCCGGCAGCTCCCGGATGTGTCTGGTCCCATCGGCGGCCTGGACCAGCAGCCACAGCAGGGGCGGGTCCTTCGGCTCCTCACAGCCGAAGTCGCCGTCCTCGATGCGCAGGACGCAGACGTCGTGGCCGGGCGCGGCGGCAATGCGGGCCGCCACCGCTTCGTCATTCAGCTTCATGGTGCAAATGGTCGGGGCCGAAGCTGTGGGGCAGCAGCTCCGACAGGGTGAAGGACCGGGATTCTCCCGCGCCGTTGAGACAGACGATCTCCAACTCCGGGGCGAATTCCCGCATCACCTGGCGGCAGACGCCGCAGGGGGTACAGAAGTCCGGGCCCCGTCCGGCGATGACGATGCGGGTGAAATCGGTGTGCCCCTCCGCCACGGCGTGGAAGATGGCGTTGCGCTCGGCGCAGATGCCCGCCGGATAGGCGGCGTTCTCCACGTTGCAGCCGGTGAACACCGTGCCGTCGGCGCACTCCAGCGCGGCGCCCACAGGGAAGTGGGAGTAGGGGCAGTAGGCCCTATCCAGCATGGAGAGGGCGGCGGATTTCAGGGCTTCAAGGGTCATTGCAACCAGTCCTCTTTTCAAAAATAAAAAGTCAGCCGATCACCTGCAGGTCCACCTTCCACACAGGCAGGGTGTCCAGCAGGGCCGGAGTGCGCGGAATGGTATCATGGGTGTCATGGGTGTCGTACCCCACCACGATCCACCCGCCCCGGGTGGGCGCGTCATAGCAGTCTGCGTATTGGCCAGCGAGGGCGTCCACGGTGTGCCGGGGGCTGCCCCAGGCGTCCAGCAGCTCCCCTCTGGAAAAGCCGGAGAGGGCGTCCAGAGCGGTTTCCTCCGTCAGCGTTTCCAGACGCTCCAGGGAGGGGACGCCGTTTTGCCTGCGGGACAGAACCGGCGTCAGGGCCAGCGCCGTGCACAGCAGGGCGCAAAGAGGAAGAAATCTCGCGTGCTTACGCACCATAGGTGTGTCCTCCTTCTGAAGATCGGTCAGTCCCACTTGATCTCCCTCTGGGGACGGACATCTACATCCATAATATCCTTCGCGTCGTAAAATTGCAGGTACCGCTGGCGGGAGTAGCGGAGGGTGGTGCCGTCGGGGTGGAGGCGGTCGCAGATGACGGCGCAGATGTCCTTTTTGATATAGCTGAAGCTCTCAATGCCCACGGAGCAGAACACCCGGAAGCCCTGGCTATGGAGATACTGGAACACGGGACCGGTCTGCTGCCAGTCGCCGCCGTCGGGCCGCTCGCCGTGGGGGTAGAACAGGATGGCGGTGGGGCCCACCAGGCTGGCCACCTCGTCATTCCAGCGCTGCGTGTCGGCCTGGACCTCCGCCAGGGACTTGCTGCCCAGGCGGATGTGGCCCCAGGTATGGCTGCCGAAGGTCCAGCCGGTGCGCTTCAATTCCTCGATCACGGGCTTGACGGCCTCCCGCTCCTGCTGGCGGGCGGCCTCCTGCTCGGCGGTCCAGCCCTGCGTGGTGGTCTGTGTGCGGTAGCCCAGGATGCCCTCGTAGCCCGTCAGGCTCAAACAGCCCTTGGCCCCAAAGGGGGAGAAGTCCGGATAGTCCTCCACGAACCGGTCCAGGATGGTGATGGCGTCCAGGTCCCGGCTGACGACCTCGTTGCCCGCCGGGTCCTTTCCCCAGGACCAGACCTTGCCGTCGTCCCCGATGATGAGCTTGTAGGTGAAGCCGTTGGTCAGCATGTAGGGGTAGTAGTTGGTGTCGTCAAAGGACAGGATCAGGGGCTTTTTGCCCTCCGGCAGATACAGCGTGTTGCGGACCATTTTGGGCTGGCCGTCCTCGCCGGTGGTCTCCCGCCACACGTCGTTGATGTCCACCAGGATGTAGCCGTTGTCGTAGACGCTCTGGAGGATTTTATTTACTCGTCCACCGTTACCATGTAGTCGTCAATGCCGTTGGCCTGGGCGTCGCCGTCAAAGGCCAGCTCCGGGTAGGCCACCACGGGGTGGAAGAACAGGTGCTCCACGATGCCGTCCCAGGCCACGTAGGTCACGCCGTCCCGGACGCCGCCGGCGGGCTGTACGGTGGGGTCGGAGATGACGTAGGGCTCCGGCTCCGGCTCTTCGGGGACCTCCGGGGCCTCCGGCTCCGTTTCATCGGCGGAAGTCTGGGGCGGGTCCTGAACGGGCGTTTGCCCGCAGGCGGTCAGGGAGAGCAGAAGCAGCAGGGCCAGCAAAAAGCAGGTGGGTCGGCGCATGGAGGGGACAGTCCTTTCTGTCGAATTTTCTGATGGGTCTAGTATACCGCGCCTGCGACGGAAAAAGAACAACAAAATAATGACAAAAGAGAGACAAAATACGGCGGTCCCGGCCACCGGACAAAAACCAAAACGCGGACGAAACCGTCCGCGTTTTGCTTTACCGCTTGTCGCCGGGCCTGAAGAGCAGGGCCATGACCACGCCGAACACCACCGCCGCCGCGATGCCGCCGGCGGTGGCCGACAGCCCACCGGTGAACACGCCCAGCCAGCCCTGTTCGCCGACGGCTTTCTGCACGCCCTTGGCCAGGGAGTGGCCAAAGCCCGTCAGGGGCACGGTGGCCCCCGCGCCGCCCCAGTCCACCAGGGGCTGGTACAGCCCCAGGGCGCTGAGGAGCACGCCCACTACCACGTAGCCCGTCAGGATGCGGGCGGGGGTCAGCTGGGTCTTGTCGATGAGGACCTGGCCGATGGCGCAGAGGACGCCGCCGCAGAGGAACGCGTTGAGATAGTCCATAGAGAAACCTCCCGAATGTTTTCCGCCTGTTTTCTCATGGAACAGTTTTTCCGGAACCGGGAGAATTATGCGCGGACGGAGACGCGGGG
>CABSFC010000092.1 GCA_902476875.1 uncultured Oscillibacter sp. | reverse complement strand
GCGGGCGGCTCCCCGCCCGCCGCCAGGCGGCGCAGCAGCGCCTCGATCTGCCGCCCCGTCAGCGCCTCCAGCACCGCCGCCCCGTCCGAAAACGCCCGCTGGCCCCGGAAAAAGCAGCTCTCCGCCAGCACCGCCGCGTTGCACAGGAGCGTCCGCTCCAGCGGGTCCTCCGCCGCCTCCCGGCTCTCCCGCCAGATGGCCAGCAGCCGTCCGGCGGTCAGCGGGCGCAACTCGTCGATCTCTCTCATACCGTGGTCTCGATGCGCCTGGTGGCCACCACCGTCACCTTCTCCGCCACCATGGCGTTGAGCTGGCCCTCCTCCTGGATGGCGCTCCACTGGCAGCCGCTGTAGATGACCTTCCGGTCCGGCTTGCACACCACCAGGGAGAAGTCCGCCAGATCGTAGAAGTTGATGCCGTCGGAGACGGCGTCGTCCGTGGCGTACAGCCGCGTCAGCTCCAGCGTGTACTTCCTCTGTCCCTCGATGGTGGCCACCGGCTCGCTTTCGCCAAAGGCCTCCACGCACCGGGAGGACTTGCTGGCTTTCGCCGTATAGCTCTGCACCACCGCGATCTTCCTGCCGTCCAGCTCCAGATAGATATCCGAGCTGGTGGGAAATCCCTTCACTTCCATATGTCTCCTCTCTTACACCGTGATGTGGACCGTCAGATAGATCTGGTTCAGCCCGTGGGCCACCGCGAAGCCGAACTCCACCACGCACACCGTGGGGTCCTCGGCGGAGGCGCTGACCGTCACGTCGCCGTAGCTCTCGATGATCTGCGCCGCCAGCTTCTTCTCCAGCTCCACGATGACCTGGGAGCGGATGGCGCTCCTGCCCTGGGCGGTGTTCTTGGCCCGGGCGAACTTGCTCCGCAGCGCCGCCCGCACCGCCGGGATGACGTCGTCCACGGTGAGGACGGTGGTCAGCTCCCGCCAGGTGGCGTCCGCCGCGCCGCCGGTGGTGGTCCGGGTGGTGATGCCCCGCACCGGCGAGATGACGCCGCCCGCGCTCTCCAGCGGCGTCACGCCGCCCCGCGCCAGCAGGTCGATGTCGTTGTCGCTGTATTCCGTGGCAAGACCCCCCAGACCGTACAGCGCCGCGCCGTTCAGGGGCAGGGCGGGGTCCCGCTCCGCCGCCACGGCCCCCGCCACGGCCGCCGCCGCGAACACCCCCGGCAGCATCCCGCCCGCCGCGTCCAGCGCGTCCGGGCCCACCAGCACCACCCGTTCGCTGTTCAGCGCGCCGGCCCGCTCCACCAGCTCCGCCGCGGTGTCGCCGTCGCCGCCCACCACGGCGATGCGCTCTCTCCGGGCCCCGGAGGCGGTCTCCACCGCCGTCCGCAGCGCCTGCTGCACGGCCAGGTCCGCGCTGTCGCACACCACGATCTGCACGTCCCGGCTCCCCAGGGCGTCAAAGGCCGCCTGATAGTCCGCCAGCCCGCCCCCGTCCGCCACGCGGACCGCCGCCACCGTGGCGGCGCCGTTGAGAAACAGCAGCCGCAAAATGGCGCTCATCCCCGGCTCGGCGTCCTCGCCAAACGCCGCCGCGCCGGCGGCGTAGCCGGTGACGGTGACCGCCTCGCCCACCGTGCCCCGGGCGGCCCTGGCCGCCACGCCCACGATCCTGCCGCCCCGTCCGGCGGACACCACCGCCGACGTGTCATAGGAGGAGTACACCCCCGGCCGCTCATGTCTGATCTCGCTCAATTCGTCATGACCCCTTTCAAAATAAAGTCCAGAAACGCCCCGCCGTCCTCCCGCGCCTGGGCCACGAACACGGCCCTGCACCGCAGCGCGCCCCGCCGCAAAACATGCCGGTGCTCCTCTCCCAGGTCAGGGCCTCCCACCGCAGCTCTCCCGGCCGGATGCCCTCCGGCAGTCCGCCCAGCAGCACGCCGGAGGCCGTCTCACACCCGGCCTCGCAGTCCGCGGCCCGCTCCGCCCGGACCTCCAGGGCCACGTCTCCCTCCAGCTGCCTGCCGTACAGCTCCCGCACCGTCCCGGACGCTTCATCATACCGCTCGCCCAGGTAATTGCAAAAGCCCATGGCCTTCCCCTCCGCCGCGCCGACGGCCACCGCCGCCACCGCGCCGCCGTACCGCTTCGCCCGGTCCGCTGGAAAGGCGGCCATCGCCTCCAGTCCGGCGTCCCGCAGCGCGGACACCACCGCGTCCCGCACCTGCGTCAGCTCCTTCACTCCGCCGCCTCCTTCGCCCGCTCCAGAGACGCCCACCAGTACAGCGTCTCGTCTCCCACGCGGTAGGGCCGCCCGCTCCGCACCCGGAACTCCATGCCGTTCCAGAGGACCAGGTCGTCCGTCCCCACCTCCGTCTGTCCCAGGTACAGCCACAGCCGCCCGTCCAGCCACCCGATGCCCGGAAAGGCCTCCGCCGCCTGCTCCGTCCTCTCCGTCACCGGCTGCAAAAACGCCCTGGCGGAGGTCTCCCCGTCCGCCCGCCGCACCGTGACAGCCTGTCCGTACCGCTCCAAAACCGTCCGTATCCAGTCTCTCATCCCCGCACACTCCTGAAGCTGAAGTCCTCCGGCTCCACATAGGGCGCCATCAGCCGTTCCGCCGCCTGCCGCAGGGCCAGTCCCGCCGCGCCGCGCGCCGCCGTCCCCAGCCGGACAGACACCTCGCCCGCCGTAAAGGACTCCAGCCCGTCGCCGCCCCGGCTCACCGCCAGGTCCGCCGCCGCGGTATAGGCCGCCGCGCAGCAAAACGCGCCGCCGCAGTCCTCCTCCGTCACGCCGGGGCGCAGCCGCAGCCGCCACCGCTCCGCGGCCAGGCCGCACAGGGCGCTCAGCAGCGCCTCGTCCGCCCCCGCGCCGGCCACCGCCCTTGCCAGCTCCAAAATCGTCTCGTTCATCATCCCGCATCTCTCCTTCCGCCCCGCTTCCCCCGCGGAGCCCCTCCGTAGGCGCGTATATCCTCCACCCGCCGCCTCTCCCCTCCGTAGGGCGGGGCGCCCCCGCCCCGCCGCGCTCACCTCGCCGTCAAACCATCAAAACCTTGCTGGCCTCGGTGAACAGCTTGGCAAAGCCGGAGATGGAGGTGATGGCCGCCCGCTCCAGCTGCCGGTCGATGAGCTTGTCGTACTCCACGGTGATCTCGCTGCCGCAGATCTGCTCCAGGGCATAGTTTCTGTCCAGCCCGATGATGGTCCCGGCGGGCACGGCGGAGGTCCGCAGCAGCTTGGCGCCCAGGGGATTGCTCAGCACGCCGGTGCCCTGGAAGTTCAGCCCGGTCAGGGGATTCTGGAACTCCGCCAGCTTCAGCATGGCCAGCATCATGTCGCCGCTGACCAGCAGCGTGTTCATGGCGTAGGGGTCGAACTGGCCCCAGAAGTCCAGCAGCGCGCCGTAGGACAGCGTCCCCGCCGTGCCGGAGATGGGCTTGGTGCCCACCGCCAGCATCTCGGCGGCGTTGTCGTTGCCGTCGCCGTCCTGCAGGACCTTGACGGCGTCCTCCAGGTGCATCCGGCCGATGTACGCGCCGATCTGGCGCAGCGTCACGGAAAACAGGTCCAGCCGCTGGAAGCGGATGGCCTCATAGGACGCCACCAGCATCCGCCCCCGCTTGTGCAGGCGCACCAGGTTCTCCTGGGTCTGGATGGTGGTCTGGGGGATCTCCGCGCCCTCCTCCACCCGCTGCAGGCGCTTTTTGTCCTCGGTGGGCACAGAGGCGATGGAGCGGTAGTCCATGCCGTCGAAGTGGGTCACCGTGGCGGTGATGTCCGGCAGGATGCACCCCTCCTCCAGTCCCTGGCGCACCACCCGGGACACGAACTCGGGAAACAGCACGGCGGAGTCCGTGGTGTGGAAAAACTTCTCCACCCGGTCGGAGCCCGCGCCCTTGACCCGGATGTCAAAGCGCTTCAGCTGCCGCTGGAAAGCGTCCAGCCCCTCCAGGGGCGTGCCCCGGTAGTGCTCGCTGGGGTCCAGCTCCTCCAGCGTCTGGGAAAAGTTGCGGCCGCTGCGGCCGTACATGCCCTTCTCCAGCTTGATGTTTTCAAAATGATAAGCCATTTCCGTTCTCCTCCTCACAGTACAAACGTGACCGTCCCGGCGGTCTCGTCCACGTCCACCACCAGATAGCTCCGGCCCGCCGCGGCCGCTTGCACGCCGCCCGCGCCGTCGGCGGCCAGGCCGCACCAGCCCACGGTGGGCGCGGCGTCGCCGGACCAGGCCGCCGTCGCCAAGCCGCCCAGTGCCACGGCGCAGGCGCCGCCGTCCCGGCCCACGGACAGCACCTGCCCGCAGAAGGCCTCCCCCGCGGCGCAGGCGCTCACCTTGCCGCCGCCGCTGACCTTGACCACCTGGCCCTCCTCCACCTTGCCGCAGGCAAAGGTGGCCGCCCACCGGCCGATTCCCTCGTAAGAACCTCTCATCTTCGTCCTCCTTCTGTATTGTTGTCCCCGTCAGACCAGGAACACCGTCTCATCGCCCCGCTCCGCCGCGTCTCTTTTGCGCAGCTGGGGCGCCGCCGGGCCACCCGGGCCTCGTAGGCCCGCTTCAGCTCCAGCAGCTCCGGCTCCTCCAGGCGGTCCGCCGCCCTGGCAAAGATATTGCCGTCCAGTCCGTCGTCCGCCAGCATGGCCAGGCGCGCCACCTCCCGCCGCAGCTCTCCCAGATACTTCCGGCCCAGCGCCGCATGCTTCTGCAGCAGCGCCGTCCCGCCGCTCTCCTGCCCGAACCGCTTCAGGACCCCGGCATTGCGCTGGGCGGGCACCGCCACAAAGGACCACTCATAGGCATCCACCGGGTCCCGCAGCTCCATGAAGCACAGCCGGTCCCCGTACACCTGCCCCTTCACATGCTGGCAGGCCCCGTCCTCCGCGCCGCAGACGGAGCAGACCCTCCGCCCCATGCTGACGCCCACGCTGACCTCCTTCTTGATGCCGCCCTCGATCTCGGCGATGAGGTCCCGGTTCTTCTCCGTCCGCAGCAGATACGCCCAGCCCTTCAGCCAGCGGTAGCCGTCCCCCGCCGCCGTCGCCACGGCGCTCTCCCGCACCACCTCGGTGCGGTAAATGCGGGCGGTCTGCCCCTGGGCGGACCACTGGTGGTCAAAAATGCCGCTCTTGCCCAGAAACAGCTCCCCCAGCCGCTCCAGCGCGGCGGTGTCGAACCGCTCAAAATCCCGGTCCACCTCGTTGTCGCACAGCCGCACGCTGAACGCGTACACCTGCTCCTCCGTCAGCTCCGCCCTGGTAAAGCGGTTGATGTGCGCCAATTCCTCCCGAATCTCCATCTCTTCCCCCTTGTCCATCATTCCAAAGTCCATGTCTCCCGCCATCTCCACCCCGCCATTTCCCGCAGGGCGGACGCCCCCTCCCCGTAAACTCCCCGCCGGATCTCCCCATGTTCCCCCTGTAGGGCGGGACGCCCCGGCCCGCCGCCCCTTCCCCCATGGAAGCGGATATCCCATTTGGGGCACAGGTCACCCCTCCGCCGCGTCGTTCCCGATCCGCGGCTTCCTCGCCTGCTCCCTCGTCGCCACAAGCTCCATATCCCTCGCTTCCACCTTCGGTGAAAGCTCACTCATTCCGCCGCGGCTCCTCTCCCATCCGCAACCGCTTCGCTGGGTCGCGGATGGGCCCTCACGTCATTCTCGATCCGCAGCTTCCTCGCCTGCTCCCGGTAAAGCGCCGCTCTGGCCTCTTCCACCTGGTCCTGCAAATTGATGTCGTCCCAAACCACTTCAAAGCCGCATCCGAACCCGTGCATCCGCAGCCACAGCCGGCAAATCCGCTCCACCACCGGCGTCAGTCCCCTGCGGATGGCCGTGATCTCGGTGGTCAGCAGGTCCGCCTGCTGGGCGCTCATCCGCTCGGTGGCGCTCCAGCTCAGCCCCAGCATAAAGGGCGGGAGCCCGGTCCTGGCCACGATCTGCTCCATGATCTGGCGCACGGGCACCTCGCTGTCCAAAATCGGCGCGTCGCCGCCGATGACCCGGATGTCCACGTCGCCCACCGCCACAAAGTCCCGCACGCTGCCGCCCCGGGTCTCCCGCATGGCCCTGGACCACTCCCCGGCCAGCTGGCGGCTGCGCTCCGCCGCGCCGACGCCGTCGCCGCCCCGGCAGGTGACGGCGAAGCGCACATTGCCGCACCGCTCCCAGTTGACGCCGATGGTGTTGTAGATCTTCATCAGGATGTCCGACAGGAACGGCAGCGACCGCAGCATGGACACGCCGTAGGGATGCTCCGTCTCCGGATTCAGCGGCGTGAACAGCAGCAGGTCCTGATACGGCAGCTCCACCATCCGCCCGCGCTCGTCCACACCGCGGATGGCAAAGTCCAGCGGGCTCTCTCCCTCCCTGATCTCGATATCCTCCACCCTGCCGCACAGCAGCGCGGCGATATCCCGGTTCCCGGCGGCTGGGACGATCTCCCCCACCGCCTGCCCGCAGACCAGCAGGGAGTCCAGATAGGTGTCCAGAAAGGCGTTGACGCCAAACTGTCCCCGCCCCGTGGGCACCGTCCGCAGAAACTCCCCCAGCGCCCGCTCCGCCGCCGCCTCGCCGCAGGCCGCCGTCACGCCGCCCACCATGCGGATGATCTTGCAGACGGCGGCGTCCACCACCGGCACCGCCTCCCGCACGGCCCGGTAGAGCCGCGCCTCGCCGCCGCGCAGCGGCACATACTCCCCCAGCGCCCCAAAGGGATGCCGCTGCCAGTCCCGCAGCTGCACCGCCGCCGGCTCCGCCGTCTCCTGCTTTTTCAACCACTTCAATCCCAAAATCCTCCGTCCTTTCCAATGCTCCGCCGTCCGCGTCCCCGTAGGGCGGGCCGCCCCCGGCCCGCCGCCCCGCTCCCACCGGCGCGTATATCCATGCTCACCGCTCCGTAAAAGCGGCCCGCGGGGAAGGCCCTCCCCCGGCGGCGCGCCCGCCCCGGCGATGTCCGGCCCTCGCCCGCCTGACGCGTCCGCGCCCCACTCCCTCATGGACGCCGCTCCACCGCCACCGCCGCGAACCCGTCCCGCTCTCCGCCCGCCAGATCCATGGCGAAATACCGCATCTCGTCCATGGCGTGGTCGTGCTCCTTCCTGGGCGCGTCCCTGCCGCTCCGCTCGTCCCAGCGGTAAAGGGCCATCTCCCGCAGGCAGTCCCGGCACCCCTTGCAGATGACGATCCGCCCCGTCCGCAGCAGATCGGCCGTCACCCGGATGCCGTCCGCCACGGCGTTGTCCGCCCGCGCCACGGAAAACCCCCGCCGCCGCAGCGCCTCGATGAAGCTGGCCGCCGACGGGTCCACGATGACCCGCCGGATGTCCCGCCCGTCCGCCAGGCGCTCCAGCTCGTCGGCGTACTCCGCGTCGGTCCGCTGCCGCCCCGCCCTGCGGGAGTCGTAGTAGTACTCCGCCACCCGGTACCAGACTCCGTCCCTGCGCCCCCAGAGGCCGAAGGACGCGGGATTCGCCGTCCCGTAGTCCACCGAGACGCGCCACTCCTGAAAGCCGCCCGCCGGCGTCTCCGCCGCGTCCCGCTCCGGGTCGAAAAAGTCGTACACCAGCCCCTGGGCGGCGGTCCACTCCCCCAGCACGAACCGCCGGTAGAACACGCCGGAGTAGGCCCGCCGGTACCGCTCCCGGATGCGCTCCGGCAGCGCGGGGTTGTCCTCCATGGTGAAATGCAGGTGCAGCGCCCGCCGCTCCGCCGCCCGCAGGACCCACTCCTGGTAAAACCAGTGCTGCGTTCCCTCCGGGTTGCAGTTGAACCACAGCCTGCTCCCCGGCACGCTGCACCGGGCGATGGCCTGCTCCACGAAGGACCGGGGCATCAGCGCCGTCTCATCCAGCAAAACGCCCGCCAGGGTGCTGCCCTGGATCAGCGCCGCGCTGGACTCGTCCCGCCCGCCGAAGAGCAAAAAACGGTTCTCCCGCCCCCGGTACCGCACCACCAGCAGATTCTCCGCCCGCCGCTCCCGGACGGTCATCCCCAGCCGCCGGAGATACGGCGTCAGCTCCGTCAGCAGATTCCGCCGCAGCGACCCGATGGTCTTGCCGCACAGTCCGAACTGCCTGCCGTGGAAGCGGGTCTGGGCCCACAGGAAAAAGGACAGCCCCATGGAAAAGGTCTTCCCGCTGCGGACGGCCCCGTCGCAGATGATGGCATCCCAGCCGTCCCGCTGCCACCAGGTCATGACCTGGAGCTGCTTGGGCGAAAAGCGCGGTCTCTCAGCCATCGCCCCAGGCCCCCTCCAGCTGTCCGGCGGCGTCCTCCAGCGCCCGGCACAGCTCCTCCGCGCCGCCGTCGCCGCCGCTCTCCAGCAGGGCGCACAGCGTCTCCAGCGCCCGCACCCGGTCCACCAGCTTCACTTCCACGCCCCTGTCCGTCGCCTTGAACTCCGCCACGGCGGACAGGTCCAGCGCCTCCGGGTCCGCCTCCCCGGGCCGCAGCGCCAGCAGCACCGCGTCGTTGGCCCGGCCGAAGGCCAGCTGCGCCAGCCGCCGGACGGCGTCCTCCCGCCGGATCTGTCCCGCCGCCCCGGCCCGCATCCTGTCCAGCCGCGCCTGGGTGGACCGCCGCTCCAGCATGGCAAAGCCGTCCCGCCGCCCGATCTCCTCCGCCGCCCGCTCCGGGTCCATGGTCCGCAAAAACGCGCGGCAGAATTTTCCGTCCTCTCTTCTCTCCAATCCTCTGGCCTCCTCTCATCGTCTACACACCTACCCCGCCACGCGCCCTTTTTTGCCCTCCGGAGGGCAACACACCGAAAAAAATTTTTTGAACGCCCCGGGCGCGGCCCAAAAAGCGCGAAAAAAAGACGGACGCTTCCGCGTCCGCCGGTCTCTCATGCAACTTTCCGCTATCCGCCCTCCCGCGGCAGCCGCTGGGCCCCCGCCGCGTCGTCCACCCGGTAGAACACCAGTCCCTTCACCTGGTCCGCCGGGCAGCCCTCCCGCTGCTCCGCCTGGGGATGGCAGGAGACCCACCGCAGCTGTCCCCGGCGCTCCTCCTGCAAACTCCGGCCCAGCACCAGGCAGTCCCCCTGGACCACCCGGCAGACCCGGGCGTCCGCCAGGGCCATGGAGTAAAACACGCCGTCGTGGGTCATCAGCACCGCCCGCCGGTCCGTGAGCCGCAGCAGGCAGTACCGCTCCGCCACCGGCGCGGCCATCAGGCCCAGCGCCGCCAGCAGGGGATTCACCGCCGCGCTGTCCCGGAAGTACAGCGCCACAATGGCCGCGGAGACCGCCGCCGCCCAGGCCCACTTGATCAGGATCAACGCCCCGGCGTCCCGCGCCAGCAGGGGAAACGCCCCGGTCGCCCCCTGCCAGAGCACCTGCTCGTCCTCCTCCAGATACGCCCGCAGGCCGCGTTCGCTCCGCGTCTCGTCCATGGTCTCCGCTCCTCTCCGCCATTTTTCCTCATCATACCAAACGTCCCCTTGGCCCGCCGTCAAGATTGTGTTAATATTTTAGCGGCAACTTAACGCGTCATCTGTTATAATGTATCTGCGTATCGTCAGAAAGGAGCGCCCGCCTTGCATAACCAAAAATCCCTGCTTGCCCGGCTGTTCCCCCTGTCCGGGCGGGACCTGCTGGTCTCCGCCGTCATTTTGTTCTGCGCCGCCGGACTGTGCATCCTCCTGCAGATGGCGGACAGCATCGCGGGCTTCGCCTCCCCGGTGTTCGTCCTGGCGGTGCTGCTGGTCTCCCGCCTGACCACGGGCTATCTCTACGGCCTGATCGCCGCGGTGGTGGGCGTGGTGTGCGTCAACTTCATCTTCACGTATCCCTACTGGGCCCTGAACTTCACCATCACCGGCTACCCCCTGACCTTCCTGACCTTCCTGGCGGTCTCCATCATCACCTGCGCCCTGACCACCCAGGTCCGCCAGTCGGAGCGGCTGCGCAGCGAGAATGAAAAGGAGAAGATGCGGGCCAACCTCCTCCGCTCCGTGTCCCACGACATCCGCACACCCCTGACCTCCATCGTGGGGGCCACCTCCGCCGTGCTGGAAAACCCGGGCCTCTCCCCGGCGGAGCAGCGGGAGCTGCTGGAGGACGCCCGGAGCGAAGCCCAGTGGCTGATCCGGGTGGTGGAAAACCTGCTGTCCATCACCCGCATCGGGGACGACCAGGCCCGCATCACCAAGGGCCCGGAGCCGGCGGAGGAGGTAATGGGGGAGGCGGTACGGAAGCTCCGCCGCCGCTTCCCGGGCATCGCCGTCTCCGTGGAGGTGCCGGACGATCTGCTGCTGGTCCCCATGGACCCCATCCTGATCGAGCAGGTCCTTCTGAACCTGCTGGAAAACGCCGCCACCCACGGCAAGACCACGACTCAGATCCACCTGTCGGTCCGGGCGGAGGACGGCCTGGCCCGGTTCTCCGTGCGGGATGACGGCGAGGGCATCCCGGAAAAGGCGCTGCCCACCCTCTTCGACGGCACGCTGAAGCACAGCGAGACCGCCTCCGGCGACGGGAAGCGGAACATGGGGCTGGGGCTCTCGGTGTGTCTTGCCATCGTCCGCGCCCACGGCGGCGCCATGGAGGCGCGAAACCTGCCCGCCGGCGCGGAATTCACCTTCACCCTACCCCTGGAGGCATAACGGCGTGTCCGGCGGCTTCCGCGAATACCAGTCTTAAGGAGGCTCCCATGAATATTCGAGAAAAGATCCTGGTCATTGAAGATGAGAAGAGCATCTCCCACTTCATCTCCACGGTCCTGAACAACAACGGCTACGAGGCCATGCAGGCCCGCTCCGGCAGCGAGGCGATGTCCATGATCTCCTCCCACTGTCCGGACCTGATCATCCTGGACTTAGGGCTCCCGGACATGGACGGCCTGGAGATCCTGCGCCAGCTGCGGGAGTGGTCCAGCCTGCCGGTGGTGGTGGTCTCCGCCCGGTCCCACGAGCGGGACAAGGTGACGGCCCTGGACCTGGGGGCGGACGACTACCTGACCAAGCCCTTCGGCACCGACGAGCTGTTGGCCCGGGTCCGCACGGCCATCCGCCACACCCGCACCGCCAGCGGCAACGACGAGATCGCCCAAAAAGGCACCTACACCGTGGGGGAGCTGACCATCGACTACAACAAGCACCAGGCCCTGGTCCGGGGGGAGAACGTCCACCTGACCCTCAGCGAGTTCCGCATCGTGGCCCTTCTGGGCAAGCACGCCGGCAAGGTCCTGACCTACGACTACATCATCAAGGAGCTGTGGGGCCCCCGGGCCGGCGGTGACAACCAGATCCTGCGGGTGAACATGGCGAACATCCGCCGCAAGATCGAAAAGAACCCCGCCGAGCCGGAGTACCTCTTCACGGAGGTAGGCGTCGGCTACCGCCTGGCGGAGGGCAATTGAACAAACGGCCGGACCTGCCCCGCGGGCCCGGCCTTCCCATCCCCTTCAAAAGCCATCCCGCATACCCCCGTAGGGCGGGGCGCCCCCGCCCC
>CABSFC010000091.1 GCA_902476875.1 uncultured Oscillibacter sp. | reverse complement strand
CCCGCGTTTCACGCCTCTACTGACCTTATAAAATTTTCAAATTTTGACACTTTCATTCGGTCCACCGTGCGGGTATGATAGGGACAACCAACCAAGAAAGAAGGTTTTTTCCATGTCCACATCCTCTCTGCGCTCCGCGCGCCCGGTGAAGTGGCTCACCGTAACCGCCATGCTGATGGCTCTGAACGTCGCCATGAGCTCCTTCAGCATTCCCGTTCCCGGTGGCCACCTGTATCTGAACGACGCCGTCATCTGCACCGCCGCCATCCTGCTGGACCCCCTCGGCGCCTTTATCGTAGGCGGCGTCGGCGCGTTCCTGGGCGACTTTTTCTTCTATCCCGCGCCTATGTTCGTCTCCCTGGTGACCCACGGCCTGCAGGCGGTGGTGGTCTCCCTGTGCGCTCACAAGCTGTCTCAGGACCGCCGGGTCCGCGGCGCCCTGGTGGGCGTGATCCTGGGCATTGCCATTAACGTAGTAGGTTACTCCCTCGGCCGTGCCTTCATCTACTCCACTCCGGAGTACTCCCTCCTGAAGCTGCCCTTCCAGATCTTCCAGGCGACTTTCGGCGCGGTGGTGTCCATGCTGCTCTGCTTCAAGGGCGGCCTGCTGTCCTTCTGGGACAAGTTCTCCGCCCGCTGAACGGAACATAAAATTTCCACGTTTTCACCAAGGCGCGCCCTCTGGCGCGCCTTGGTTTTTTTGCATGGAGAATTTTTCCCCCGATTTCTGGCGAAACTCCCAATGGACAAACCGGCCCCCATTTGTCAGAATAGATTCCGCGCCATATCCGGCGCCCGGAAAAACTTTTCCGAAATAGTGGTAAAAGCAACTGGCTTTTCTATATCTTGTGTATTATAATAACAACATCGCAATATATGTAGTGTGGACAAACCACGCGGAAATCTACGGGGGGATACGCATGAAAGTCATCAAACGCAACGGTACCGAGGTCGTTTTTGATATCACCAAGATCATCGCCGCCATCACCAAGGCCAACGAGAGCATTGAGGAGAGCGCCCGCATGACGCCGGTGCAGATTCAGCGCATCGCCGAATCCGTGGACCTGGCCTGCCAGAAGATGAACCGCTCCCCCTCCGTGGAGGAGATTCAGGACCTGGTGGAGTACCAGATCATGGCCCACGGCGCTTTCGAGGTGGCGAAGAACTACATCACCTACCGTTACACCCGCTCCCTGGTCCGCCGCAGCAACACCACCGACGAGAAGATTCTGAGCCTGATCGAGTGCTGCAACGAGGAGGCCAAGCAGGAGAACTCCAACAAGAACCCGGTGGTGAACTCCACCCAGCGGGACTATATGGCCGGCGAGGTCTCCCGGGACCTGAGCGACCGCCTGCTGCTGCCCCCAGACATCGTGGAGGCCCACCGGGAGGGCATCATCCACTTCCACGACACGGATTACTACGCCCAGCACATGCACAACTGCGACCTGGTGAACCTGGAGGACATGCTGCAAAACGGCACCGTCATCACCGGCACCCTGATCGAGCGGCCCCACAGCTTTTCCACCGCCTGCAACATCGCCACCCAGATCATCGCCCAGGTGGCCAGCAACCAGTACGGCGGTCAGTCCATCTCCCTGACCCACCTGGCGCCCTTCGTGGACGTCAGCCGGAAGAAGATCCGGAAGGTCGTGGAACAGGAGATGGCCGCCATCGGCGCCACCCCCGCCCCGGAGAAGATCGACCAGCTGGTGGAGGCCCGCCTGCTGGAGGAGATCAACCGCGGCGTGCAGATGATCCAGTACCAGGTGGTGACGCTGCTGACCACCAACGGACAGGCCCCCTTCGTCACAGTGTTCATGTACCTGGGCGAGACTGACGACCCCCAGACCAAGCACGATCTGGCCCTCATCATCGAGGAGGTGCTGAAGCAGCGCTACCAGGGCGTGAAGAACGAGGCCGGCGTCTGGGTCACCCCCGCCTTCCCCAAGCTGATTTACGTGCTGGAGGAGGACAACATCCACGAGGATTCCCCCTACTGGTATCTCACCGAGCTGGCGGCCAAGTGCACCGCCAAGCGCATGGTGCCCGACTATATCTCCGAGAAGAAAATGAAGGAGTTCAAGGAGGGCAACTGCTTCCCCGTCATGGGCTGCCGCTCCAACCTGTCCCCCTGGAAGGACGAGAACGGCAACTACAAGTTCTACGGCCGCTTCAATCAGGGCGTGGTCACGCTGAACCTGGTGGACATCGCCCTGAGCTCCGGCGGCAACCTGGACAAGTTCTGGAAGATCTTCGACGAGCGCCTGGACCTGTGCTACCGGGCCCTGATGTGCCGCCATGAGCGGCTGAAGGGCACACTGTCCGATGTGGCCCCCATCCTGTGGCAGTACGGCGCCTGCGCCCGGCTGAAAAAGGGCGAGCCCATCGACAAGCTCCTGGTGGGCGGCTACTCCACCATCTCCCTGGGCTACGCGGGCCTCTATGAGTGCGTGAAGTACATGACCGGCAAGAGCCACACGGACCCCTCCGCCACGCCCTTCGCCATCCAGGTCATGGAGTACATGAACGCCGCCTGCAACCGCTGGAAGGCGGAGACCTCCATCGGCTTCGGCATCTACGGCACGCCGCTGGAGTCCACCACGTACAAGTTCGCCAAGTGCCTCCAGCGCCGCTTCGGCGTCATCGAGGGCATCACCGACAAGGGCTATATCACAAACTCCTACCACGTCCACGTAACGGAGGAGATCAACGCCTTTGACAAGCTGGAGTTCGAGGCCCAGTTCCAGCACCTGTCCACCGGCGGCGCCATCAGCTACGTGGAGGTGCCGGACATGCAGAACAACATCCCCGCCGTGCTGGAGGTGATGAAGTTCATTTACGACCACATCATGTACGCCGAGCTAAACACCAAGAGCGACTACTGCCAGGTCTGCGGCTGGGACGGCGAGATCAAGATCGCGGAGGAGAGTGGCAAGCTGGTGTGGAAGTGTCCCCAGTGCGGCAACACCGACCAGAACAAGATGAACGTCGCCCGCCGGACCTGCGGCTACATCGGCACCCAGTTCTGGAACCAGGGAAGGACGCAAGAGATCCGGGACCGGGTCCTGCACCTGTAAGCCGGTGCCCTGCCTCTGCATCAACTCTCGCTAAGCTCGCTTCACTCGCCAAGCGAGAGTAGAACATCGGCACCCAGTTCTGGAACCAGGGAAGAACGCAAGAGATCCGGGACCGCGTGCTGCATCTGTAAAGTAAAATCACTGCTCAGTTATTGCAATGCCCGGATGTGGGCCGTCCACATCCGGGCATTTTCTCTGTAAAGGCATTTAGCTTGTCTGTGACAGGTTCTCCCGCAGCAGCCGGGCCGCCTCCTCCACTTTCAGAAGCTTTCCGCTGGATACCACCCTGCCATGGATCACCAGCGCCGGAGTGGTCATCACGCCATAGGCGGCGATCTGCGCGGCATCCGTCACCAGCCCCAGGGCGGCGTCGCTTTCCATCCCCTCCAGCGCCGCCCGCACAGCGGCCTCCAGCTGCCGGCTTTTCCCGCAGCCGCAGCCCAGAATCAAAACGGGCGTGTCAGCCCCGGTATCCTTTCGGGAGGCCGTCCTCCCACAGGCGCAAGTGGGTTTCGCTTCTTTTCCGCCAAATAATTTCATGCTGTTTCCTCCTCAATATGCTTATACAATAAAATTCTGCACGAAATTGAACAGATACCCCACCAGGACGATGCCCACGGTACAGACAGCGATGAACAGCGCCAGCAGTTTGGGCTTCACGGCCTTCCGCAGCATGATGAGAGACGGCAAAGACAGCGTGGTGACCGCCATCATAAAGGCCATGATGCTGCCCAACTGCGCCCCCTTGGCGAACAGGGCCTCCGCAATGGGGATGGTGCCGAAAATGTCCGCGTACATGGGAACGCCCACCACTGTGGCCAGTACCACGCCCAGGGGATTGCCGCCGCCCAGAATGGCGGCGACCCATGTCTCCGGAATCCAGTTGTGAATCAAGGCGCCGATGCCCACGCCCACCAGAATGTAGGGAAACACCTTGTGGAATGTCTCAGACGTCTGTTCCCTGGCATAGATCAGCCGATCCCGCCGCGTCAGACCGGGCGCCTCGATGTCCACGCTGCCGCTGCGCAGCGCAAATTGCTCCACATACGGCTCCATCCGCAGCTTTTCGATAAGCGTCCCGCCCAGCACCGCGATGACCAGCCCAAGCGCTACATACAACACTGCGATTTTTCCGCCAAAAACGCTCATCAGCAGCACCAGTGACCCCAGATCCACCATGGGCGAGGAGATCAGGAAGGAAAACGTGACTCCCAGCGGCAGCCCCGCCGAGGTGAAACCGATGAACAGCGGGATGGAAGAGCAGGAGCAAAAGGGCGTCACTGTCCCCAGCAGCGCGGCGATGATGTTGGCCCCAATGCCGTGGAACCGCCCCAGGATCTTCCGGCCGCGCTCCGGCGGGAAATAGCTTTGGATGTAGCTGATAAGGAAGATCAAAATACATAGCAGCACCGTGATCTTCAGGACATCATAGGTAAAAAACCAGACGCTTCCGCCCCAGCGGCTTTCCGTATCCAGCCCCAACGCCCGCAGCAGTGAACGGATCAGACCCTCAAGCCACCGCATCCCCAAAATCTGGTCCTGGAAAAAATCCCAGACCGCTTTCACAGTTTCCATCATTTGCGCCTCCGTTAAATTGAAATATTGAAATATATCGATTTGTTGGCGATAAAGTAAGCCGCTCCAGGCGGCTCACTGTTCTTCTGTTCCGCAGGTTCCCCTGCGGGCATCCCCCCGCGCCGCGGTCAGTCGGGCCAGCAGCGCGGCGACAGCGGCGCTCCCCGCCGGGTCGATGCGATAGTAGACCCACTTCCCCTCCTTGCGGCCCACCACGATGCCGGAATCGCACAAGATCCGCATGTGATGGGACAGCGTGGACTGCCCGATGTGCAGTTCCTCCAAAAGCTCACAGGCACAGCGTTCCCCACTTCGCAGCAACTCCAGAATCCGCAAACGGTTTTCGTCGCACAGGGCTTTGAATACCTTGGCCTGCTGTTGATAGCTGCTCTCCATGCCCTCACCTCAAATCGATATTTTTCGATTTAAAGGATAGCACACACGCTGATAAATGTCAATCTATTTTTTCTCCAGCTTGCAAGTCCCGGTAAATCTGATATAATGGAAACCATTCACAAACCCACGATCCGTCAAAAGGAGCAAGCCATGTACTACGGTGAGATCAAAAACTGCGACATCGCTAATGGCGAGGGCGTCCGGGTGACGCTGTTCGTCTCCGGCTGCACCAACCACTGCAAAAACTGCTTCCAGCCCCAGACGTGGGCTTTCGACTACGGCCAGCCCTTTACGGAGGAGACGGAAGCGCATCTTTTGAAGCTGCTCTCCCCCAGCTATATCAACGGCCTGACCCTGCTGGGCGGCGAGCCCTTCGAGCCGGAGAACCAGCGGGCGCTGGTGCCCTTCCTCCGCCGGGTACGGGCGGCGTATCCCCGGAAGAATATCTGGGGCTTCTCCGGCTTCACTTACGAGGAGCTGACTTCTGATGGCACCCACCCCCGCTGCGAGGTGACGGACGAGTTCCTCTCCCTGCTGGACGTCCTGGTGGACGGTCGCTTCGTGGAGGAGCTGAAGGACATCTCCCTGCGCTTCCGGGGCAGCCGCAATCAGCGGCTGATCGATTTGAACGCCAGCCGCCGGGCGGGGCGCCTGTGCTTCCTGCCGGACCGGCGGCGGACCTGATTTCAAGGAGGAATTCTACAGATGGTAACGATGGCACAGCGCATCGAGGCGCTTCGCACCCAGCGGGGCCTGAGCCGCCCCGCTTTGGCGGCGGCCCTGGGGCTGCCCCGCATGTCCATTGAAAAATTCGAGACGGGCCGTCAGACGCCCACCCAGGACCAGCAGAGCAAGCTGGCCCAGTACTTCGGCGTGTCGCTGTTCTACCTTCGGGGCGAGACCGACGACCCCACCAGCATGGACACCTGGCTCAACGGCGGCGTCCCTGACGACACCCCCGTCCGCCCCGCTCCCAAGCCCCTGGTCAGGACGGTGGTGGCCCAATCCTCCGGCGGCAAGGAGGACGGCGCGGTGTTCAGCGCCCTGCTGAAGAGCAAGTCCTTCCAGGACATGGTCCGCGCCACGGTGCTGGAGGTCCTCCGCTCCCCCGAGGGCCAGGAGCTGATCGCCAAGGCCGTCCGCCGGGAGCTGAACCGCTGACCGCACGCCCCCAAACGCGCAGAATGTCCCGCCCCGTGGAACGCCACAGGGCGGGACGCATTGCGTGATGTCAATTTTATACGGCGTGGCCCTTTTCCCGGATGACAGCCACGACCCGCTCCGCCAGCGTCTGGCACTGCTCCCTGGTCTCGGCCTCCACCATGACCCGCACCAGCGGTTCCGTGCCGGACTCCCGCACCAGGATGCGGCCGGTGTCGCCCAGTTCCTCCGCCACGGCCCGGACGGACGCCTGCACATCCGCGTCGGCCTGGGCCTCCTGTTTGTCCTTCACCCGCACGTTGATCAGGACCTGGGGATAGACCGTCACCGGCTCCGCAAGACGGCTCAGAGGCAGCTTCTTCGCCAGCATGACCTCCATGACCTTCAGGGCGGTCAGGATACCGTCGCCGGTCCGGGCGTACTTGGAGAAGATGATGTGCCCGGACTGCTCGCCGCCGATGCGGTCGCCGTGCTGGACCATGTGTTCATAGACATACTTGTCGCCCACGGCGGTCTTGACATAGCCGATATTCGCCTCTTCCAGCGCCTTGTACAGGCCGAAATTGCTCATTACCGTGGTGACGACGGTGTTATTCACCAGCTTGCCCCGCTCCTTCATATAGCGGCCATAGAGGTACATGATCTTGTCGCCGTCCACCAGCTCGCCGTTCTCGTCCACGGCAAGGCAGCGGTCCGCGTCGCCGTCGAAGGCGAAGCCCACGTCCATCCGGTGCTCCTTCACGTATCTCTGCAGCCCCGCGATGTGGGTGGACCCGGCGTCCAGGTTGATATTCAGGCCGTCGGGGCGGTCGTTGATGACGGAGACCTCCGCGCCCAGGGCCTTGAACACGCTGGGGGCGATACTCCAGGCGCTGCCGTTGGCGCAGTCCAGCGCCACCCGCTTGCCCTTGAAGGAGTACATGGCCAGGGAGATCAGGTATCCGATGTAGCGGTTCCGGCCCGCGCTGTGGTCCACGATGGCGCCCACGGCGTCCTCCGTGGCCAGAGGCAGCTCCCGCCAGGGCTGGCCGTCCAGCTCCAGCTTGCCGTCCAGATAGTCCTCCACCAGGGCGATGGTGGCCTCGTCCATCTTCTCGCCCTCGCGGTTCATCAGCTTGATGCCGTTGTCGTAGTAGGGGTTGTGGCTGGCGGAGATCATCACGCCGCAGTCAAAGCCGTCCGTCCGGGTCACGTAGGACACGGAGGGCGTGGTGGTCACGTGCAGCAGGTACACGTCCGCGCCGGACGCCGCCATACCGGCGCTGATGGCGTACTCCAGCATATAGCTGGAGCGGCGGGTGTCCTTGCCCACCACGATCTGCGCCCGCTGGGACCTGCCGTAGTACCAGCCCAAAAAGCGGCCGATCTCATAGGCATGGGCGGCGGTCAGGCCCTCGCCCGCCTTGCCGCGGAAACCGTCGGTTCCAAAATACTTTCCCATATCATATCTCCAATTTCATCAAAATCATATCCGGCCCGCATGGGGCGTTCATTGTTTATCATACCCGTTCCCGGCGCAAATGTCCAGAGGAACGCCACCGGGAGGGCGGAAATTTCTCATGCAAAGCAAAAATTTCCGGCAAAATCCCGGCATATTCTCCTTTTTTCGAGTCAAACTACTCTCGCGATACCCAAGGAACCCACAATTGATTAGATGAAAAGGAGAAAACAATTATGTCTAGCAAGAACACCAACAAGCTCAACGTTCCCGAGGCCCGTGCCGCTATGGACAAGTTCAAGATGGAGGCCGCCTCCGAGGTTGGCGTCAACCTGAAGGAGGGCTACAACGGCGACCTGACCAGCCGTGAGGCCGGCTCTGTCGGCGGCCAGATGGTCAAGAAGATGATCGAGTCCTACGAGAAGAACCTGTAAGTTCCCGCTGGAACGGACGGGAGGGCCGGCAAAAGCCGGTCCTCCCGTGGTGCTATCGAGAAATTGGAAAACTTCGGATGACGGGAAGGAAGATAGCTGCGAAAGAAACCCAGGAGGGGTGTCTTTCGCTTTCAATCTAAGTTTTCTCGGACTTTAAAAAAGTTCGAGAAAACTTGCTTCGCCTGCCGAAAAAAGTTTTTTCGGCAGGCGGACGGGAGGGCCGGCTTTCGCCGGTCCTCCCGTTTTTTGCGCCCGTCACTCCTGCTTCCGCTGCTGCTCCGCCAGCAGGTCCGCCAGGGTGTAGCGGTCAATATACTCGTTCACCGCGGCGTACAGCCCGGACCAGAAATCCAGCGTGGGGCACTCGCCGCACTGGTCGCAGCGGTTCTCCGGGCCGCCCAGGCAGGCCACCGGCGCCAGATTCCCCTCCGTCAGCCGCAGGATGCTGCCCACGGTGTACTGCTCCGGCTCCCGGGCCAGACGGTAGCCGCCCTGGGCGCCCCGCCCGCTGCGCAGCAGCCCCGCCTTGGACAGCAGCCCCGCGATCTGCTCCAGGTACTTCATCGAAATATTCTGCCGGGTAGCCACGTCCTTCAGCGAGACGTTGCCCTCCCCATCGTGGACGGCGATATCCATCATCAGCCGCAGGGCGTACCGCCCCTTGGTGGAGACCTTCATATCAGCACTCCCCTTTCAATTCCTATTCTGCCATAGGAAAACTAGGAATTCAAGTATTTCTTGCCGGGAATTGACATCTTTCTGGTTTTCCCTTAAAATAGATACCGATTTTTCAACGAGTGAGAGGAGCCTGACATCATGGATTACGCAAAGGAATCCCTGCGTCTGCACTACGAGTGGAAGGGCAAGCTGGAGGTAACGCCCCGGGCGGCGGTGGACAGCAAGGAAGCCCTGTCCCTGGCCTACACCCCCGGCGTGGCTCAGCCCTGCCTGGAGATTCAGAAGGATATCAACAAGAGCTATGAGCTGACCCGCCGCTGGAACACCGTGGCCGTGGTCACCGACGGCACCGCTGTCTTAGGTCTGGGCAACATCGGCCCCGAGGCCGGTATGCCGGTCATGGAGGGCAAGTGCGTCCTGTTCAAGGCTTTCGGCGGCGTGGACGCCATCCCCCTGTGCGTCCGCAGCCACGACGTGGACGAGATCGTGGGCACCGTGGCGCTGCTGGCGGGCAGCTTTGGCGGCGTGAACCTGGAGGACATCTCCGCCCCCCGGTGCTTTGAGATCGAGCGAAAGCTGAAGGAGCGCTGCGACATCCCCATCTTCCACGACGACCAGCACGGCACCGCCGTCATCACCCTGGCGGGCCTGACCAACGCGCTGAAGGTGGTGGGCAAGAAGCTGGAGGACGTGCGCATCGTCCTCAACGGCGCGGGCGCGGCGGCCATCGCCATCACCCGGCTACTGCTGTCCGCCGGAGCGAAGCATATCACTCTGTGCGACCGGAAGGGCGCCATCTATGCCGGTCGGGCCGAGGGCATGAACCCCGTCAAGGAGGAGATGGCCCTTGTCACCAACCTGGAGAAGAAGCCCGGTTCTCTGGCCGACGCGCTGGTAGGGGCGGATGTGTTCATCGGCGTCTCCGCGCCGGGAGCCGTCACCACGGAGATGGTCCGGACCATGAATCGGGACGCCATCGTCTTCGCCTGCGCCAACCCCACGCCGGAGATCTTCCCCGACGACGCCAAGGCCGGCGGCGCGGCGGTGGTCTCCACGGGCCGCAGCGACTACCCCAACCAGATCAACAACGTTCTGGCCTTCCCCGGCATCTTCCGGGGCGCTCTGGACGCCCGGGCCAGCGACATCAACGACGAGATGAAGATCGCCGCCGCCCACGCCCTGGCGGGCCTGATCTCCGACGAGGAGCTGTCCGCCGACTACATCATCCCAGCCGCTTTCGACCCACGGGTCAAGGACGCCGTGGCCGCCGCCGTGGAGCGGGCCGCCCGGGACTCCGGCGTGGCGCGGATCTGAAAACGCAAGAAAGGGCTGTCGCGGAAAGACGCCGCCGTGGGTGGCGCAAAGCAGACGCCCCGGTAGGCTCTGACGGGCTTTTTCACCGCCATGGGCTGGGCATGACCATCGCAAAACCGTCCGGCGCTCCCGCCGGACGGTTTTTTGCGCCCCCACGCGACGTGGTTTCACTCTCCGATCTTCGTTCCGCAAAAAAACAGCAGCGGCTGACGCCGCTGCTGTTTTTTACGCTCAGACCGTGGGGTACTCGCCGTCCCACAGCACCTTGCGGAATTTCAGAGGATCGGTGTTGCCCTCGGTGGAGAACATCAGCACCTGGCTGAAGCGGTCCAGCTCCAGATAATCCCGCAGGTCCTTGTACTCGTCGGTCTCCATCAGGGCGGCGATGACGCCCATGCCCACCGCGCCGGACTCGCCGGAGATGACCTTGGGGTCGCCCTTCAGAGGCACGCCCAGCATCCGCATACCCCGGGCGCTGACCCAGTCGGGGCAGGAGACGAAAGCGGAGACATGGTTGCGCAGGATGTCCCAGGAGATGATGTTGGGCTCGCCACAGGCAAGGCCCGCCATGATGGTCTGCAGGTCGCCGTCCACGATGCGGGGGTTGCCGTCTCCGGCCAGGGCGCCCTGGTACAGGCAATCCGCCGCCTGGGCCTCCATGACGATGAACTTGGGCGGATTCTGGGGGAACAGGTTGGTGAAATAGCCCACCACCGCGCCGGCCAGACTGCCCACGCCGGCCTGCACAAACACGTGAGTGGGACGGTTAACGCCCACCTCGCGGAGCTGGTTGGCGGTCTCGGCGGCCATGGTGCCGTAGCCCTGCATGATCCAGGTGGGGATCTCCTCGTAGCCCTCCCACGCGGTGTCCTGGACCACCACGCCATGGCGGGTCTCGGCGGCCTCGGCGGCGGCCATGCGGACGCAGTCGTCGTAGTTCACGTCCTCAATGGTGACCTGGGCGCCCTCCTTGGCGATGTTCTCGTACCGGGCCTGGCTGCTGCCCTTGGGCATGTGGACCACAGCCTTCTGACCCAGCCGGTTGGCGGCCCAGGCCACGCCGCGGCCGTGGTTGCCGTCGGTGGCGGTGAAGAAGGTGGCCTGGCCGAACTCCTGCCGGAAAGCGTCGCTGGTCAGATAGTTATAGGTCATCTCGGAGACGTCTCTGCCCATCTGCTGGGCGATGTAACGGGCCATGGCAAAGGAGCCGCCCAGGACCTTAAAGGCGTTGAGGCCGAAGCGGTGGGCCTCGTTCTTCACATACAGGCCGCCCAGCCCCAGGTACTTGGCCATGCCGTCCAGCTGGTCCAGCGGCGTGATGGAGTACTGGGGGAAGGTGCTGTGGAAGAAGCGGGCCTTCGCCACATTGCTCAGAGACATGATGGGGAGCTGCTTATCCTCGCTGCGGGGCATGTTGTTTGCGATCCACTTGATCTGTTCTTTCACGACGCATCACCACATTACATTTTTTTAGTTAAACAAATTTTTTGTTTGGTCGCTATCATCATAACATAGTCTATCAGGAAGTCAAGCCTTTTCGCAAAATTTTCACGGATATTCACACCCTTCGCCGCCAGAGGCGGCGCGGCGCC
>CABSFC010000090.1 GCA_902476875.1 uncultured Oscillibacter sp. | reverse complement strand
GAGGATCATTCTGTCCCCATGGGGACAGAATCGGGGGGTACCCCCCGATTCAAAGACCTTCTGCGATTCTGTTCCTTCTATATTGTATCACAGCCCCCTGAAAGATCAATCGGCCAAAAGGTTGATTTTGAAATCCGCGTAAAGAGGAAAGGCGGGCTGACGATCCTGGTACGACGATCTCCTCAGTATGCCCCCATGTGGCAGGAAGAGGGTTATCCCATCCACGCGGTTGTTCCCCCCAGACATGATTACTGCATCTGCGAATCATGGCTCAGCCAGGGTTATGAAATTAAAACGCTTCACTTGGCAGAAGGGCACATTGTATTTCGGCGTACAGAGAATTATAGATCCGGTTTAATTGTTCCAAAAGCGCTGACAAAACAAAAATTGCCGGACGCGGCAATCTATGAATGCAATAAATTTCTTTTCTTACATCACAAAAAAATACAGCCTTTAGACGATAGGCCTCCATGGGTGAAACTACTTCTTTCACCTCCCGCGCGGATGTGCGGGAACGAGCGACCGAAGGGAGCAAAAAAGCCACGCCGTCAAGTGTGTTCGACGGACCGCGAGATGGTCCGTCCTGGGGTTTGGGATCATCCAATAAGGGCATGGGAATATCCAAAAGGATATTCCCATGCCCTTATTGCCTTTTCCGCAAATCCCGCTGGGAAACCTCCCCAGAAATCTGCTCCGTCAAGGTACAATATTGGTATTACTTTGACGGGAGGACTTGATTATGGGCGATCATTTGCTGACAGCGGATCAAATCACGGCCTATGGCCGGTATCTACACCGTGAGGAACACGCCCCCGGAACCATCGAAAAATATCTGCGGGACATTCGGGCCTTTGCCGCGTGGCTGGACGGCAGGCCGGTGACACGGGAGCTTGCGGCCGCATGGAAAGAACACCTGCTTGTCACCGGCCATGTTCCCGGCACCGTCAACTCCATGCTGGCCGCGCTCAACAGCTTCCTCCGCTTCCTGGGCCTGGACTTTCGGGTGAAGTTCTTGAAGATACAGCGGCGGATGTTCCGGGACCAGTCCCGCGAGCTGACGAAGGAGGAATACGAGCACCTGTTGTCCACCGCCCGGAGCCTGGGCCGGGAGCGACTTGCCCTGCTCATGGAGACCATCTGCGCCACCGGGGTACGGGTGTCCGAGGTGAAATATCTCACCGTGGAGGCCGCTAGAGCAGGGCGAGCGGAGATCACGCTGAAGGGGAAAATCCGTGTCATCCTGCTGACCAACAAGCTGTGCCGTAAGCTGCTGAAATACGCCAAAAGGCAAAAAATAACCTCTGGTGAAATCTTTATCACCAGAAGCGGAAAGGGTATGAGCCGCCGTCAGATATGGGCGGAGATGAAAGCCCTGTGCAAAGCGGCGGGCGTGGAAGAGAAAAAGGTCTATCCCCACAACCTGCGCCATCTCTTTGCCCGGACCTTCTACAAGTCCTGTAAGGACATTGCCCGCCTTGCTGATGTGCTGGGCCATTCCTCCATTGAGACCACCCGTATCTATCTCCTGACCACCGGGGCCGAGCATACGAAACAGCTTGAGCGGCTGGGACTTGTCTCGTAGGACAAATTCATCATTTTGCCTGAAAATCTCACGCGAAAAAGTTTCTCCGGCTACATATTCGAGCAAATTATACCACGCCGGCCATTGAAGCGCAAGGCGTTTTCCGATTTCTGGGCGCAAAAATCCAGGCCGCAAAGACCGATTTTTTGCGGCTTGCTCTTTTGCGCCCATTTAATTCCCAGATTAAAGTGAACAGACGCTTTTTATTGGATTCTGCTCCCAGGTTTAGGCCATAGGCTATCTCTCAAACATCACATAATGATGAGTTTGTTGATTGGGGGTGATGCCGATGCCAAGAACAAATCTTCCGACGCTGACCGCACCGGACAGCAGGCCCAGGGCACGGCCTGGGGGCGATACGGACGGTTTGGCCCTTTCCACGGAGCTTTTGGATGGATTTCTGGACTTTCTGACAGAGCATGGCCGCACCCCGGAAACAGTCAAGACCTACCGTGTCAAGTTGTACCAGCTATATGACTGGCTCCCGAAGGACAAGCGGATCTGTCGCGGTACTCTGGAAGAATGGCGCAAGGCCCTGCTGGACAGTGGTTATGCGCCCCGGACGGTAAACCTGTGTATCTCCGCCGCCAACAGCCTGTTGGAAGTTCATGGGCATCGGGAGTTGCAAATCGGAAAGCCACTGGAACCGGAGAGCGACATCCAGCCGGAGCTGACAAGGACGGAGTATCTGCGCCTTTTGTCCACCGCCCGGACCTTGGGGAAAGAACGGGAATACCTAATGGTAAAGGTGTTTGCCGCCACGGGCATCAGTGTCCGGGACCTGCCCCGGCTCACTGTGGAGGCAGCACAGGCAGGAAAAATCAAACTCCCTGCTTCTGTGGTACATATCCCGGACTGTTTGGGGGAAGAATTGCTGGACTACGCGAAACGGAAAGGCATTTCCAGTGGGCCGCTGTTTGTGACCCGGAGCAGGGTGCCCTACACCCGGAACGGCGTGACCAGCCTAATCCAGCGGCTATGCGCGGACGCGAGGGTGCCGGAGGAAAAGGCCAACCCACGGTGCCTGAAAAAGCTGTACCAGTCCACCCAGGCCAGCATCCAGGCCAACATCGCCCTGTTGGTGGAGCAGTCCCACGACCGCCTTTTGGAGACGGAACAGCTTTCCATTGGATGGAAGCAGGAGGAGGTGAGCATACGGTGACACAATCGCTTTTAGACCTCGTTTCCATTCAAATGGGGTGTGAATACCTCTCCGACCTGCGGTTTTTGAGTGGAAGCCAGCGGGCGGTACTGGCCCGGAAGCTGGAACGGATACCGCCCGGAGATACCAGCCTGCTTGAGTGGAACGACGCGCTGGAATATCTGGCGGACGGCCCGCCGGAGCGGACCCAGGAGGCCGCCAAGGAGCGGCTTTTGATGTTGTTGACCCAGCCCCGGAGCGCGGGGCAGATCAAATAAGATAGAGAAATAGGAGGTTCACAGCACAATGAAGAAGCGAATATTGGCAAGTCTGCTGTCCTTGTGTTTGCTTGTGGGACTATTCCCCGCAACGGCCCTGGCGGTAGACGAGACACAGGACGGCGGAGAGCCATCCCCGGTCTGCACCTGTGAGGCCCTTTGCACCGAGGGAGCGGTGAATGAAAACTGCATCGTTTGCGCGGGGGATTTTGCCCTTTGCACCTACCAGGAGGCCCCGGTGGACGAGGGGGAGCCTGTTCCCTGCACCTTGACCGAGGGCTGCACCCTGGAGGACGGCCATGAGGGCGAGTGTGTCACTACGCCCGCAGACCCGGAGGGCGATCCTGAACCCCCTGCCGAGCCGACGGTTGTAGAGCAGCTTCAGGAGCGAATCAACGCTCTGCCCGATGCGGATGCTCTGGCGGACATGGATGTGGACGAGCAGGCCGAGGTCTACGCGGAGGTCTGCGACATCTATGACGCCGTTGATGCGCTGACCGGCGAGGAAGCCGCCGAACTGGATGTGACCGCCCTGGAAGAAGCGGCGGCGTTCTTCACCCAGCAGATCATGCCGCTGACAGGCGAGGATACCAATTCTGTTACATCCAACACGGATGGCGGTATCAGTTGGTCTATCAGTGGGAATACATTAACTATTTCTCCAGCAGAAACCCCCGAAAATGGATATGAATCCGGTGAGATGAAAGACTATCCCAGTGCTGGTGATCGGCCGTGGAAAGGGACAGCGGATGGCACCAATGTGGCGTCTAATATTACAACAATCGTTGTTAACGAGGGCGTTACAAAAATTGGATATCATGCGTTCCATCGCTTTGAAAGTGTAACGTCTGTTTCGTTGCCGGATGGTTTGCAATCCATAGGGGTAAACGGATTCAGCTATTGCATCTCCTTAGAGACCCTTACAATTCCCTCCAGTGTGGAGATGGTCGAGGGAGCGTTCCCCGCAATGCAGAAACTTACGGCGTTTTCGATTGAGAATAATGCAAGTGACTTTCTTGCGGTTAAGGACGGCGTTCTTTATAACAAGGACGAGACTACTCTGCTTGCTTATCCGGCGGGAAAAGAAGATACCTCCTATGAGATTGCTAGTACCGTTACAAAAATCGGCAAGGCTGCTTTCCAAGACAATGATCATATCACTCAAGTGACCATTCCCGATGGAGTAAAAGAACTTGGCGAGAACACGTTTTTCCGCTGTGATGCTTTGACTTCTTTGACGATTCCCAGTGGCATTGTTGATATCCCTAAAAATATGTGTAGTAACTGCAAAGCATTGAACCAGGTAACACTGTCTGAGGGGATTAAAACGATTGGAGAAGAGGCATTTAAGGCTTGCCCCATTACTTCTATCCAACTCCCCCAAACCCTTACGGAAATTAGAAAACAATCTTTTTTTAACACCGAATTGACGGAAATCAATATTCCAGATTCTGTTGTGTCTATCGGAGAAGAGGCATTTAAGGGAGCCTCTAATGATACTCTGGTACTTAAAAAAGTAGTAATCGGTACAGGACTGAAGACTGTTGGAAATAGTGCGTTTGTCAATCAACCAATCACACATTATATTGTAAAGAGCGACAAGATTGCATCCATTGGAAATACAGCGTTTGCATACTCCCGCTGTGCGGTAGTTGCTGACTTCTCCCATCAAAAAGATTCGATCAACATTTCCGCACAAAAAGGCAGCGGCCAAATTCCATTTACAACTTTGGGTTCTCAGTGGATTAGCGGACAGAGCAACAACTTCGCAGCACTTTATGTAGGTGGAACTGCTGCTGCCCAGTCTTTGGACGGTATGTTTAACATGGCTTTTCTGGGCAACACAAACGGTGGTACTTTTACAGATACTGCAACGTTCTCTCAAAATAGCTTTTGCAGTGAGCTTGTCCGGGAGGGATATACTCCGGACGGATGGTATGACACTAATGAAAGCAAAGTCGAAACTCCAAGCATCAATCAAACATATAACTTTAAATGGCTTAGTACTATCACCTTTGACGCCAATGGCGGCTCTTTAGGCGATGATGCCACAAGTCCCATCACCGTTGCGGAGGGCAAAGCAATCAGCACCGTCTCCGAGAACTACGCCTTGCCTACCCCCACCAATGGCGAAAAAAGTTTTGCCGGGTGGAACACCGCCAAGGACGGCTCCGGCAACTTTGTGACCACCTCCACCGTCCCCACGGGCGACATGACCATCTACGCCATTTGGGGCACATCAACGGGTGAGGGTAGCTACACGCTTCTGCCTATTGAGGATCAGACCTACACAGGCAGCGCCATTGAGCCGACCGTCTATATGGTGGACAGCAACGGCATCAAAGTGGCAGCATCCAGCGTGACCTATGAGAACAATACCAACGCTGGCACCGCCACCGCGAAAGTGACTGTCAGCGGCACCGAGTATTCCGTGAATTTCACCATCGTCCCCAAGCTCGTCACCAAGCCCGAAGCGGACAGTAATACATATACCTACACCGGCAGCGAACAGACCTACATCGTGGCCGCCAGCGACGATTACACCGTGTCCGACAACACCATGACGAACGCGGGAAGCCAGACCGTGACCGTGGCCTTGAAGGACCCGACCAACACCAAATGGGCGGATAGCTCTACCGACGATGTGACCTTCACCTTCACCATCGGGAAAGCTACCTATAATATGTCCGGCGTGTCCTTTGAAAGCGCCACCTACATCTATGACGGCACGGAGAAGGAACTGAAGATCACCGGTACCCTGCCCGAAGGTGTGAGCGTGTCCTACACCAACAACACCCTGACCAACGTGGGCAGCACCACCGCCACGGCCACCTTTACTGGCGATGACACCAACAACTATGAGGCCATCAGCGACATGAACGCCACCCTAACCATCACAGCGGCTTCTTCTACTATCAGTATCACAGCGAACAACGCGACCAGCCTGAACATGACCGGCTCCGGCACCGTGACCCTGACCGTCAGCGGCGTTCCCGAGGGCGGCGCCGTCACCGTAGTCCAGACCGACGACCAGAACAGCGAGGCGAAAACCCTCTCGCTGACCGGAAACGGCTCTGTTTCCGTGTCTTTGGAGAACAAGACAGCGAAATACACCTTTACCGTTTCCTTTGCGGGCAATGGCAATCAGGAAGGAGCTACGGCATCCTGTGAAGTCTCCGTGACCCGCAGAAGCTCCGGCGGCGGCTCCTCCGGCGGCTCCAGCAGCTCCAGCAACACCACCACCGAGACCACCAAGAACAGCGACGGCTCCACCACGACCACCGTGACCAACAAGACCACGGGCACCGTGACGGAGACCACCAAGAACAAGGACGGCTCTACCCTCGTCGTGGAGACCAAGAAGGACGGCACCGTGACCACCACGGACACCGCCGCCAACGGCGTCAAGGTCAAGACCGTGGACGAGCCGGGCGAGGACGTGACCGCCACCGTCACCATCCCCAGGAGCGTCGGTACGACCACTGTCACCATCCCCGCCGACACCACCCCCGGCACCGTGGCCGTGGACGCCAAGACCGGCGAGGTCGCAAAGCTGTCCGTCCCCACCGAGGACGGCATGACCGTCAAGCTGGACGGCTCCGCCGACCTGGTGCTGGTGGACAAGAGCAAGGACTTTACCGATACCCGCAACCACTGGGCGGAGGACGCCATTGACTTCGCCACCGCTCATGGGATGTTCGGCGGCACCAGCGACACTACCTTCAGCCCCGACAGAACTATGACCCGTGGCATGATCGCCGTGGTCCTCCACAACCTGGAGGACAACCCGGATCACGCCTTTGAAGGCAGCTTCGACGATGTTCACCCCGATTCCTGGTATGCCGACGGCATCTACTGGATGGTGGACAACGGGATCGCTGGCGGCTACGGAAACGGCAAGTTCGGCGCGGATGACAGCATCACCCGCGAGCAGCTGGCCACCTTCCTGTACCGCTACGCGGGGGCCATGGGCTACGGCACCTCCGGCAGCTCCAGCCTGTCCGCTTTCACCGACGCGGGCAGCGTCAGCGGCTACGCCACCGAGGCCATGCAGTGGGCCGTTGGTAACGGCCTGATCGGCGGCATGGGCGACGGCACCCTGGCTCCCCAGGGCAACGCCACCCGCGCCCAGGTCGCTACCATCCTCATGCGCTTCATTGAGAATCTGACCAAGTAAATCTTACCCAGGCAAGGAGGCAGGGGGCATAACGCCCCCTCCTTCTCCCAGTCCTTCGCTTTAGGGGAGGGCTGGGAGAAGGCCATCTTCTAACGAAAAAGAGGTGTGACTATACATTCCAGAGTGGTATCTTGTGCCCCTGAACAAAAGAGATGAGTGATGTCAAGAATAGCCTGTGACAACTTCATATTCATAGGGAAAATTAGGCCCGAAAAGACTGAATCAGTCTTTCCGGGCCTTTGTTTTGTCGTTTTATACGGGATTTTACAAAAATTCCGACTTTCATGTAAAATCAGAGTTTTTTCAAGTGAAGCTCTGTTTTCCCCTCCCTTCCAGCCAGCATCCTGTCTTTTCGGCCCTCCAAACTCTGAAAAAAGCGCTATTCTCTCCATCCATCTGCCGGTATTCGCCATCGGAACCACACCGGACCTTTTCCACGCTGCCGTGGTCCCCCCTGAAGATTTGGACATTGCCCTATTTCAAATCTTCGGAGGTAATTGACCATGAGCAGCAATCGAAAGGAATACTGCCTTTGCAATTTTTTTAGGTATTTTCAGCCCTCAGCCTTTGCACTTCCGCAAGGAGCTCCTTTTCTTTATCCGGCGTGACCCTTTTCAATGGGTGCGCTGAAGTGCTGTGTCCCCGGCGTTCAATGGCAAAATCTTCTGGCCCCTCCGCCAAATAGATCCGTTCCCAGATCTGCAGCAGAGTATGGGCCTCGATTCCAAACCGGCGGCCTGTTTCACTGTAGTTTAGCCCTTCTGCACACATGGTCTCGATTACCATTGTCTTAAATTCCGCTGTATATTTCCTGTTGGGTTTTCCCTTTGGCATTTACTCACCTCATTTATCTTTTATTTTATCACTTCTACCCAGCTTTTCGGGGGCTGTTCAGGTTCCCTAAGTGCCGCTGCTTTTTGATCAGCTTACTCCAGCGTTCCGCTTCACCCACTTCCGGAGTCCCTCTGAACAGATAAGCCGCGCCCGGAGTATCCGGGCGCGGTCAAACTGTCAGACCATATTCATTGTAGGGCCGCTTTGCTGATAATCTTCCGCGATATCCTCCGCCACATCGTTTTCTGTGAGATCATCTGTCTGGCGCTGTGAAAGCGCCAGATCCTGAAGGCGTTCGATCCTCTGTTGGATGGATACCATGATTGCTTTTCGTCTGTCCTGATCAAGATATTCCCCTGCGGGTGCCAAGACCTTCGCGATCTCATCCTCTAACCCACGCAGCGCGTCAAAGTCGATCCAACTTAGATCCGTTACCAGCGCCAGCTGCTCCTCGTGGGTTTTCTTGAACGGCTTGCACTCAACGCCTTTTCCAGACAGGATCTGGCCCGTCAGCTTGTCATATCCCAGTGAGGAACCGCTGTCGAAAATCGGTGCCGCTCCCAGCCATTCCAGCGTGTTTGCGTCGCGGATTAATCCAAAGTTGTTCCGGTGCCGATCCTCGTTGGCAATCAGATAATCCAGCACGATCATCTGATCCATGGCGTGAACCATTCCCGGCACGCCAAGGGTCTCACAGCAGTTCAGGAAATGGCGGTAGACAGAGGTGCTGTTATCTTTCTTCTGTGTCTGCATAACCCGCCATGCACTGACCAGCTCTGTATCCGGGGTAATGAAATCCTGGCACACGCTAAAGGGCAACCCATCATCCCAGCACAGTTCATATGGCACATACGGGATATCCAATCTCCTGCAAACCGCCGAGGCAATCACCTCGTTGAAAGGCTGCTGCATGAATGGGGCGCTGCCGGCTTTCAGCAGGCATCTGGCTCCATTGATGATCTTCCACCGTTTTTTCAGGAAACCGTCCGAGGTATTGTCCGGGGAGTGAAAGCTGAAATCTTTACCTTTTGGTGTCTTCCCCAACAGGATGTCACCGATATCTTCAGAGAAATCGTTGATGAAGAAGTTGATTTGTGCCCACTGTATGTCACTGCCCTGGGGTCTGATCCAATACTGGTCAGAGAGACTCAAGCCCATGCTCTTGGTCAGCAGAAACCGCGTGTTGGGGAGTTCCAGCGTTTCCAACGCTTTCCGCACGCCGGATCGGCTGGCAGGGATAGAGCGGTCGATCCACCAGGTATTCAGAGCCGCCCTGTCCACGACTCCCCGTTTGACTGAAACACCCACGGGAAGATGCTCTGCATAGTGGATATTACAAACTTTCTGCACAGCACTTGTGGCCTCGTCAAGAATCAGATCAGCCACCGGGATATCTTTATGCATCAGCGTATACCGCACAGGAACCCTCCTTTCGTTTCATAGTATTTTATATTATATCACACCGTCCTGTCATAAATCAACGATTGTCCCTGCATCAGTCTTTCGGCAGAGTACAGCGGTTACTTCCGGGGAGCGGTTTGTGGAGGGACTGTCCATCCGCAAGTATGCGGATGCTCACCAGCTTAACTGCGGCAGCGTGGACTATCTGCAAAAGAAATTCTTCACCGCGCTGGCGCAACTGCTGAAGGAACGGGACGAAGTAGACGGCAGGTGCTGCCTGCGGCGGCAAAAGTGAATCTCTGAAATTTGGACACCGGATGTCCGCCAAGAGGCGGACGACCGGTGTTTATGTCAATTCTATGTCAAAAAGCTATGAAATCGGGAAGGAAAGTAGAGGGGAATTTATGCTCTCGCAATATCACTTCACCACCACATAGTCATGCAAAACCGCAAGGAGGTCAAGATGAAAGAATCTGAAAAAATCATTGTGTGCTGCGCACACTGACAGCGCATCAAAGCCGCGCTGTCTCGTCTCATAAGAACTTCACGCGCTTCGTGCTATCAAACGGTTCTACCGCTTGATAAGTTCTAATATGACTTTCAAAAGAGGAGATTCCGTATGCCCATTCTCGGTGAACGATTTTATCAAATGAGCAACGCTATTTTCTGCTATGACCTGAAACCTATTCCGCTGGCCGTGTACAGTTATCTGGTCTGCTGCGCAGGGAAGAAAGATGTATGCTGGCCCAGCATGAAGACCATCGCCCTGCACTGCGGCCGCTCTCAAAACGCGGCGCGGGAAGCGGTCAGCCTGTTGGCGGATCGTGGGTTCATCCGTAAGGTCAAGACCTCCCGGTGTGTGAAAAACGGTAAGTGGCTCCAGGGAAACAACCACTACTACATCCTGCCGCTGTCTGAGCTTCCCACCACAGGCCAAAGTGCATGAGGGATAGCACCTACAGCAGATGGTGGGGAAGTGTATGAACAAGACGAAGCGTAACAAGAAAAAGTCCTCCTGCCAAGTTATCATCCCCGAAAGAAAAAACTGGACAAGGCGCGCGACTCCCGCCCTGTTCACCCCTGTAAGTCGCCGCGTGCGGTTTTGTGGGAAGCAGCGGGAAAGAACACCGGCCAAGGATGAGAGGGCGGATTTGGGCCGGATTTCGAAAACTGACAGGGGACGAAAGTATAGCAGGGGACGAAAGTATAGCAGGATAAAGTCCAATCACGCCTTGCCGCAGTGCGGAAAGGCCGACAGGAAGCGGGACGAACCAAGCTGCGCACCCGAAATCCTCGTTTCGAGGATGACAAGTTTCGCCTTCGTGGTACGGAACGGGGCCCTTGCCCCGTCCGCCCACTTTGGCAGAGCGGGCTAAGCCCGCGCCCCTATTCCTGACTGAGAGGAACTGATTTTAGAAAGGAGAGCAGAAATGCCAAAAGATCATTTTATCCGCTTCCGAGTGGCAGGCTGGGAAAAGGTTCATATCTCGAAGAACGCGGAAAAAGTGCATATGACCATCAGCGAGTTCGTCCGCGCGGCCGCGATGGACCAGGACGTCACCGTCGTCGAGGGGCTGGATGATCTCATCTGGGAACTGCGGCGTCAGGGGAACAATTTGAATCAGCTTACAGTCATGGCGCGGCAGGGCCGCGCTGGGCTGGTGGACATGGAGCCGTTCATGGAGGTGTACGAAAGGACATGGCAAACATTAAATTCGTTGCTGTCTCGCGTGGCCTGAAGGATATTCTGGACTATGTCACCAGCCGGGAGAAAACCACGGATTCTCTCATCAGCGGCGTCAACTGCGTGGCCCGGACAGCGCTGGAGGAATTTGAAGCTGTGAAAAAGCAGTTCCGCAAAACAGACGGCCGGGGCTACTACCACATCGTCCAGGCGTTTGCTCCAGACGATCCGCTGGACTTCGATACCGCTCACGAGATCGGTATCAAGTTCGCGGAGTACTTCAAGGGTTATCAGTGCGTGGTGGCTACGCACATGAATACCGACCACATTCACAACCACATCATCATGAACTCCGTGGACTATGAGACAGGCCGGAAGTATCACCAGAGCGCCCATGAAATGCGGATGGCGAAGGAGTACTCTAACCAGCTCTGCCTGCAATATGGATTGTCTATTACAGAGACAAAGGCAGATCCGTTCCGCATCCCCACATGGAAGAATCAGCTGCGAAAGGCGATCAGGGCTGCCATGGAGCAGTCCTATGACCGTGAGGATTTCATTGCCTGTATGGAGGCGTGGGGCTACGGCGTCAAGTGGGAGCCGGGGCAGAGGTACATCACCTACACCACGCCGGACAAC
>CABSFC010000089.1 GCA_902476875.1 uncultured Oscillibacter sp. | reverse complement strand
GAAGATAGGTAACGCCAACACTGAGCGGCAGTCCAAACGGACTGTCGCTTTTTTGTATTTCCGCGTTTATCTTGTAATTCTTTGCAGGATGTGATACACTACAACAGATATCAGTAAAAGAAACGAGGGATTTTTCATGGATGCGAAGACGACGAGCATCGTTGCTTATATCACATGGATCGGTCTGCTGATCGCCATTCTGGCGGGCGACCGGGAGGGCGCGAAGTTCCATGTGAACCAGGCGCTGGTGATCTGGCTGGCGGGACTGCTGTCCGTCATTCCCTGCGTCGGCTGGATTTGGGGCATTTTCTGCTTTGTCTGCGCGGTGATGGGATGCATCGCCGCGATCAACGGCGAGGAAAAGGAAGTCCCCCTGCTGGGGAAGATCAGGCTTTTAAAGTAAGCGTGATGGGGCCGCGCGTATAGCGCGGCCTTTCTTTTGGAGGGACGCATGGACAAGCGGATGACAGATCGGGAGGTCTACCCCGCCGCGTGGATCACCTGTGGGACCTTGGGCGCGGCGTACCTGATCTGGAAGCACCTGCTGGGGGCGCCCACGGTCAGCGGCTGTTGGTTTTATCGCAACTGGCACGTCTACTGCCCCGGCTGCGGCGGGACCAGAGCGCTGATTGCGCTGGCCCACGGCCGGCTGCTGGAGGCGTTTTACTGCCATCCGGCGGTTCCGGTGACAGCGGGCTTGGCGGCCTTCTATGTGTTCTCGCAGACGGTGTGGCGGCTGCGGGGGCGGCGCGGCTGGGCGCTGTGTTACGACGCCCGCTGGCCCTGGCTGCTGGCGGTGGTGCTGCTTGTCAACTGCCTGCTGCGGAATTTGCTGCTGGCTGGCTTTGGCGTTGAGATCGGAGTTTGATGGGGAGGGACGGCTGTGTTTTTTATCATGCCGGTGCTGCCACTTTTGGCGGTTTACATATTGGCGGCAGTGCTGCCGGCTGTTTTGCTTTTGCGGTATATCTACCTGCGGGACACCGTGGAAAAGGAGCCGCCGGGACTGCTGCTGACGCTGCTGGTGCTGGGGGTTGCGGCGGCGCTGGCCTCCGGCGTGCTGGAGCGGCTGGCACAGAGCGGCTTGCGGCTGCTGGTGGACCCGGGCAGCCCGGTGTACACCATTTTGCTGGCCTTTCTGGTGGTGGCGCTGGTGGAGGAGGGCTGCAAGTTCTGCCTGTTGAAGCGTCGGACCTGGTATCACCCCGCGTTCAACTACCGCTTCGACGGGATTGTGTACGCGGTCTTTGTCTCCCTGGGCTTCGCGGCCTTTGAGAATATCCAGTATGTCCTGCGCTACGGCCTCTCCGTGGCCCTGCCCCGGGCGCTGCTGGCGGTGCCGGGACACATGTCCTTTGCCGTCTATATGGGACTGTTCTACGGGCGCGCCAAGCTCTGCGAAAATCGCGGCGACGAGGCGGGCAGGCGGCGCAATCTGGCGGCGGGATATCTTGCCGCCGTGCTGCTCCACGGCATTTACGACTCGTGCGCCATGATCGGCAGCATCCCTTCCATGGTGCTGTTTGTGGTGTTCGTTTTGTTGATGTACCGCAGCGTGTACCGCCTGTTAAAACGGGAGTCCGCCACGGACGCCCCTGTCTGAAAAAGACCCGGCTGGAAGCTCTGTCTCTTCCGGCCGGGTTTGTTATTGCAGGACATCCTGAATATTGCGCTTGATCCTGCCGGACAGGGCGCGGTACCGGGCCTGCTCCTCGTCGCTGAAGCCCGCGAAGCGGGCTGCTTCGTAGTCGCTCTGGGCGGCGTTCAGATCGGCGAGGACGGGCGCCGCCTCGGGAGTGAAGGAGATGCTGAGCCGCTTTTCCGGCAGGTCCGCGGCCCGGGCCTCCTCGACGCTGATGAGCCCCTTTCCGTTCAGCCGCTGCAGGGCCAGCGTCAGGCCGCCCCGGGAGAGATGCGCGAAGTCCGCCAGCTCCCTGCGGGTGCATGAGGGGCCGAACTGGCCCAGGGCCAGGAGTAGTCCGGCGTCGGCCAGGGACAGGTCGTTTTTCAGGGCGGCAGTCTCCAGATAGTGCTCCAGCAGCTTGCGGTCCCGGAATGCGTCGCACAGGATGCCGTCGCCGCTCAGCGCGTCCGGATCGACGCGGATACGCTCGTTCCCCAGTTTTTGGGAGCCGGGCAGCACAGCGGGAGGGACGGTGCCGTCCCCGGCGGCGTCCAGCAGAAAGCGGTAGACCTTCAGGCGGCTCTTTTCGTACTCCTCCTCGTCCAGGACGGTCTTGAAAAAGCGGTGGTAGTATTCAAACACCGTCAGCTTCATCTTGATGGTCTTGGAGATGGTCAGGTTCTGATTGGCCAGGGAGCCCTTGGTTTTGACATAGTAGTAGATGGGGACCTGGAGGGCATAGAAGGTCTCGGCGTACCGGATGTACTCCAGGTTGAACATGAAGTCCTCGCACCAGCTGATTTCCGGGTCCATGCGCAGGTGGTGTTCCTCCACGATATCGCGGCGGTAGAGCTTGTTCCAGAGGACGCCGTAGTAGAAATCGGCGGGATTTTCCATCATGTGGGCGGCGTATTCCTCCCGGGACAGCACGGTGTCGTCATCGATGTCGCCCTTGTGGGAGACCCGCTCGCCGATGACCCGGTAGAAATCCGAAATCACCAGGTCGCACCGGTGGGCCTCCGCGGCCCGGACCAGGGAGCTGGTGGCGTCCGGGGTGATCCAGTCGTCGCTGTCCAGGAATTGCAGGTACGTGCCCCGGGCCTGGCCCAGGGCCAGATTCCGGGTGTCAGAGACGCCGCTGTTCTCCTTGTGGGTGACGTGGACCCGGGGGTCTTTGGCGGCGTATTCGTCGCAGATCTCGCCAGAGCGGTCCCTACTGCCGTCGTTGACCAGCAGAAGTTCAAAATTCGTGTATTCCTGCTCCAGGATGCTGTCGATGCAGCGTCGGAGGGTATTTTCCGCGTTGTAGACGGGGACGATGATGCTGACAGTTGGTTGCATAGGCTGGCTCCTTATACCATGTATGCTTTATTTTAGCATATTGGGGCTGCAAGGTCAAATTTCAAACGCGACATTTTCCCGGTGCCTGTTTTTGTGTGTCTATAACGAGAATTAGGCGGGAATGAATTGACAAGATTTCCAAAAAGCTATACTATAAAATTGTCAAAAGACCCGGCAGGGGATGGGGCGGCGAGCCTTTCACTGCGGGAGAGAAAACGCAAGGAGGAGATTTTATGCGCGGGAAACGATATCGTATCCATGGTTTTGCAGGCTTGCTGCTGGCGGTGGCCATGCTATGCGGCTTGCTGGTAGCTCCGGCGGGGGCTGTAACGCTGAAATCATATCCCACCAACTGCCCCAAGTGCAATAAGGTGATGCAGGAGTGGATCGAGGAGCCCACTTGCACCAAGGGCGGCGGCTATATCATGTACTGCGCGGACTGCAACCTGAAAATGTACTGGTCAGGGACCGAGCCGCTGAACGCGCTTCAAAGGCCCCTGGGCCACAGCTATCTCAACGGCGTGTGCACCCGTTGCGGGGCCGCTGATCCCAGCTGCACCAAAGCGGAAACCGGAACGACCACGGGCACCGGCACAGGAACCGGAACAAGCACCGGCACAGGAACGAGCACTGGCACGGGTACGGGCAGCGGAACAAGTACCGGAACCGGCACTGGCGCCGGGACCAGCACTGGCGCCGGGACCAGCACTGGTACTGGTACGGGTACCGGGAGCGGCACCGGAACTGGAACCGGGACCGGCACGGGTACGGGCGAATCCTCGTCCGGCGGCGAGACGCATACCCACCAGTGGCGTTACGAGGTGGATTCACCCACCTGCGCCAAGGAGGGGCGGCAGTACCGGGTCTGCAAGACCTGCGGTGTGGAGGAGACGCTGGCTACCAAGCCCAAGACGGCCCACACCTATCGCTCCACGGTTACACGAGCCGCCACCGCGACGCAGGAGGGCTTGCGTACATACACCTGTACCTATTGCGGTGACAGCTATACGGAGGCCATTCCCAAGCTCAATGGCGGCGCGGGGACCGGAACGTCTACCGGCACGGGCATTGATCCCAGCACCGGAGCGGCCTGTACCCACAACGTGAAGATCACAAGGACGGAGCGGGCCACCTGCACGAAGGAGGGCCGCACCTATCAGGTGTGCGGCGTCTGCGGCGAGGAGCTGGCGACCTTCGCCACGCTTCCCAAGACAGAGCACATCTGGCAGACCAAGACTGTGGCGGCGACGGCCGCCGCCGCGGGGAAGACCTACCGTGTCTGTAGCGTCTGCGGTACGGAGGAGGTCCTCTCCACCACGCCACAGCTGAGCGCCGAAGCCAGCCACAACAGTGGCAGCCTGGACATGTCCAAACTCTCCAAGCAGGAGATCATCCAGCTTCTGGACAGTGCGCCGGTGACGAATTTCAACGACCTATTTGACCAGAAGCCGTCCATCACCGCGCCTTACTCCGCGGGCAAGGTGAAGGCGTCCGCCCTGCAGGCGACGCTGGCCCGGCTGAACGCCCTACGGCGTATCGCCGGCTTGCCGGCCGTTTCCCTGGATAGCTCCCTGACGGAGAAGACCCAGTACGGCGCGGTCGTCATCGCCGCGAACAATAAGCTCAGCCATGCGCCGTCAAAGCCCGCTGGCATGGACGACAACTTTTATAAGATCGGCTGTGGGGCGACCTCCAGCAGCAATATTGCGGCGGGCTACAGTCTGGTCGGCTCCGTTGACGGCTGGATGGACGACAGCGACTCGTCGAATATCGACCGGCTAGGCCACCGCCGGTGGCAGCTGAATCCCTCCATGGGCAAGACGGGCTTTGGGTATGCTACCTCAAGCACGGGATACGGCGCCTTTACCGTCGAATGGTCGTTTGACACCAGCGGCCAGGGCTGCAATTACAGCTTTATCAGCTGGCCCGCCTCCGGCAACTTCCCCAGCGACGTGTTTGACGGGAACACCGCCTGGAGCGTGACCGTGAACCCCAGCCAGTACGCCACGCCCAATCCGGCCAATCTGACTGTCACCGTGACGCGGGAGAGCGACGGGAAGAGCTGGACCTTCCGGGGCAGCGAGAGATATACCGCCTCCAGCTCCGGAAAGTATTTCAATGTGAATAACGCGAACTACGGCGTTGCCAACTGCATCGTTTTCCGCCCGGACGGCGTCAATGCCTATGACGGCGCCTACAGCGTCAATATCGAGGGTCTGCGCTACAAGGACGGAAGCGCCGCCGAGCTGTCCTATAAGGTGGACTTCTTCAGCGCGAATGGCGGCTCCGCGCAAACGCCGGCGGACAGCACACAGACGGGACAGACGAACCAAAACAACACGTCCGGCGCCAATCCCTTTACCGATGTGCCGGACGGCGCCTACTACCACGACGCGGTGCTGTGGGCGCTGGAGAACGGCGTCACCACCGGCGTGACAGCCACCCAGTTCCAGCCCAACTCCACCTGCACCCGCGGCCAGGTGGTTACTTTCCTGTGGCGGGCCAAGGGCTGTCCGGAGCCTGTCACCAAGGTGAATCCATTTAAAGATGTCTACGCCGGCAGTGCTTTCTACAAGGCCATTCTCTGGGCCTATGAGAACAACATCACCACCGGCACCACCGCCACCACCTTCAATCCCAGCGGCAAGTGCACCAGCGCCCACGTGGTGACCTTCCTGTGGCGAGCCAATGGCAAGCCGGCCGCCTCCGGCGCCAGCGCCCTGGCCAGGAACTATCCCGGCACCTACTACACCGATGCAGTGGCCTGGGCGGACGCCGGCGGTCTTCTGAGTGGTGTGGGCACCCAATTTGTGCCGAATCAGATGTCTCCGCGGGCCAATATCGTGACATATTTGTACCGGGATCTGGCGGGGTAAGCGGCGCTGCTCTTGACTTTGCGCCCGTTCTATGCTAGAATTTTCCCGATAATAAGGCCGCTGTCCGCCTGTGGCGGGACGGCTGCCGGGAGAAGAACCAAATCAAACAGAATGGAGATATGTATCATGGAAAGAATCAAGACTCTTGAGACCCGGTCTCTGTGCGAGAGCGCCAAGAAGGGCGGCTGCGGCGAGTGCCAGACCTCCTGCCAGTCCGCCTGCAAGACCAGCTGCGGCGTCGCCAACCAGAAGTGTGAGAACGCGGATAAATAAGCACCAATCGTTTTTGCAAAGGTGCCGCCTATACAGGCGGCACTTTTTTATGGATGACGGAGGAAACCTTTTATGGTACATCAGTATCAATTGAACGGCTACAACATCGTGCTGGACAGCTGCTCCGGCGCCATCCACGTGGTGGACGAGGTGGCCTATGACATCATCGCCATGTTTCGGGACCACATCCCGGACGAGATCGTGTCCACGCTGCTGGCGAAGTACGCGGACCGCGCCGATGTGACGGAGCGGGACCTGCGGGACTGCATCGCGGATGTGGAGAGTCTGGTGAAAGCGGGCAAGCTGTACACCCCCGATACCTTCGCCGACATGGCGGGGACGTTCAAGGAGCGCTCCGGCAACGTGGTGAAGGCACTGTGCCTCCATGTGGCCCACACCTGCAACCTGAACTGCGCCTATTGCTTTGCCAGCCAGGGCAAGTACCACGGCGACGGGGCGCTGATGAGCTTCGAGGTGGGCAAGCGGGCGCTGGATTTCCTGATCGAGCACTCCGGTACCCGGACCAATCTGGAGGTGGACTTCTTCGGCGGCGAGCCGCTGATGAACTGGGATGTGGTGAAGCGGCTGGTGGAGTACGCCCGCACCCAGGAGGCGCCCCACCACAAGAAGTTCCGCTTCACCCTGACCACCAACGGCGTGCTCATCGACGACGACGTCATCGACTTCGCCAACCGGGAGATGAACAACGTGGTGCTGTCCCTGGACGGCCGCAAGGAGATCAACGACCGCACTCGGGTGGACTACGCCGGAAACGGCAGCTACGACCGTATCGTGCCGAAATTCCAGAAGCTGGTCAAAGCCCGGGGCGGCAAGAATTACTACATGCGGGGCACCTTTACCCACGCCAACCCAGACTTCACCAACGATGTGTTTCACATGGCGGACCTGGGCTTTACCGAGCTGAGCATGGAGCCGGTGGTCTGCGCCCCCGACGACCCGGCGGCCCTGACCCCGGAGGACCTGGAGATCGTGAAGGAGCAGTATGAGATTTTGGCAAAGGATATGCTCCGCCGGGAGAAGGAGGGGAAGCCCATCACCTTCTACCATTACATGCTGGACCTGACCGGCGGGCCCTGCGTCTACAAGCGCATCTCCGGTTGCGGCTCCGGCACGGAGTACATGGCGGTCACCCCCTGGGGCGACCTGTACCCCTGCCACCAGTTCGTGGGCGAGGAGGCCTACAAGCTGGGCGACATCTGGAATGGCGTGACGAACACAAAGCTGCGGGAGGAGTTCCGCTCCTGCAACGCCTACGCTCGCCCCGCGTGCGCGGACTGCTGGGCCAAGCTGTACTGCTCCGGCGGCTGCGCCGCCAACGCCTACCACGCCACCGGCTCCATCCGGGGCGTCTACGAGGCGGGCTGCGAGCTGTTCCGCAAGCGCATCGAGTGCGCCATCATGATGAAGGTGGCGGAGGACGCCGCCAAAGAGGGCAGGGCATGAACACGCCCATTGCGGATTTCGTGAGGCGCTACGCCGCCTCCGGCGCCGCCCGGCTTCACATGCCCGGACACAAGGGGAGGCCCTTCCTGGGCTGCGAGCCGCTGGACATTACGGAGATTTCAGGCGCCGACGCGCTGTATGAGGCGGAGGGCATCATCGCCGAGAGCGAGGCCAACGCCGGGACCCTGTTCGGCTCCGGACGGACGCTGTACTCCACAGAGGGCTCCAGCCAGTGCATCCGAGCCATGCTGTATCTGGCCCTGACCTGCCGCCCGGAGGGGGCGTCCCCGATGGTCGTGGCTGCCCGGAACGTCCACAAGGCGTTCGTCTACGCGGCGGCGCTGCTGGACTTTGAGGCGGTGTGGCTGTGGCCGGAGGGCGGCAGTCCCTCCATCTGCGGCTGTCCCGTGTCTCCGGCGGTGCTGGAGGAGACCCTGGCGGGCCTGCCCGCGCCGCCCGCCGCCGTGTATATCACCAGCCCGGACTACCTGGGCGGCATGGCGGACATCGCCGCTCTGGCGGCGGTCTGTCACCGCCACGGCACGGTGCTGGCGGTGGACAACGCCCACGGGGCCTACCTGCGTTTTCTGCGTCCAGCTCCCCATCCCCTAGACCTGGGGGCGGACATCTGCTGTGACTCCGCCCATAAGACGCTGCCGGCGCTGACTGGCGGCGCGTACCTCCACATCGGCAGAGCCGCCCCGGCGGGCGTTCAGGAGCACGCCAGGGGCGCCATGGCCCTGTTCGGCTCCACCAGTCCGTCCTATCTGACACTGGCGTCCCTGGACCTGTGCAACCGCTACCTGGCGGATGGCTATCCGGACCGACTGGAGGAGACAGCGGAGCGGTTGACGGAGCTTCGGGCGCGGCTCGCCGCCGCGGGCTGGCGGGTCATGGACACAGACCCTCTGCATCTGACCCTGCGGGCCCCGGAGGGATTGACGGGCATTGCCCTGGCGGAGCGCCTGCGGCAAAACGGCGTGGAGTGCGAATACGCGGACCGGGAGTTTCTGGTGCTGATGCTGACGCCGGAGAACAGCCCGGAGGACTTAGAGCGGCTCCTGACCGCGCTGGGGGAGAATCACGCCCCTTATGCGCCGTTCCAGCCTTTGCCCCTGGCGAAGGGGGAACGGATCCTCTCCATCCGGCAGGCGCTGTTCGCGCCCCGGGAGACCATCCCGGCGGAACAGGCCCTGGGCCGCGTCTGCGGCGCGCCCACCGTGTCCTGTCCGCCCGCCATCCCCATCGCCGTCTCCGGCGAGCGCATTGGCTGGGAGGCACTGGAGCTGTTCCGGCATTATGGCGTCCAAACTGTAGATGTTCTGAAACTGTGAAAAACACATTCCCACTTTTGCGGGAATGTGTTTTTTCATGTCAAAAATTAGTGAATAGTGGTCTCTCGTCGCAGGTACAGCAGGGGAAAGGGGCGGCCCTGCTCATCCAAGTCTGTGCGTTTATAGGGGTGAAAGCCAAAGCGCTGATAAAAACCGAGGGCCTGGGAATTCTGCTCATTTACGCAGACCTTCCCAATGCCGTATTGCCGGATGCCCCACATCAGCAATCGCCGGCCTAAGCCCTGTCCTCGTCTGGCGGGAGAGAGGAACAGCATTTCCAGCCGGTCGCCATCCACCCCCAAAAAGCCCACCGGAATCCCCTGCGCCTCGGCCACCGCGAGATGCGGAACGGCAGTCAGGGCGCCGGGGACATCCTGAGCGATGGACTGGATGTCATCCTCGGTCAAAAAGTAATGGGTGGCGCGGACGGAGGCATCCCAGACCGCGGTCAGCTGCTCCAGCAATCGGGGGGAGCGGGCGGAGACCTCCCGAATGTCCGGAAGGGATATGGAGTCCAGTGCCGTCCGGATACCGGCGGCAAAAGCACAGTGTCCGGCCTCGGAAAAATGCACTCCGTCGAAAAGCAACTCCACGCCCCACTGTCCGGCGTCGGCGAACCGAACGCCAAGCTGTCCGGCCAGCGCCGCATAGGCGGCCGCCAGCGCCGCGGATTCGCGTACCAGCCGCTCCTCCGCCACCCACGCGCCCCGGCGCATGGGCGGCGGCGCGATCAGCAGCACCGTCTCCGGCGGGCAGCGCTCCAGCACGTGGCGCAAAAAAGTCCCCATCCGCTCCGCCGTGTCTCCGGCGGTCATCGCCGGGGACTGGAGCAGGTCATTGCTCCCCAGCATCACCGCCAGGACATCCAGGGGCTCACAGTCCGTCAGGAGCCGGTCCGCCTGGGCCAGCTCTCCGGCGCGGCGGGGAATCTTCCGTCCGTTCTGCCCGGCGTTCAGCACCTCCCAGCCGGTGGCCCGGGTCAGGAGGTCCGTCCAGCGGCTTTCCGCCGGGTAGCGCCCGCCAAGGCGGGACCGGGGGTCGTAGCCATAGGTGTTGGAGTCCCCAAAACACAGCAGTTTCATATCAAAATGCCCTCGCAGTGGTCCACTTCGTGCTGGATGATCTGAGCTACAAGGCCGGAATAGGTCTGCCGGTGCGTCCGGAGCGCCATGTCCTGATACGTCACCTCAATGGACCGGTGCCGGGTGGTTTTCCGTACGCCGGAGAGGGACAGGCACCCCTCCTCCGCCTCGTAGGTCTCCGGAGACCGCCCCACGATCACCGGATTCAGCATGACCACCGGGACGCCGCCGAGAATGACGGCAATGATGCGCTTGTTGACGCCGATCATGTTGGCAGCCATGCCCACGCAGCGGTCCAGGTTGGCCGCCAGGGTGTCCAGCAGGTCCCGGGCCGTGGGCAGGTCCTCCCGCCCGGCGGGCGCGGACCTGCGGTTCAGGGAAAAGATGTCGGTCACGATAGGTCTGACCATATGTGTCACCTCTGATTATATCATATTAGGATGCTTTTATGGACAAAACCGGCGCCGGGGCAGACCCGGCACCGGTTGTTTTTATTTCAGCGCGTCCAGCGCCGCCAGATCGAAGCCCTGATACTTCCGCTCCTGCAACAGGTCGATGACCTCGTCCAGCGTGGGCAGCGAGGGCATGGCGCCCATCCGGGACACGGTGATGGCGGCGGTGTGGCTGGCAAAGGCCAGCGCCTCTTCCTGGGAGAGCCCCACCGCAAGTCCCACGGACAGCGCGCCCACGAAGGAGTCTCCCGCGGCGGTGGGGTCCGCCACATGGTCCATATGGACGCAGGGGATGTCGCGGATGGAGTCGGCCTCCACCACGGCGGAGCCACAGCCGCCCAGCGTGATGATGACATTCTCCACGCCCTTGCTCCAGAGGACGGCGGCGATTTTCCGCAGGTCGCTCCGCAGGGGGCCGTTTTCATCCATGCCCAGGGGCAGGCCGGTCTCCACAGAGGCCTCCTGCTCGTTGGGGGTCAGGTAGGTCACAAGGCTCAAAAGCTCGTCATCCAGGTCCGTGGCGGGGGCGGGGTTCAGCATGACGGGCACGCCCGCCTCCCTGGCCCAGCGGGCCACCGCGCGGTTGACCTCTAGAGGCACCTCCAGCTGGAGCAGCACCATGTCGAATGTGGCGATCTCGTCCCGAATCCAGGCCACTTCGTCCACGGTCAGGGTCCGGTTGGCGCCGGGGATGACCACGATGCGGTTTTGGGCGGTGTGCTCCGTCACCTCCAGGGTCACGTGACCGATGCCGGAGGAAACGCCCCGGCGGACCAGCACATGGCTGATGTCCACCCCAGCGGCGCGGGGGGTCTCCAGCAGCGTCTGACCGAAGAGATCGTCGCCCACGCAGCCCATCATGGTGACCTCGGCGCCCAAGCGGGCGCATTGCAGCGCCTGGTTGGCGCCCTTGCCGCCGGGAGCCATGTGGAAGGATTTTCCGTATACAGTCTGGGCGGACTGGGGGACGCGCTCCGTGGTGGCGATCAGGTCCATGACAAAGCTGCCGACTACTAAGATACGAGGCTTCTTATGCATGATTTGGTAACTCCTATTGCAAGTAAACGATTAAGTAATGAACCTATTATAAAACTTTACATAAAAAATACAAGTCTTTTCTTGCAAGTTAAAAGATAAACGATTAAATCGAAAAAAATATTGAAAAAATGACACATTTCTTTACTGAGGCGCGATTTTGGGAGAAACCGTTTGCGTATCCGCGCGGCGGCGGTCCCCGGCGCTGACACCGCGGCGGCTTCCTGGTGAAAACCGGCGCAAAGCGCGCCCCGCGGCAC
>CABSFC010000088.1 GCA_902476875.1 uncultured Oscillibacter sp. | reverse complement strand
GGGCCAAAAGCCCGCCGCTTTTCCATGCTCACAGGCCGAACATCTCCCGGACGATGCGCTCCGCACCCTTCACCAGTCCGACGAGGACCAGCATATTGAAGATCGTCTCCCCGATGTACTGCCAGGCCATGGTCACGGCGGACAGGGACGTGTCCACCACCGGGGCGCCGCCAGACATAAAGGCGGAGAAGATCAGGCAGGCCAGGACGATGACCGCCCCCTCCATGCACACGCCGATGTAGCTTTTCAGAAAGGCTTTGCCGGCGAAGCTGGTGCCCTCCCCGGCGAAGGAGGCCAGGGGCAGCGGGGCCAGGGCGGTAAACAGATAGAGCCGGAAAAACCGGCCATAGACGGTGAGGATCAAGATGAAGGACATGACGGTGATGAACAAGCTCCCCAGGAAGGACACGAGCCACAGTGGGATGCTTTGGAGAAAGCCCACGCCGTTGATGGCGTCCACGATTTCCTGGGGCACGGTGACGCCCGCGGCGGCCATGCCGCCCACGCTGCTCATCACGGTCTCCACAATGCCCCCGCAGACAGAAAAGATGGCCGTCATGATCTCCATAGCGGAGCCGACGGCCACCTTTGCCAGCAGGAAGCGGATGAAGTGCCGCAGCACAAATTCCGGGCGCTGGAAGTCCCGGAAGCTGACGGCGGACTGGAAAATGCTCATGGCGAAGAACAGGACCAGAAGGCCGTAGCCCACGGCCTTCAAGGCGTCGTTGACGCCGACGATGGCGGTCCAGACGGAGCCGCCCCGAAAATTTTGAGGCGTGGTGGTAATGAGGCTCCATATCTCCGCCAGCTTGTCGTTCCAGGTGTTGAACGCCGATTGCAGGTTTCCAACGATCCAGTCGTTGTTCAAAAAGGGACACCTCCTTGAAACGCGTCCATTTTGTGGACGCGTTTTCGACAAGAATATACATTATATAATATAATGTAGGGGCAGACCGTCCGGCCCGCCCCTGGGCTGTTTGCTTATACCGCGCCGATGGCGGACAAAATCTCCTTGGAAAAGGCGATGATAAGCCCGCCGAACAGGCAGAGGAAGCCCTGGGTGCGCTGGGAGGCGTCATGGCTCTGGATGGACATACCCACCTGCACCATGCCCCAGCCCAGGACGATCACGCCCACGGCCTTGATGATGGAAAAGATGAAGTCGCTCAAATTATTGACGATGGTGAGCGGGTCGTCGGCGGCCAGGGCCGGGACGGCCAGAGCCGCGCATAAGCAGAGGGTCAGGACGGCGGTAACATAGCGGCGTCTGGCCCGGCGCTGCCGGGTAATGATGGTGTCAGGGGCCTTTTTCATCAGTTTTTTCATAGGAAATATCCTCCTCGTCAATGATCTCAATGTCGGCCAGGCTGCCGAAGGGCAGGGACAGATCCCCCTGTGCGTAGGAGAGGCCGGGTTCGTGGACATAGGGGGCGGCCCCGCCGTCCTCGGTCAGCTTGATATTGGGGTGCTTCATGATGTCGTACTTGCGGTCCATCACGGGCCGCTCTCCACGGATGAATACGATGGCGTAGTCGTTGTCCATAGCCCGCACCTCGTCCGGGGTCATCAGTTCCCGGCCCGTCTGCTGGCGGCTGACGGAACTGGAGCCGTGGGCGCCTTTGGAAATACTCTGGTTCCGGGTGTCGATGGTCTCCTTACCCAGCATTTCCGAGATGTATTTGTGGGTGCTTTGCTCATTTCCACCCAGATAAATCGTCGTGTCCGCGTTTCCCATCAGGCCCTCCCATTCATCTTTGAACAGGGCCTTCAGGGCGGAGATGTTTTGCAGGACGATGGTGGAGCAGATGTTCCGGGAGCGCATGGTGGCCTGGAGCTTGCCGAAGTCGTCCGGCAGGGAGACGTTGCAAAATTCGTCCATCATCAAACGGACCGGGACGGGCAGCGCCCCCTGATGCACCTTGTCCGCCTGGTAGTAGAGGGCCTGAAAGGCACAGGTGTAGAGCATCCCCACCAGGTAGTTGAAGGTGCCGTCGTTGTCCGGGATGATGGCGAACACGGCCTGCTTGCGGTCCCCCATCAGTTCCAGTTCCATGTCATCCCGGCTGGTGATGCCCGCGATCTGTGGCAGGATAAAGGCGGACAGGCGGACGGCGGCGCTCACCAGGATGGAGCGGGCGGTCTTGCCCGCGGCCTGCTTGAAAATCTTGTATTCCCGGACGGCGATATGGTCCGGCTCTTCCTCTTCCAGCGCCTCAAACAGCAGGTCCAGGGGGGACTGGTAATCGTCGTCCTCCTCCTTGGCCCCGCCGTTCTCGATCATATACATGACCATCTCCAGGGTTTGCTCCTCCGGGGGCGCTTCATGGAGCAGGTAGAGGATCAGGGCGGTGTCCAGGGCAATTTCGCTTTTCTCCCAGAACGGGTCATTGTTGCTGGCGTTTTTGGGGGTGGTGTTCTTGATGATGTTGTTCACCAGCTTCATGGCGTCCTTATCGTCCTTGATGTAGGGAAAAGGGTTAAAACTGTCTGAATGGCTGGGGTCGATCAGGTCAAAAACCTTGATGACATACCCCTCCTGAATGAGCAGCGGGGCGACGGCCCGGAGCATTTCCCCCTTCGGATCTGTGACCAGATAACTGCAATTTGCCTGCATGAGATTGGGCTTGCAGAAGAAGCGGGTCTTGCCCGCGCCGCTGCCGCCGATAACGATTTGCAGGAGGTTGCGCCGGTGCTGTTTCCCGTTAAAGCCCATGCGGAGGTTTTGGGTCAGGATAGTGTTTTTCATAGGGTCCTTGTCCCGGTACTTGGCGTTGAGCTGCCGGACGTTCCCCCATTTGGCGGAGCCGTGTTCCTCGCCGGGCCGCCGGTTCTCCCTGGTGGAGAGATAAAGTACGACAGCGAAGGCATAGGCTGCCAGCGCCCCGGCCATAAATTTCAGCGTGTGGGGCGTCCAGCGGATGGCAAAGGGCCGCTCCAACAGTTCGTTGAAGCGGCCCATGAGGGTGAAGATGGTCATGCCTTCCTCGTAGCCGGAGGCCAGCAGGGCGGCCAGCCAGAGGACTGGAATGGTGAGCAGCGCCCAGGGAAGAAAAGGATTATTGTCTGCTTGCCGCTTCATCGCCGTACCTACCGTTCCGGGCCGGGCCGTCGGTCCTTTTCCTTTGGCTCCGGGACGCGCAAGGCCCGAAAGATGGCTGTGCGGTTCTCCCGGCACTCCTCCGCCGTGGCCCCGCCCATAGTGATCTCCGCGGTGTGCAGGTTGCGGATGTTGGTGCGGGGCGTGGAATGGATGCGGTCATAGGAGCAGCCGTCCAGCCGTGAACCGGCAAAGTTCAGCCGCCCCACCGTGCAGTCAATGGTATTGCAGGATTTCATACGGCTGTGGAGAAAGCGGATGTTGTGCATGGAGCAGTCCCGGAAATGGGTATGGGAGATCACCGCGCCTGTGAAAAAGATGTCCTGCATTTTGCAGGTGTGAAATTCGCAGTCATCCAGTGTGGCGTTTCTGAAATCAGTTCCCACCAGGCGGCAGACGGCAAAGGTGCAACTCTGAAACCGGGAGCCGTCACAAACCGCACTGTCAGGTAGACAATAAACGGTCACATGGTCGAAATAGGAATCCCGGAAAAAGCCAGACGGAAAGCCTTCCTGGGCCGCCTGGTCGTAGAGAGCCTGGTCGATGATCTTCAGGGGGTTCTCCGGGTCCATATCCCAGATACGGTAGGAATAGGCCCGGCGGCTTCGCCTGGTGTGTGGCGTTTCCAGCAAGGCTTTTTGTTCCTGAAACTGTTGTATGTCCTGTCGGATGGCTTGAATACCGGCGGCATAGGCGCCGCCCTGTGCCTGCTCCGTCCAGTCCAGCAGCTCGTTCAGGGGCATATCGTTCCGGCCTTGCAGAAAGCTGTTGACATTGCGGAGCCGCCTGGCCCGGTTCTGGCCGTTGTACTGGATGGGGTCGATGTCCTCCAGGCAGTCCGCGATCTGCCTGCTGATCTCCAGGCCGCTCTTTACGATTTTGTATTCACTCATCGGCGATCCTCCTTTGTAATATGCAGGAGCTGCCCCAGGCGGAGGCGGCTCCCAGAAACGCGTCTACAAAGTGGACGCGTTTCGACATAATTCCTGCTGCCCCCGGTCCGGGGCGGCGGTGCGGATTTGCTGTTTTATGGGGCCGCGCCTCCTCACCGCTCCGGGACAGCGGCCCGCTTGCGCCTTTTGGGCGCGGGCCTGTCCGTACACAGCGCCTTGAGGACAGCGCGCCGAAGCTGCTCCGCCTCTTGTCCCGCGGCCCCGCCCTGGGTGATCGTGGCGTATTCCAGGTACATGATATTGTCGGCCCTGATCCTTTCGTAACTGCTCCCATCAAGAACTGTTTGAAAAAAGTCGATCCCGGACATGGAGCAGTCCAGGGTTTGGCAAGCCTGAAGTTTCGCCTCCTGAAACGAGATGGAGCGCAGCCAGCAGTCCGTAAAGCGCGTATGACTGATGCTGCTTTTCCAGAAGATCACATCTTCCAGCACACAGGAATGAAATACACTGTTCCAAATGCTGCTGTCGTGAAAGGAAGCCCCCTGGATACGGCAGGCCGCAAAGACACAATCCCGAAACACGGAATTGGAACAGTCCTCCCCGTCCGGCATACAGTAAAGGGTAATGTGGTCAAAATAGGATTCCTGAAAAAAACGAAATGGAAAACCGCCTCTGGCCATGCGGTCATAAAGGGCCTGGTCAATCACCTTGATCGGATTGAGCGGGTCGGAGGTGTACTTTTTATACGGAGATATATAGCGGGACGCTCTCATATATGGCTGGCGCCTTAGAGATTTTTGCGTCAAAAACGCCTGAACATCCCGGTCAAGCATTTCTACTTCTTTAGAATGACCGCAAGCCCTCAGTTCTTTTAGAACATCATCGGGCCGCTGATTTCTCCGGCCCTGCAAGGTATCATTGATCTCCCGGAGCTTCCGCGCCCGGTCGGTCTCGCGGTAGAGGTCCGGCCGGGCCTGTTCCAAAACATCAAGAATATCCAGGCTGATTTCGCGGCTGTTCCGTACCTTCTGATATTCGGCCATCTCTGCTCCCTTCTAAAATATAGGGCCGCCCCCAAACGGAGGCGGCCCCTGGAAACGCGTCTACAAAGTGGACACGTTTCGACATGATCTCTGTTTTCCTCAATAGCCGGTCCGGGGCAGCGGCGTGGGCTTTCCATAAACCGTCGTCACCCAGCGGCTCACGGCCTGCACCCAGGCCCCATTGTAGACGCCGCCCACATCGGCCACGTTGACAAAGCTGGAGCCTGCCGCGAGGCCCTTGACGGCGGTACAGTACAGCTTGGGAGCCTCCACCTGGGCAAAGCCTGCCGGGGCCTGACCGAACACAAACATAATTTCGGACACACGCTCGTTGGATGCAAGGCCCAGGGCAACCGGGCTGGCGGCCAGGGTGTAGTTTTTCGCCGTGGACAGGTTATCCGCTAAAGTGCGGTAGTCTCCGGCGCCGTTGACCTTGTAGACGATCTTGTAGGTGCCAGGAAAATTCCAGGTGCCAGTCACCCCCGTTTCCAACCGCACCTGGACGGGCAGGGTGTCCCGGAAGTAGAAGCTGTCCAGGCGGACGTTGGAGGTGTTGGCGATACCGCTGAATACATAGCGCACGGGCTGGCCCACCATAATCTCCTTGGGGCCGGTCTTGGTGATGGACACGCCGGTGGTCAGGGACTTGTTCGTGACCTCGAACCGCACGATCTGGCCCTCATGCTCCAGGTAGGCGGTCAGCTCGGTTTCATTGACGCCGTAATGCTCCGGGCTTTTTACCTCTCGGATGGTATAGCGGGACAGGGGCAAAGGCTTGGACACGGCCAAACCCCGGCTGTCGCTCCGAATGGTGTCCACCAGATTGCCCGCCTTATCATAGATTTCAAACACGGCGCCCTCCAGCAGCGTGCCCGCAGGCAGGCCGTTGGTGGGATTATAGTCAGCGGATTTCTTGGTAATCTGAATTTGGGCCGTAATGGGGATGTTCTCCCATTCAACAAGGGTGGTGGCCCCGGCCTTGACGTAAACGTTTTTCAATTCCGTGTCCGGGACGTACCCCTCATTTTCCAACTCCCGCAGGTAATAGCGGCCTGCGCCGGGCAGGTCCTCAAACCAGGCATAGCCCCGGTCGTCGGTGGTCTGCTGGTCGATGGGGTTGTGGTCAGCGTCATACAAAATGAAGGACACCCCATAAATCCCCTTGCCGGTGGTCTTATCGGTCTTGTAGACCTTGATGCCGCTGAAGGCCCGGTTGGTCACCACCAAAGGTTCGGCGCTGCCGCCCGACACGGTAAAATAGTGGGGCGTCGCGTCCAGCTTGAAGCCCTCGGCGGCCTCGGTCTCAACGGCATAGTAATTGTTATCCTCCAACGTCACAAAAACGCTTCCGGTTTTCCCGGTGGTCACGGTGTCCACCAGGGCGTCGTCGCTGACGCGCCGGATCTCAAAGGATACCCCGGAAAGCCTCTCCGACTTGTCTGCCTCATTGACCTTGATGATCTCCACGCCGCCCACGGCGTCATTGTAAAAGCGGATGGTCTGTGTGTCGTTGGGGTTGACCGTGACTACCTGGCTTTGGGTGGTGGGGTCGATGGAATAGCCATCAATGCTCTCCAGTTCGGTCACGACCACTGTTCCCGTGATGCCGGAGAGGATGATCTGTCCGCCGGAATTGGAGTAATAGATGCCGTTGGAGGATAGGGTTCCGCCAGCGGCGTCCACATAGCGGCCATCCGCGTATTTGATCTCAAACTTGACGCCCTCCAGGGGCACGGTCTTTGTTCCGTTCCGTCCCCACTTCTCGATCACTAAATTTCCCAGAGGCTGGTTCCTAAATTCAAGATTGACGCATTGGCCCGCCCGGATGGTGGCGCTCTGGCTGGCGTCGTCCTTCAGGTAGCCGGGTTTGGCCCGTGTTTCGGACACCACCAGCACCGTGCCGGGTTCCACGTCTGTTACCAGGAAGGTGCCGTCGCTCCCGGTGACAAACTTGCCGTTGTTGTCGCCCACCACGGTCCCGTCCGCCGTGGTGACAAAAAATTCAACGTCACTCAGCGGGGTGTTGTCGCTGGCCGATACCTTTTTCACCAGCAAGCTGCCCAGAGGGCTGTTGCCGAAGTAGAGGGTCACAACGTCCTGGTCTTTGCCGCTGATATAAAAAGACTGGGGCGCGCTGTCGATAACATGGCCGCTGTCACTCTCCAGCTCTTCACAGATATAGTAGCCCGCTTTGAGGCCCGTCACCGTGAAAGAGCCGTTTTGCGAGGTCCGGTAAACGCCGATGGTGGTGCCCCCGCTGCCGCTGGTGTCGCCGCCCAGGTAGCTGAGCCGAAACAGACAGTCGGACAAGGCTGCGCCTGTCTTGGAATCATATTTCCAGACGCAGATAGCACTCAGGGGCCGGTCCTGGAAGCGGAAAGAATGGCTTCCGCCCGCTGGTATGAAAGCCTCCTGGGTATCTTCATCGGGGAGAGAGAATCCAGGGGCAGTCTCCAACTCCTGGACCCGATACCAGCCATCCCGGAGGGAGATATCCGGCGCCGAGAGGATGATGCGGCCCTCGGAGTCCGTATAGTAAACGCCCAGGTCGCTGTATTCGCCGGTGTCGGTGTTATTGGAGGCGTACCAGACCTGCATCTTGACGTGTTCGATGGGATCATGAGTGATGGAATTTTCCTTCAGGATCTCGATATAGGGCCGCTTTCGGTTCTCGAAGCTGATCGTCCGCTCATCGCCGGCGTTCAGACTGATCGTCTGGATGCGTTCCGCCTCCGTTTCAGAGATATAATAAGGAGCCGGAACGGATTTTTCTGTGATTTGATAACTGCCGGGAGCGATGTACTTTGTCACCGTGCCGTCATCCCCGGTGGTCCACTCGTCCTTATAGTCACTGTCGATCCCTTCCACCAGAAAGACTGTACCGGAAATTTTGACAGTGGGATTGTCGGCGTCCGTTTTTGTGATGGTGAGCAGGGGCTGCTTCAAGTTATTGAAAACGAGCTGCTGATCGTCGCCGGGCCCCAGCCAAATGGTCTGCGCAGGCTCGGCGCTCACCACATAGGGGGCTGGCACGGATTTTTCCGTCACCTCGTAGCTGTCTACGGGGATAGCGGTCAAAACCGCTTTCCCATCCGGCTCAGTGGTCACATCGGTATGGAAGCCGGTGTGGATGCCCTTGACTTCAAAGACAGTCCCAGGAATGACCGTGTTCTCATCCCGCCCATCCCGTTTCAGGATTGTCAGGTTGGGCAGCTTCTTGTTTGCCGCCGTCACGGTGACAGTGCCGCCGCCATCCACTGTGGCCTGATCCACATAGGCGATGACCGGCTCGGTCAGTCTCGCAAAGGGTGCCGGGCTGAACACCTCCACAAAGGCGAACATACCCTCGCTGACATTGGGAACAACAATGGAGCCAAATGCGTCCGTCGCCTCGGAGGCGATGATCTGACCGTCCTTGATGACATTGAAAACAGCGCCGGCCAGGGGCTTGTCAGAATCGTCCTTTTTCAGCAGGCGGATTTTGACCCTGGCATCATTTTCAAAAACGAGAGCCACATCGCTTTTCCCATCCCAGTAAAATTCCTGCTTGACCTTATCGGGATCGGAGCTGAGAGAGTAGCCCTTCGGCGGTGTGACCTCCGTTGCGGTAAAGCTGCCGATGGGCATGGTGTCCCAAGGGACATCCGCCAGGGCGCCGCCTTCTACCGTGACATATTTACCGGAGAAATTGTTGTCAATGCCCTCAATTTCGATGACGGCCCCGGCGAGGCCCCTGGTGGGATTGTCCGCATCCACCTTGCGGATGCTGCCGCTGCCTGTGACGATGGGGGTGTCGGTGAAGGTGACGGTGACGGTATTGCTGCCATTTCCGGGGAGAACGACGTATTCAGGACCTGCATTGTCGATCTCGTAGCCTGTCGGGCCGGAGGTCTCCGTCACGGCGTAAGTGTTCGCGGTGAGGCCGTCCAGACGGTAGGTCCCGTCTGGCCCAGTCACAATATCCTTGGAGTAGGAGCCGTTGATGGATTCGATGTGGAACTCCGCCCCAGGCAGGCCCTTGGTGGGATTGGTGGCGTCCACCTTTTTGACGATCAGCGTGTAGCTCTCGGCGGTCGTAACGCTCAGATCGCCGATGATGACCTTCTGCACGGAGCTTGCGGGGTGCTTGTCAGTACCCGCGCCTGTAAAGCTGTACTCATAGACCGTGCAATCACCCCATACCAGGCTGCCCAGGTCCAGAATGTATTGGGCACGGCTGCGAAAACTGGAGCCGTCTTTTTCCTGGTCGATGCTGGTGTAGTGCGTCTTTTCCAGAGAGTTATATACCGCCATCAGTTCCTCGGCGCAGCCAACTACCGGATCGCCCAGTGTTCCGGCCTGATACCGCCAGATGATGGCCTGCACCCAGGCGTTCATGTACCAAGTGTATCCGGCATCCCAAAGGGTGTCCACCCCGAGGGCTTTGGCCTCATCGGTAAAAACGCCGGTGGAATGGGCGTAGTAATAGGCCATCATGGTCTTAACGGTGAGATCATTAATGGCTTGTGGATTGCCCCAGGTCTGTCCAATCAGGCCCGAACCCATGCCGCCGCCCTTGGTGCCGCAGAAGCCGACGGTGGTGGTGCCACCGTAGTCATAGTACATCTGATGCAGGGAGCAGGCGCCGAGACTTGCGGATTCATAGGAGACGCCGGACATACCGAACCGTTCCAGCTTGATGGCGGATGTATCAGCTCCCATGGCAGCCGCAGGCAGGATTGCAAAAGTCAACAGACAGGTCAAAAGCAGCGATAGAAATTTTTTCATAAAGCCTCCTCAAAATAGGCAGAGGAAGGCCCTGCACACTGGCAAATCACCTCCCTCTGTCTCAAAATCATAGTTCGATGTTAGAAAAAACAAATCGCGGTGCGATTTATTTCTCCACGGCCCGGACCATCCAGCGGTAGTCCCGCTGATCCCGGACGCAGGTATAGAGTGTCAGGCAGTTTTCACTGGTGGTCGCCGTGCCGCTGGCGTCGGTCTCGGAGACCTTGGACACGGATACCACCTCGTAAATCCGGGTCCCCAGCTTGGTGGCCCACGTGATGGTATCGCCCACCTCCAGGGTGTGGATGTCCCCGAAGTAGCTGTTGGTCCCCCGGTTGTGGGCGGCGATACAGCAGTTTCCGTCCCAAAGGCTGGTGTCGGTGAAGTGGCCCGCGCCTTTCGCCAGGGTGGAGCTGCCGGTGCCCTCATAGACCTTTACGGAGAGGTCAATGGCCGGGATTTTCAGGGTGCCCAGGTGCCCTCCGCTGTAATAGAGGTCGCTGGTGACGGCGGTAAAGGCGGTCCCGGTCCAGGCTGTGCCGGTGTCCACGCTGGGATAGCTGACGCTCCCGGTGGAACTGACGAGGCCACCGCCCTCCAGCGCGCCGGGGACCAGGTTAGGTGTCAGATGCTCCCCGCTACCTGGGAGGTAGCTGGTGGGGGTGCCGAAGCCGGGCGGGATCAGGGCTACATTTTTGCTCCGGTCCACATTGACCTCTTCCTGCTCATAGATGGTGGTGTCCGATGTAGGCCGCCCAAACAGGTAATCGTTCGGGGCGTCCACGGTGTATTCCAGGGCATGGGCCGGGGTGACGGCCAGCGCCGCCAGCAGGGCGGCGGACAGCAGGATCGTGTGCAGACGCTTCATTGTGTGTACTCCTTCCATTCCTTTTTGGATTTGTACTTTTTCAACAGGACCTTACTGCCAAAGAACAGGCCCGCCGCTGCCGCCCCCGCGGGCAGGACCAGGAGCCATTTCAGGCCGGCACCGCCGGAGGGGGCCGTCGGGACGGTCGTGCTGTCCGCCTCCACGGCGGTCCCGTCCATGGGCGTGCCGCTGAACACGGCGATATAGGTCACGGTGCCGCTGGCGGTCCTGGACACCTCGCCGCTGTATTCGGCGGTAACGGTGTAGCCGGTGGCGTACTTGCTGGAGGCCGTGCCGGTATAGGTGGCGGAGGCGGTGTAGAAGCCCCCGGCCTCCTGCCATTGCACATCGGACAGCTCCAGGGTGCGCCCGCTGTCCTCCACAGTCTTGGGGATCAGGGACACGTCGGCGTCGGACAGGTTGGGGTAGGTGCGGCTGGCGGAGACGGTGTGGGCAGAAGTAGCGTAGCCCGCCGCCTCCACCTGGATGCTGGCGGTGTCAAGAGTGAGGACGCCGGTGTAGCCCTCCTCGGTCTCCACCTCCAGCGTGGCGGTGAGTTGGGGCATGATGGCGTCCATGTCCTTGCTCTTACTTTCCAGGGTGACGGTCTCGGTGTAGTCCCTGGTCTCCGTCTCGCTGTTGTCCTGCCAGGTCAGGTCCAGAAGGGTGTAGGTAAAGCCCTCCCGTTCAAAGTCCTCCGTAGGGATATTGGCCGGGTCGTCCGATGTGGACAGGACATAGGTTTTCATGAGCCGGGGGTGGTCCCCTCCGGCCTCCTCCGTGACGGACACGGGATAGGCGGTGCTGCCCGCGGCCAGGGCCGGGCAGGCCATGGCCCAGGTCAGGAGCGCCGCGAGGAGAAGGTGCGTTGCTCGTTTCATATAGATGACCTCGTTTCCTGTAAAATGTCGAAATGCGTCCACTTTGAGGACGCATTTCCCGTCTGCCCGCCCCGCCGAAGGGTCACGGCGGGGCGACTGGCGCGACGCTGGCGCTCCCGACAGGAACGCCGCGCCTCCCAGTATGGCAAAAGCCGCCATTGGCGGCTTTTGGGGTGTGTTCCCCTTGATAACTATAAAATCCGCGGAACGGCCCCGGTCAAGGCCCGGCCCAAAGG
>CABSFC010000087.1 GCA_902476875.1 uncultured Oscillibacter sp. | reverse complement strand
ATGCGCCGCCGTTGGCTGCCTCGTCATATGGTTTTACGCCAGCGCCGGCAGCTTTTCCATTTAAGGCTGAGAGCGAACGGCTTTTGCTCTCTTATCGTTCTTTTCGATATTCCATGGGCGATTTTCCCTTCACCGCCTTGAACGCGGCAGCGAATTTGCTGGAGCTGTCATACCCCACCCGGGCAGCGATTTCTATGACACTGGTATCCGGCTCCTGCCTCAGAAATGCAGCCGCTCGGTCCATGCGGTAATTTCGCATGTAGGTATTGACCGGACTGCCATAGACCGTTTTAAAGCAGGCCTTCATAGTGGTCAGCGGGAGCTGAAACCGCTTGGATAACTCCTCCAGCGTGAAATGCCGTTCCAGATGTTCCGTCAGGAACGCACGAATCGCTTTCACTGTCTCCACCTGCGAGCGGTAAAAGTAGGGCTTTCCCGTTTCCTCCCCCAGGTCCAGCGCATCCAGATAGAGCAGCAGCTCCATGATCTTGACCTTGAAATAGGGCATTTTGATCCGCTCCGGCACGGCGTACAGCTCCTGAAAAATGTGGTCGATGGACGGCGCCCCGTGGATCACTCGGGGTGCCGGGCCGGGGCAGTATTTTTCCTGGATTTTGCTCAAATCCAGCGGAAACTCCCCAAAGAGCCGCGCAAGTTCTTTCGTAGCCTCCGGCAAACGGAATCCAACAGAGATCCCATGATAGTGTGCCAGCGGCAGCGCAAAATACCCCTCATGCTCCAGGCGGCGGTCCAGCTTCAGGTCGCCGGCCTCCACATAGGAGAACGCGTCCTTTCCCACGGCATATTCCATCCGACCTTCCCGGCAGTAGTCGATGCAGAACAGGTCCTGATCTGTACGAAACGTGGAGTTGTAATAGGCAATGTGGAAGTCATTGTACATGACCATCGCCCCAGGGAACACCTCATAGATAGTCATGGTGCCTTCTCCGGTCTCGTTTTTGACCTGGTAGACCTGGCAGCCGTTGCTCTCTGCCAGCATGTGCATATCCTCCAGTTCATTGGCAAAGCTATCTATCATTGTGGAATGCTCCCTCCGAAAGCCGCAGGGCCCGGTCACAGGCGCACTGGGCAAATTCATAATCGTGGGTCACGACCAGCACGACACGCCCCTGGGCGGCCAGTTCCCGCACGGCCTGGGCCACATTCTGCATCCTCGCATAGTCTAATCCGCTGGTCGGCTCGTCGAAGATCAAAATCTGTTTGTGGGACAGGATTGCGGTGGCGACAGCCAGCCGCTGCTTCTGCCCGCCCGACAGAGCCATGGGGTGCTTATCCCGAAACTCCAGGAGCTGAAGCTGACGCAAAACCGCCTCGATTTGCTCCGCAGATGCGTTGGGATCCGTCATTTCACACTCGCTCCACACACTGTCAGCGAAAAGCTGGTGGTTCACATCCTGCATGACACAGAAGGCGGCCTTCTGCCGCTGCTTTGCGTTCAGTCTTTTTCCATCCAGCGAGATAGTCCCTGCGTCCTCTTTGAACAACCCGCACAGGCATCTGGAAAGCGTGGTCTTGCCCACACCGTTCTCTCCCGTAATTGCCAGCACCTCGCCCGGCCCTGCGGAAAACGAGAGGTCATGGAAGATAGGCCGCCCCTTTTCATAGGTACAGGTCAGCCCTTCCACAGATAGGCCCTGCTGCGCCCCTCCGGGGCAGGGAGCAGGCAGGTTTAACATCGTAGGTGTCAGGGCTCGGAGGCCCAGATTCACCCGCTCCCTTTCACTGAGACTGCGGAAGGCTTCGCCGCTCCAGATATGGGTGATCCTTCCATTTTTCAGATACACGGCCCGGTCGATCAGGTCGGTCAAAAACCAGAGCCGGTGCTCCGCGATGATCACCGTGCGGCCCTGACTTTTCAAGAGCGCGATCTGGTCGTGAAGCCGCCGAATCGCCCCGGCATCCAGATTAGCCGTGGGCTCGTCCAGGACATAGATGTCCGGTGCCATGGCGTAGACCGAGGCAAATGCCAGCAGCTGCTTTTCGCCGCCGGACATAGCGAAAATACTGCGCCCCAGCAGGTTTTCGATTTGGAGCTTCTGTACCGTCACGTCTATGCGTCGCTGCATCTCCGCCGGCTCCATGCCCTGATTTTCCAGGCCAAAGGCCAGCTCGCTGTCGGAGTCCAGGTTGAAGAACTGGCTTTTGGGGTTTTGAAAGACCGACCCGACCCGCTCCGCCAGCTCATAGAGCTTCATGTCTGTAACCAGATTATCGTCCACGGAGACGGTCCCTGTCAATACACTGCCCTCGGTAAAGGCGGGGATCAGGCCGTTGATCAGCTTGGTGACCGTCGTCTTCCCGCACCCGGACTCCCCGCAGAGCAGCAGACATTCGCCTATTCGTATGGTCAGGTCAACGCTCTCCAGCGTACTGAAATCCTTTGCATAGCCAAAAGAGACTTTTTGAAGCCGAACCATCCCTGTCACCTCGTTCCCATGATGAATGCCGCCGCGGTCAGTATCGCACCAGCCGCCAGTCCGATCAGATCTATCATCGGCGCATGCAGCTGTATGACACTGGTCTTCCGCACCGGGTTTTCGATGCCCCGGGTCACGGCGGCTGCGGATAATTCCTCCGCCGTCCCGGTGGCGGAGACCATCAGGGGCACCACCAGACACTCAATTTTTTCCAGGCCGTGGATATTCCGCAGCTTCATGGCGTCCCGGATATGGCCCACCTCCTCCCGGATTGCGGGAAAGTAGCGCAGGGTCACGGAGATGGCAATGATCAACTTCTGCGGCAGATGCAGCTTCCGAAGCCCGACGATCAAATAGCGCAGGGGTGTACGGCGAAGCATCAGCACGCCCACCATCAGGCAGGGGAGCATCCGCCGGGCGTAGTTCACGAAAATGGAAAAGCTGGTGGCTGCCCATTTGGGGGCGGCGGGCAGGACCGCGTATTGCAGACAGAGGATCAGGGCAAAGGCTGCACACCACTTCACCGCTGTGCCATAACAGCGGTGCCCTATCATCAGCAGCGCCAGCAGAAGAATCCAGCCGCACTCCGCCCAGAAGGGCTTGGTGGAAAAAGCGATGACATTCGCCAGAAGCAGCAGGGCCAGCCCCACTCTGGGATCAAAGACATCCGCGCTTTGAACACCGCTTTTCATGTCAGATGATCCCGGCCTTTTCAAAATGCTTTTTGAACATCCCTCTGGCAATCACAGCGCCAAGGATGGAGCCGAGGATGGGCGCGGCAAACAGCACGATGAGCATGGCCGGAGAGGTCACCGCCTCCAGCGTTGCCACATAGTCGGCGGGCATCCCCTGGGCACTGATCTGCGCCAGGAAGTCGTCCCGCATGATCCAAACGGGCAGCGGGGAGCCTACCATTCCCAGAGAAAACAGGGTAAAGGCCGCAGCATTTCCCCGAAAGCTTCTGTAATGGGTCCCGTATCGCACCAGCTCCGCCAGGACGCAGCTGATGATGAATGCGATCAGGATGACAACGGTAAACTGCCCGGTGACGAAATAGATCAGTGCGGTGATCAAGCCCATGAGCAGAACGGAACCTGTCTTCTGCACCTTGGCGCACATCATCAGGAATGGAATGCCCGTAAACACCGCGATCAGGCCGGGCATCAGGACCCACAGCAGCGGATGCAGACCGCTCAGCAGCATAAACACAAAATTAATCACAAAATAGATGGCGGAAAAGATGCCGACTGTGATAACATCTTTTCCTGTCAGGCCTCGCCCAGTTTTCTTCATGATATGTACCTCCTCACAATTGGTTAGACTCCGCTAACTATCAAGGCGTTTTATAGGACGCATTGACGCGTCCATTGGAGGTAGTATATCGCAAGATTCTTGCTCTGTCCGCCCCAGTCAGTCCGTTTCGTCCCGTTTGGTCAAAAACTTTCGCATTTCTTTCATATCGTTACATTGCCCGCTTTTTTTCATCTGCATTTCTCTTACATTCCAAAAACAGCATCATGCTGGTACGCGCATTCTTCTGTTAGATAAACAAATAAGCAGACCTGCATATCAATGTGCAAGCCTGCTTATTGTCTAAAGTATGTTAAATGGAATCAAACTTTCCAACCAGCAGCTTGGCGGCGCTCTACCACGAAGCGGCGGTAGATACCGTCCTGTCCCACCAACTCGTCGTGGGTACCCTGCTGGACGATTTTGCCGCCATCCACCACAAGGATCTGATCCGCGTGGCGGACTGTCTTCAGTCGGTGGGCGATCATGATGACGGTCTTATCATGAGTTAGTTCACCAATGGCTTCCACCAGATCTTTCTCGTTCTCGGGGTCCACATTGGCCGTGGCCTCGTCCAACACGATGATAGGAGCGTTCTTCATGATGGCCCGGGCGATGGTGATTCTCTGGCGCTCGCCGCCGGAGATGGAGGCACCCCCCTCACCGATCATCGTATCATAGCCCTCCGGTAAGGCCATGATGAAGTCATGGCAGCGGGCCTTTTTGGCGGCGGCAATGACCTCGTCCATAGAGGCCTCCGGCTTTCCGAAGCGGATATTATTTGCAATGGTGTCGGAGAACAGGTATGTACGCTGGAACACGAAGGAGAAATTGCGAATCAGGCTGTCATAGCTGTAATTCCGTACATCCTGGCCACCCAAGGTGACCTGTCCGCCCTGCACATCCCAGAAGCGGGCCATCAAGTGGCACAGGGTGGTCTTGCCGCTGCCGCTGGGGCCAACGATGGCCACCGTGGTTTTCTCGGGAACAGTAAGGGAAACATCGTCGAGGATCTTTTTCTGGTCGTAGGAGAAGTCCACATGCTCCAGGGCAATGTCACAGCGCTCCGGGGTGAAATCCCGACCGTCAATATCCATAGGCGGCACATTCAAAATAGCGTTGGCCTTATTTACGCCAATGTCGATAGAGCGGAACAGCGTGGAGAAGCTGCCCGCACTGTCCAGCTGCTCAAAGAGGATGAAGGAACAGATCAGCATCATCAGGCATTTGGCCAGGGGCATCGTGCCGTTGAAGTAGAAAGTCAGCGCCGAGGCGCACACGGCCACTCCGGTAAACTTGTTTGCCAGAAATTGCAGGAAGATAAAGATCACCGAGGGTACCTCCATGCCAAAGGCAGCTTTACGGCACTCTTCCACGGCGTCACCCACTTGGGTGGTAGTGTCTTTGGTCAGGTCAAAGTTTTTCACCTCTGTAATCCCCTGCACATATTCCAGTACCTTGGCCACCAGGCGCTCGTCCGCATCAAATTTTCGCTGGGACACCGCCTGTTCTTTGCGCTGCATGATTGCGTTGACCAGCAGGAACACCAACAGCCCTGCCAGGGTAATGAAGCCTACCCGCCAGTCGGAAAGCAGCATCATAATAGCAATGACGCCGGTGGTCAGGAAGCCCTTCGTGGTGATCATGACTACACGGGTGGCCACGTTGGCCATATTCTCCATGGTGTTGGTCGTGACAGAGGCCACCTCCCCCAGGCTGTTGGCGTTGAACCAGCCCATGGGCAGGTAGCGCAGATGCTCGGCAATCTCTATGCGCTTGTTGGCGCAGGCCCGGTAACCGCCCCGGGTCTGGAGCATGGTGGACTTCATGTTGATGAGAGTGGTGATAATGACGGAGCCCAGGATGATGGCAAAGCTGAGCCAGAGCGTTGCCATGGTCACATTGTTTTCCAGCAGGGCACAGATCACGAGATAGGTCGCTGGGATGCGCATGGCGGAGCAAATGGCGCTGAGCACCCCCAGCCAGATGGAGGTCATAAACAGTCTGCGGTTGTCCTCCCCGCAGAAGGCAAAGAACTTTTTCAGTGTCTGAAGCATTTACGCCACCTCCCCGTCGTTATCCTTGACGCTCATATGAGCTTCCCACATCTCCTTGTAAAGCACGCAGTTCTCCAGCAGCTCCGCCTGGGTGCCCTGGGCGGCGATTTGGCCGTCCTGCACCACAAAAATGCGATCCGCATCCGCCACCGTGGATAGCCGGTGGGCAATGACCAATAGCGTCTTTCCATCTATCAGCCGGGCCAAGGCGGACTGGATGACCGCCTCGTTCTCCGGGTCGGTGTAGCTGGTTGCCTCATCCAGGATGATCACCGGGGCGTCCTTCAGCATAGCCCGGGCGATGGAGATGCGCTGGCGCTCACCGCCGGACAGATGCCCGCCGGAGGAGCCGCAGATGGTCTGGTAGCCGTTCTCCAGACTCATGATAAAGTCGTGACAGCCGCAGGCTTTAGCCGCTTCTATGACCTCCTGGTCCGTGGCCCCCTTGCGGCCCATGCGGATGTTGTCCATAACAGACAGGTCAAACAGGTAGTTGTCCTGGGACACATAGGCGATACGGTCCGTGCACTCCTTCAGCGGCAGGTCCCGGATGTCCACGCCGCCCAGCAGGATGCTGCCGCTGTCCACATCCCACAGGGAGGCAATCAGGCGGGCGATGGTGGACTTTCCGCTGCCCGAGGGACCCACCAGGGCGTTCACCGTACCCGGCTTGATGCGCAGGCTGACGCCGTGGAGCACCTCCTTCTCATGGTAGGCGAAGTGGACATCCTTCAACTCGATAGAATTGTCCCTGGGTAGTTCTTTTGCCTTTTCGGGGCGATGCAGATCCTCCTGTTCCAGGATACCGGCGACCTCTCCCATGATGGTGCCCAGCTGGGCCAGGTCGTCTGTATAGGAATAGGCGGTGATCAGCGGCTGCATGACACCGAAAGACAGTATGATCACGGAGATAAAAGTCTCTGCTGCCAGGGAGCCATGCATATACAGCAGGCAGCCCACTGGCAAAATGCCGATCAGCGTGGAGGGAAAGACCGCCATACCGGCGGATTGGCCGAAGATGCAGCTCTGCATCCACTCAATGAAGCAGTCTGCACCCTCCTTGGCTGCTGACACGAACTTAGCATAGCTGGTCTTGGACTGACCGAAGGCCTTGATGACCTCGATGCCGTTAATATATTCTACCGCCGTGTCGTTCAATATCTTCGTGGAGTTGATGCTGCGCTGGAATTTTTCCTCGTACCCGTTGAACATGGACAGAAAGCACAGGACCCCCAGCGGCACCACCACCAGCATGGCCAGTCCCATGCGCCAGTCTACACAGAACAGCAGCACCATCACTGCAATGGCGCCCACGATGTTGGAGGTCATTTCCGGCACGATATGGGCCAGCGTCGTTTCGATGGAGTCCACCCGCTCCACAATGATGTTCTTATAGGAGCCAGAGGACTTATCCAATACCGTACCCAAGGGCATCGTCGCCAGTTTGTTCATCAGACGCATCCGCATATTCGCCAGCACATGAAAGGTGGCGTGATGGGATGTGGTGGTGGAAATGGAATGCAGCACATAGCGCAGCACCCACCATACCCCCATGACCAGGCATCGATTCATACACCACGCTTTATCCGCTGTACCGTCCAGCAGGGCGTGGATCAGCTCGATCATAATAAAGTATGGAACCAGCGAGCAGGCCACCCCGGCCAGGGCCGCCAGCACGCTGAACAGATACTCCCATCTGCGGGGACCCGCCAGTTCCATCAGCCAGGAAACCGGCGAACGCTTTTTCTCAGTTTTTCCGTTCATATGAATCCATCTCCTTTTGGTTAGTTAATGCTAACTCATTTTCTTAACTAAAGGGGAATCTCTTCCCCTTATAGTAGACCGTATTTATAGACCGGTGATCATCCGCCAGCCTGGCGTGAAGAAATCCACGATGGTCTTCAAGTAGCGCTCAGCATCCGCCTTGTCATATCCGTGCTCGATAGGCTGGACAAGCGCTGCGCAATAGGCGCTGACCAGCATGTGCATCTCATCCCGTTGGATCTCCCTTGCGGGAATCTCCCGAGTCTTACAGACCTTCAGAAAGCGCATCATCTCATCGGTGCTCTGTTCGATCATGTCGTGGACGTAATTCTCATAAGGAGTGCCCGCCGAGCAACAGAGCAGCAAACGAAAGGTTTCAGGCTGCTGGTACATCACATTCAGCACCATACTGACATCGCTGCAATCTCCATTAAAATCCCACATGTCCCACATGATCTCAGGCTTTCCGTGCTCCAGTACATCATAGCTGGCGGCCACATGCTTCTTTTTCCAAGCATCCAATGCGTCAACGGCTGGTTGCACTAAGGCCACAAACATATCCTGCTTACTGGCAAAGTGGCGGTATATCGCCGCCGAGGTCATCCCTACCGCGTCGGCTACTGCCTTCATAGATGCACGCTCAAAACCCTTTTCCTGGAACTCCCGCATAGCGGCTTCCACAATCTTTTCATGGCTGGCCGTTTTATCCCGTGGCATTCCGCTCCACTCCTCCAATATGTTAATCTAATTAGCTAACGAAGTTAGCTTACACTTTTTACAAGGAAATGTCAAGAGCAAAATAGACTCTACCGAACATATTTTCTACCACTTCAAAAAGAGCGGCGGCCAGTTATTCTGTCCCCCGCTCTCTGGTTGTCCAGTTTTCTGCAGATATTCCCCTTACATAATGACAGCGGTGAGCCTCCATTTGGGAGACTCACCGCGCGTTTTATTTATCTTTGCTTATTTGCGGATGATATCGATATCCTGTGTACCGGAGCAAAGCAGCTCCGTCCGCTTTTCAAAGCGGGTGAAGCCCACCTTTTTGGCCGCATCCACGACCTCATTCTGGAGGACGCCCATATCCATTCCCTGGAAATAGTAGGGCAGATATCCCATCACCATATCCCATGGGCCGGTCAGATCTCTCTGAATCCCTTCGGATACGATCAAAAGTACGCCGCCGGGGTTCAGGGCGTCATAGCACTTTTTCAGCAACACCTCCATCTGTCCCTTGGCAAACAGCATAACAGACACTGCCAGGATCAAATCATAACCGCTTTCCAGATCATCCGTCATGAAGTTGCCGTTTACCACAGAGGCCCGGCCGGTAAGCCCGGCGGCTTCCACAGATTCCTCGATCAAAGACGGCGGCAGCTGGTCGAGCAGGACGCCGGTTCGCTCCGGAGCGTCACCGATGACAGCCAGCCCCAGTAGGCCCGTGGCGCAGCCGATATCCAGCACCTTTTGGATGCTGTCATTCTCAGGCAGAGAGCGGACGATCTTCAAAAGCTCCTGCTGACGGTAGCCCTCCTGCGCCTGACGGAGCATTGCGCCCATCGCTGTAAAGTCCAGCTGCCCGTCCATGGCCTGCTGCTGCATAGGCTGAGGGCCTTCCGTTACCAGCTTGGCCACATCCATGGGCATCGTCCCCTCATTCATTCCATAATACAGGATGAAGCCGCCCAAATATTCCGGTTTTCCCTTGACCAGATACCGCTCTGCTTCCGGGCTGTTCTGGTACAGATCCCCGTCCTTCTGAACAAAGCCGATAGCGGTCAGGCCGCTGAGCAAATAGCCGGTGTTTGCCTCATGCCAGCCCATCTTAGCCGCCAGCTCCTGCGCTGTGATTTTCTCAGTCAGTTGGGAGAACACATCCATCTGCATGGCGGAATTCACCAGCTTTTCATACAGCTGCAAAAACGGAAGCTGCGTCAGTTGTTTCCATACACTCATTTGATTCATTGTCATAGACTCCTTTCATGATTGCTGACAGCTTATTTTCTCAGTATTACCAGCTTGTTGGAGATGTTTCTGACAGGCCGTATCCGTCCCAGCGCCCGATAGACCGGGTACAGCTCCTTCATTCCTTCCACCAGGCTTACATCCTTGATCCATGTAAGTTCCGGCGCCATGCTCTCCAGCTCCCTGCCGCTTTTCAGGCCCCAGGTAAAACGGGCCTTGCTGGCCTCGATGGATTTCTCCTTCATATGCCGCATGATGAAGGGATTCATGGTCTCCATGATGATCTCCACGTGTTCAAAGCGGTTACAGATAATGGATAGAATTTTCTTTACATCCGCCTCCGTCAGATACATGACCAAGCCCTCGATCACAACAAGCACCTTCCCTGTTGGATCTTCGATTTCCGCAGCCCAACTCTCATCCATAGCCGATTTGGCGATCATGGAGATGCGCCCCTGCTCATCCAGAAAGCGCCGCCGAATATTGATGACCTCCGGCAGATCCAGATTGTACCAGCGAACCTGTCCATTATCCAGCCGGTAGACCCGTGTATCCAGGCCGCAGGCGATATTAACAACGGTTGCATCCGGGTTTTCCGCTAAGAAGGCGCTCACCAACCGATCCAGCAGAATGGTGCGGGCGATGACGCCGCTGCTCATGGCCGCATCCTTCTCCGCTTTGGAGAAGTCATAGTCCAGTTGCTTTACGATCTCTATGGCCTTTTTATCATAGAACTTGTGTTCCTTTTTCTGAGAATGGGCAGCACGGGCAAACAATGTCTGCAGCATGGTCTCCGGCACGCCTTGAATATTTACTTTTTCCATGTTCCTTGCTCTCCTTTTTCCGGGATTATGGAATGCGGCGGTTTTCCCGATGGCGGGTGCTCCACAATGCCATAATCGCAAACCAGATCATCATACTCTCGCTCATCAGCCCGTTGATAAAGGCAAGCCGAAAGGCGCAGTCCGGCATCAGCATCGTTGCCAGCTTCAAAAGAACGTAAAATACCAGCGGGTTTGACAAGGCCATTCCCTTAGAGAAAACACTCTTTCCCCGCGCCAGCACCCAAAACCAGTAGAGGTACGGCGGAAGCATCAGCACTTCACTTACGATAACGAGCCAGGATAAGTGCGCGAACAAAGCCTCCGATACAGGGAGTGCCGCTGCGGCATAACCATTGCCGGACATCCAGGCAAACCCGTATAAAATCATGATGTAAAACAGATGCAGGCATAGCCAGGGCGTCAGGCTGAACACCGTCAGATAATGATATACTTTTCGCTGCCTCTCCTCTTTCAAAAAGCATGCAATGGCAAACAAGGCAACGCCATAGAAAAGGATACCGGGAAACGCCAGCGCCATGGCAAGGGCATTGCGCCAGGGGGCAATGGCCGCTGTACCCACCGTCAGCCAGGATATGCTCCCCATATACGCCGTGTCTCCATAGATCATCAGCCAATCGCCGGCACCGAAGCATATACAGCCCAGCATACCGCACACCAGTGCGGTGATCGTTTTTCTGCGATAAATCGTGGGTGTCCTCATCACTTTTTCCTCAACTTTCCCGGAAACCACGGAATACAGCGGTTCACCCGGCCGCAGTAATCCTGATAGGGCTGGCCGTGCAGCGCCGCCAGCCATTTTTCCTCAGTCAGCTTCATCAGTACCGTTAAATAAAGCCAGAACACCGGTGGCAGGATCAGCAGCCACAGGTTGTCCGCCAGCAGCAGTGCTCCGGTGCAGGCCAGCAGAAACGCTGAATAAATGGGGTTGCGCACCCAGGCGTACACGCCACTGGTGGCCAGGGTGTTATTTTTAATATGGTCGTCCACCTTGGCGCGAAAAACGGCGCTGTACCAAAGCCAGATACCGAAAACGATCAGAAGAATCCCAATGATCCACAATGGGATCCGAAGGAACTCCGCCCGCGCCGTTGGTATCCATCCGACGGCGGTCAGTACAATTCCAGCCGCAGTCAACGCAAGGATAACGGCGACATAGACCGGCCCCACGCCATACATGGGCAAATGCTGTCTGTTTTTCATCCAATACGGCTCCTTCCTTTTTCGGCAGGTCAATCAGACCACATTCAAAAAATCAAAACGACCAGCCCTGCCACGATTGCCGCCCCCACGATCCAGATCAAGGTCAGGAATCCCCGCTTTTTCAGCACCTGCTTCCATGTCTGCACAAAGGGGATATCCTCTGTACCGGGTAGGGCCCAGAATTTGCTGTGTCCCACCCACAGCTTGTCGATCACGACGCCGTCGTACCAGTTCATCACTTCCAGGAACAGCAGCGCCTGCCAATAGGCGGTCTTAAAATCCCGGACTCCATTCCAAACTCCAATGATGAATAGCAGTGCGCCTAGCATGACCAGGTAAAACAGCACCATGAACCGTTTCCTTCTCTTGCCCATGGCCGTCCTGTCCGCCAGTCCGATGGCATAGACCCGTTCCTGCACCGGCTTGGGGTAGAAGAACAAGCCATTTACCGCTCCGCCCTGGACAGCCAGCGCCACCATCCCTGTAAACAGGAGCAGATAGAGGATGATTTGGAATACGATCATACCCTCTCCTCACTATTACAATAAATTTGGACAGGAAAGCCGGGCAGCCAGTCCGGCTTTCTTTCCA